>DDSQ01000018.1 GCA_002343845.1 Planctomycetes bacterium UBA2386 | reverse complement strand
GCCGTCACCACGACCGACGCCGGGCGCGAGCCCCGCGCCATCCCGTGGTTACCCGACGCCGCGCACGACGACGCGTGGCGACAGCCGGCCGCCGACGACCAGCCAACCGAGCACCAGCCGACCCAGCGGCGGCACGATCACCCGCCCGACCGTGCAGCCCAGCCCGACGCCCCGCCCCTCGGCCGCGAGTGACGACGTGGTGAGCCGCCCGCAGCCTGGCGCAGTCGACTCGCGCTACCGCCCCGGCCGCGAGCCGGTGCGCACGCCGGTCGCCGACCAACCGACGGTGCGCCCGGCGACGCCGAGTTCCGCGCGCCCGGCACCGTCCGCCTCGCCGGCGCCGCGCCGCCAGCCGCCCACGACGAACCGCTACGTCCCGCGCGACACCACGGCCCCCGCCGCGCACCGGCCCGACTCGACGGTCACGGCGCCGAACGCCCGGCCGCGTCCGACGACCCGCTCCACGGCGCCCGTCGCGACGCTCCGCCCCGTCACCCCGAGCTTGTCGACGCGCCGGCCGGTGACGCCAACACTCGCCGGCCCACGCAGCAGCGCCCGTTCGTTCAGCAGCAGCCTCGTCGCGCGCGCCGGGTCGCACTACCGCCCGCACTACTACCGCGGCGACCACTGGTACCACTGCAACACGTCGCTGTGGCACGGCTACTGGAACCCGTCGCACTGCCACTCGACGTGGAACCACTACGGCTGGTCGTTCGGCGTCGGCTGCTCGACGTTCTCGTGGAGCATCAGCCTCTGGCAGCCCTTCTGGTACTGCCGCCGCAGCTACTGGGACTGGTGCTACCAGGACGCGCTGTGGTCGTCGTGGTCGCAGCCGTACTACTCGACCTGGTGGTGGTACCCGACGACGACCTACTGCCCTACCTACCTGTCGGTGCCGAGCACGGTCGTCGTCTACGAGAGCGCGCCCGCCGCAGCCCCCGCCCCCGCACCCGAAGTGGTCGTCGCGCGCAGCAGCGTGGTCGAAGCCGCGCGCGGCGCGCCAGCAGCCGGCACCGAAGAACTGTCGGCCGGCCTCGCCAAGAAGTACGTCGAGCTCGGCGACTTCTACTTCCGCGCCGACCGCTTCCGTGACGCCGCCGAAGCGTACGGCAAGGCGCGCAGCTACGCGCCGGACGACGCCGGCGTGCACTTCGTCCTGGCCGACGCCGTGTTCGCCGACGGCGACTGGCACTACGCGGCGTTCCTGATCACCGAAGGCCTGCGGCTCGATCCGGCGCTGGCCTCGGCCGACACCGACAAGCGCACGTTCTACGGCGATGCCAAGGCCTTCGCCGCGCAGATGCAGGCGCTCGACGCCTACCTCGCGAAGGCGCCCTACGACGCCCAGGCGCACTTCGTGCGCGGCTACAACCTGGCGTTCAGCGGCGATCCGATGCAGGCCCTGGCGGCGTTCCGGCGCGTGCTCGAGATCGAACCCGGCCATCGCGGCGCGACGACGTTCGTGGACGCGCTGCAGGCCAAGGCCGCCGCACCCGCGGCGCGCTGAACGCACCTCGCGGTCGCCTGGCGCGGAACGGCTCGCTACGCTGTTCCGCCGAATGCCACGCCGTATCGACAGCTACCTGCGGGACCTCGTCGCCGAGGAGAAGTTCGCGTTCTACGAAGCAGTGCGCGACTTCGGCGACGCCGAGATCGCGCCGCACCTGCTGCACTGGGAACGTGAGCACCGCCTGGTGCCCGACGAGTGCATCCGCGCGATGGGCGACCTCGGACTGTTCGGCCTGCCGATCGCCGAGGAGTACGGCGGCCAGGGCGGGGACCACACCGACCTCGTGCTGATGGGCCTCGCGATCGGCTACCACAGCCAGGCGGTCGCCATCACGCCAGGCGCGGCGATCTCGCTCGGCGCGAAGCCCCTGCAGCTCTGCGGCACCGCCGCGCAGAAGCAGGCGCACCTGCCGGCGCTGGCGAAGGGCGAGCGCATGTTCGTGTTCGGCCTGTCCGAACCCGGCCGCGGCAGCGACGCGGCGAACCCCCAGGTCACCGCGACGAAGCGCGGCGATCGCTGGGTCATCAACGGCGAGAAGTGCTGGTCGACCAACGCGCGCTGGGCGAGCCACGTCGTCGTGCATGCCCTGACCAACCCGGACGCCCCCAACGGCAAGCGCTCGACGTGCTTCATCGTGCCGATGCAGCAGACCGGCGTCTTCTACCAGGAGATGCAGGGCAAGCGGGTCTGGGAGCAATCCTCGACCGGCTCGATCATGTTCGAGAACGTCGAGGTCGGCGACGACGCGATCCTCGGCGCCGCCAACGACGGCTTCAAAGTGATGGTCACGACGCTGAACGGCGGCCGGCTGTTCATCGCCTCACTGGCGCTCGCGTCGCTCGCGTTCGCGCTCGACAAGTGCCGGGTCTACGCCGAGGAACGCATCCAGTTCGACGACAAGCCGATCGGCCGTTTCCAGCGCGTGCAGGACGTGATCGTCGACATGGACATCGCGCTCGAACGCGGGCTGACCTGGCTGCTGCACTGCTGCCGCCTCTACGAGCAGAACCGCCTGTCGCGCGAACAGGCGGCGAAGGTCAAGGTCGACTGCAGCCGCACCGCGAGCGAACTGGTCGCGCTGGCGATGGAGGTCTGCGGCGGCGTGGCGTGCTTCGACGAGTTCGGCCTGATCCGCCACCACAACGACCTGTTCGTGACGCGCGTCGGCGAAGGCAGCAACTTCGCGCTCAAGGACCTGATCGTTCGGCCGCTGCGGCAGCCGTAGCGGCTCGGTCGGGGCGCTGGCTCACGACCAGAGCAAGCGCCGCCAGACCACCCGCTCGACCTCGGCGCCGGACACGCCGGGTCGCCGCGGGAACAACTCGCGCGTCATCTCGACGCGCAGTTGCTCCTCGCACTGCAGCGTGCCCGCTTCGCTGCACAGATCGGCCGACTCGAGCAGCTGCCGTGCGCGCTGCGACGCGGCCGGCCAGTGGTGCCGGACCTGCTCGTGCGCTGCCGCTGCCTCGCCGGCCGCAGCGCTCCACGACAGCCGCAGGACGACCTGCATCGTCCTGCCCGACGCCGTGCGCCAGGTGTGACGCAGCAACTCGGTCGACGCAAACGCACGTTCGGCGGTCGCCCCCGCCGACGGGCCGACCTCGACCATCGGCGCTGGCGTCATGGACGCCTCGTCCCGCGGCGACGGCGGCGAAGCGCACGCGACCAGCAGCATCGACAGGCAGGCAACGACCCGGGGCGAACGGCGCATCGCGCCCTCATCGGCCGCGCGCCGCCGCAGACTCGGCGCGTTCGTCTCGATTCGGGAACGTCGCCTACGCGCGCGCCGCCGCTTCGGCAGCGGCCTTCACCACTTCGTTGCGAGCGCGCAGCAGTCGTTCGAGATAACGACGCAGGACCAGGCGATCGACGAGCCAGCCGAGGCCACCCAGCGGCGAGCGGAACTCGAGCACGTCGCGCATCGCCGTGCCGTCGCCGGCCGGCGCGAAGAAGTGGTCGTGCTCGAACACGGCGAAGGCACCGCGCGTCATCGTGTCGCGGAAGTGCCGCGGGGGCTCGAAGGCGGTGATCTTCGCGGTGTGGCGCAACCACACGCCGAAGTGGCGCCCGCGCCACGTGACCTCTTCGCCGAGGCCGATCAGGCCGCTGGTGCGGCCGGCGATGGCGCGTTCGCCGGTGTGCGCGAGCGACTGCTGGTGCAGGTCGATCGAACGCGCGGCGTCGAAGCAGACCTGCGGCGGCGCGTGGATCGGCGTGTGCAGTTCGATGCGCATCGGCGCGGGCGGTGCTCGCCCAGGATCCTAGGACGCGCGCCCGGAAGATGCTGCGACCGCAGCGTCGCGGCCCTCAGCCCTTGGCCTTCGGCATCGCGCGCAGCAACGCGAGCAGCAGCACGGCACCGACCGTCGCGACGATCAGCTGCGCGAGCAGTCCGACGGCCTGGAAACCGACGATCCGGAACACGAAGCCGCCGAGCAGGGCGCCGAGGACCCCGACGACGAGATTCGCCGGCCAGCCGAAACCCGAGCCCTTGGTGAGCTGGCCGGCGAGCCAGCCGGCGGCCATTCCGATCAGGGCAAACCACACGAATTCCATGCGCGACCTCCGCAGTCTGGTGAGGAACGGAGCGCACCGTAGTCGCCAGGCCACGCAAGCGCCCGCGCAGGAACTGCCCTTCAGATCGGCGCCACGACCTGCCGAGATCCTTGACAGTCCGTTCTCCGCCCCTGACAAGGCGCCCCGTTCCCACCGCATGGCAGCGAGCAAGCAGAAGGGCACCCCCGTCGTGATCGTCGAGTCGCCGGCCAAGGCGCGCACGATCGGCAAGTTCCTCGGCGACGGCTACCGGATCGAGGCCAGCATCGGCCACATCCGCGATCTGCCGAGCGACGCGAGCGAGGTACCCGAGGATCTGAAGAAGGAGAAGTGGTCGAAACTCGGCATCGACGTCGAGAACGACTTCAAGGCGCTCTACGTGGTGCCCGCCGACAAGCGCGACCACCTGAAGAAGCTGCGCGCGATGGTCAAGGACGCCTCGGTCGTCTACCTCGCGACCGACGAAGACCGCGAGGGCGAGTCGATCTCCTGGCACCTGGTGCAGGAACTGCAGCCGAAGTGCGAGACCAGGCGCCTGGTGTTCCACGAGATCACCAAGTCGGCGATCCTCGAGGCTCTCGAGCATCCGCGGCAGATCGACATGGACCTGGTCGAGGCGCAGGAGACGCGGCGCCTCGTCGACCGCCTCTACGGCTACACGGTGTCGCCGCTGCTGTGGAAGAAGGTGCGGCCCAAGCTCTCGGCGGGTCGCGTGCAGAGCGTCGCCGTGCGGCTGATCGTCGAACGCGAACGCGAGCGCATGCGGTTCGTGCCGGCCGAGTACTGGAGCCTCGACGTGGTGCTCGCCGCCGCCGAAGGCGCGCCGTTCCCCGCGTCGCTGCAGGGACTGGGCAAGGACAAGGTCGCGACCGGCCGCGACTTCGACCAGGAGACCGGCAAGCTGAAGGCCGGCGCCAAGGACCTCGTCGTGCTCGGCGAGAAGCAGGCCACGGGCCTGGCCAACGAGCTCGCGGGCAAGCCAGCGACGGTGCTCGACGTCGAGCAGAAGCCGTACGTCGAGCGCCCGTACGCGCCGTTCACCACGTCGACGCTGCAGCAGGAAGCCGCGCGCAAGCTGCGCTTCGCCGCGCAGCGCACGATGCGCGCAGCCCAGCGGCTCTACGAGAACGGCTTCATCACCTACATGCGCACGGACTCGACGACGCTCAGCTCGCAGGCGATCGACGCCGCGCGTTCGCTGATCACGCGCGAGTTCGGACCGCAGTACCTGCCCGACGCACCGCGCCAGTACTCGACCAAGGTCAAGAACGCGCAGGAAGCGCACGAAGCGATCCGGCCGGCCGGCAACGAGTTCGTGCACCCGAATGCCCTGCCGGCCGACGTCGGCCAGGACGAACGGGTGGTCTACGACCTGATCTGGCGCCGCACCGTCGCCAGCCAGATGAAGGACGCCACCGGCCAGCGCACGACGATGTCGCTCGGCATGGACACGCAGTCGTTCGGCCAGGCGCGCTTCGTCGCCACTGGCAAGACGATCGCGTTCCCGGGCTATCGCCTCGCCTACGTCGAGGACCTCGACGACGCCGACAGCGAACTCGCCGAAGCCGAACGCGTGTTGCCGGACCTCAAGCGCGGTCAGCGCGCGACCGCGCGCGAACTGAAGCCCGCCGGCCACACCACGCAGCCGCCGCCGCGCATCACCGAGGCCGGGCTCATCAAGGAGCTCGAGGCGCGCGGCATCGGCCGCCCGTCGACCTACGCCGCGATCATCGAGACGATCGTGCGCCGCGAGTACGTGTTCAAACGCGCCACGGCGCTGGTGCCGACGTTCACCGCATTCGCCGTCGTCGACCTGCTCGCCGGCCACCTCGGCTGGCTCGTGGACTACCAGTTCACGGCCAAGATGGAGGACGACCTCGACGAGATCAGCAACGGCAAGGCGAAGCGACTCGACTACCTGAAGCACTTCTTCCTCGGCAACGGCCAGCCCGGGCTGCGCGAACGCGTGTCCGGCGTCGAGGGCGACATCGACCCGCGCAAGATCTGCTCGATCCCGCTCGGCGCCAACGAGCAGGGCGAACTGGTCGAGGTGCGCGTCGGCCGCTACGGCCCGTTCCTGTCGTGCGGCGACAAGCGCGCGCCCGTTCCCGACGAGATGCCGCCCGACGAGATGAGTCTCGCCAAGGCGATCGAGCTGCTCGTGAAGGGCGGCGAAGGCCCGAAGAAGCTCGGCGAGGATCCCGCGACCGGACTGCCGGTGTTCGTGAAGGTCGGACGCTTTGGCCCCTACTTCCAGCTCGGCGAGGCGATGGCCGGCGGCAAGAAGAAGACGGACAAGCCGAAGATGGCGTCGCTGCTCGCCGGCATGGAGGTCGAGACGGCCACGCTCGAGCAGGCGCTGGCGACGCTCGCCCTGCCGCGCACGGTCGGCATCGCCAAGACCAGCGACGGCAAGGACGAGCCGGTGCTCGCGGCGAACGGCCGCTACGGCCCCTACCTCAAGTGGGGCACCGACACGCGCAGCATCCCGGCGGGGCACACGCCGCTGACCGTCGATCTCGGCCTGGCGCTGCAGTTGTTCGCGCAGCCGAAGACCGGGCGCGGCGGCCGTGGCGCGCCGAGCCAGGCGAAGGCGCGGCGCGAACTCGGCGAGAGCCCGGTCACCAAGAAGGTCGTCAAGCTCCTCGACGGCCGCTACGGCACCTACGTGACCGACGGCACGACGAACGCCACGCTGCCGAAGGACGACAACCCGGACGAGTTGACGCTCGCCCGCGCACTCGACCTGCTGGCGGCGCGCGCCGCGAAGGGTCCGGCGAAGAAGAAGTCGTTCCGCCGCGCCCGCAAGGCGGCGACCTAACCGCCCGTCCGCCACGGCCGTTGGCACGGCCGCGCGACGCCGCTGCCCGTTGGAAGACAACGCGTTACGGCGCATCCGCCGACGGGGCTGCCGCCATCTCATCCGCTGCGTGTGTGGTTTCGGGCGGGCTGCCGCTAGGTCGGGCAACGGGTCCCTCGACCGACCCCGGAGTCCCTCATGTTCCCCCGTTCCACACTCGTCACCGCCGCCTTGTGCGGCGTCACGCTGGCCCAGGCGGATGCGCGCCTGGCACCGGCTCCCGCACCGGCCCCCGTCGTCAACACGACCGCGGACCCGATGCCAACCGAACCCACGCGGCATGCCTTCGCGCCCCAGTTGAAGCGGGTCGCCTTCGATCGCCCGCACGCGGACGGCCCGTTGTGGGCCTCGGGCAACGCCTGGAAGGCGAGCTTCGACGGCACGGGCATGACGATGATCCCGTTCTTCGGCTCCGAGGCGCCGCGCAACTTCCCGCTGCGCGTCGAACTCGCACGCGCCACGGTCGGTGGCGTCCCGCTCGCGCTCGAGCCGGGCACGCCGACGCAGCTGACAGGGAACGTGCACACGCCGCGCGGAGCCTTGGCCGAACTCATCACGACGGACCTCGACACGCTCGAGCAGTCGTGGATCTTCGAGCGGCTGCCGTCGCGCGACGCGATCGCGGTCGAAGTGCGCATGACCGGCGACTACTCGGTGTCGACCATCGATGGCGGTCTGCGCTTCACCGGTGAGTACGGAGGCTTCGACTACACCAAGGCCGTCGCGATCGACGGCAACGGCCGGCGCCAGGCGCTCGCGATCGAGTGGCTCGGCGAGGTCGCCCGCATCGAGATCCCGCAGGCGTTCGTCGAGAAGGCGACGCTGCCGATCGTGCTCGATCCCCTCTTCAACTACTGGTTCCTGCTCGGCTCGACCGCGCCGGCCGGCCAGATCCAGAGCCAGTCGGACGTCGCGTCGTTCCAGGCGCTCGGCGGCCGCACGCTGATGATCTGGCGCCGGCAGTGGAGCGTCACCGACCAGGACGCCTGGGGACTGATGTTCGACGGCAACCTCGGCCTCGTGCAGACGGACTTCACGCTCGACTTCACGGGTGACGACTGGCTCAAGATCGCCTGCGCCAGCAACAACTACGCGCAGACCTTCCTGGTCGTCAGCGAGGTGCGGATCGGCATCCAGCACAACATCTTCGGCCGCATCGTCAACGCGAGCGGCTCGGCCGGCAGCGTGATCACGATCGAACGCGACGGCGTCGTCGGCAGCCCGGGCAACAACTTCTGGCCGGACGTCGGCGGCGACCCCTACTTCGGCCCTGGCCGATACACGGTGGTGTGGCGGAAGGAGTACCTGTTCGCGGACTCGATCGTGATGAAGCAAGTCTCGCCGAGCGGCAGCCTCGCCACGACGAATCCCTTGACGGTCGATGCGAACTCGGAAGCGGAGGCGAAGCCGTCGATCAGCAAGTCCTGCGGCTCGGTCCAAGGGACGCAGAACTGGCTGATCGCCTGGCAGCGGCGGTGGCTAAATGCGCCGAACGACCAGGAGGTCTGGGGCCGCTACGTCAGCTGGAACGGCGCGCTGCAGGGCGCGGCTTCCTTCCCCATCGCCATCACGGTGGCCGAGGAAACGGCGCCGGCCCCGTGCTCCCCGATCGACATCAACGGTCAGCGCCTCTGGCCGGTCGTCTACGAGGTCGCCAGCACGGCCGGCGCACCCCGCGACCTGATCGTCAAGCTCTTCTCCGGCAGCAACTCGCTGGTCGCGCAAGGCACGATCGGCAGCGGCATCCCCGGCGCCGACGACTGGGATCCCGAGATCGACTCGGATGGCACGCGCTTCACGGTGACCTACTCGATCAACCAGGACATCGAGGTCGCGACCTACGCGATGCTCCCGAGCAACACGTTGCGCGAGGAGGCGCGCAGCGGCATCAACCAGGTCGGCCTGAACGACTGCGGCCAGACCAACATCGTCGCCGAGTACAGCGGCGGCGGGCTGATGACGCCGCGCTACTACGTTTCGTTCACGGACGTCACGACGAACTCGTTCCACCTCGCCTTGTGGGGCGGCTTCACCGGCGGCGCGACCATGTTCTCGATGCGCGACAGCTACTGCTTCAACGACCTGCCGATCACGGCCTCGGGGTCGTCGGCGATCGGGCAGACGGTCAACATCCAGGTGCTCGGCGGCAGCCCGCTCGCGGCGATGGCGTTTGGCCTACCCGTGTCGCTCTCGCTGTTCCCGGGCTGCAACTGCCTGCAAGGCACCGACATGACGGCAATCGTCGGCTCGACCCTGAACTGGACGGTGCCGAACAAGCCGATCTACGTCGGCATCGACCTCGCGGTGCAAGGCTTCGCGATCACCGGCACCGAGTGCTTCAACCAGTTCGACATCAGCGACATCGTCGACTTCCGCATCCGCTGAGGGTGCGCCACGGGTCGTGCTGCGGAACTACGGCTTCTGCAGCACGACCCACGCCTTGGTCGGATCGTCGTTGTCGGTGACCGAGCGCACGAGCCACGGATCGAGCGCGGCCCACCGATCGACGTCGGCGCGCGTGATGTCGACGCCGTTCCAGGTGTCGGCGCGCGCGCCCTGGCCGGTCCAGGGCTTCTGCTTGACCAGGAACTTGAACAGCCCGCGAGGCCGCAGCACGCGGAAGGTGTCGCGCACGTAGTCGGTGACGACCTTCAGGTCCGGGATGTGCTGGAAGACCTGGAAGCTCAGCACCAGGTCGAAGTGCGCCGACGGCAGGCCAGCGAGCGTGCGGCCATCGCCCTGGTGCACGGTGACGTTCGGGAAGCGGCGCAGGTACTCGCGCGCCTGCGCGACCATGCTCGGGGCGATGTCGATGCCGTGGACGTCGGCGAACATCACGCTGAAGAACTGCAGCATGCGGCCGATGCCGCAGCCGATCTCGAGGAAGCGCATGTCGTGGCGCAGTTCCTTGTGCAGAAGGCCGATCGTCTCGAACGCATCGCGGCAACCGGACAACGCGAAGTCGAAACCCTCGTACTCCCGGGTGTTGATGTAGAACTTCGAGTTCTCCCGCCCGCGGGCGTCCCAATCCGCGCGCATCCATGCGTCGACGTCGGCGGGCGGGGCCTGCTGGCGGCGTTGTTCCTCGGTCATTCCGCCAAGCGTGCGCGCCGACGGCGGTCGGCGCCAGCGTCACGGCGCGGGTTCGCGGCTACACTGGCCCCCTTCCGGAGGCCCCATGCGCATCCTCGTCCCCGCGCTGCTGTTCACGGGCCTCGCCGCCGCCCAGGCGCCGAGGCTCGACCTGAAGGTCCTCTACGCCGGCGTGAAGGACCACCCGCGCACCGCGCAGTGGCGCGAGTTCCTCGGCGGACACGGCGCCACCGTCACGTTCGCTGAAGTCGAGAAGCTCGCCGACGGCGACGGCAAGGACGCCGACGTGGTGATCCTCGACTGCCCCGACCCGATCGTGCGCAGCGCCACCGGCAACGTCGAACGCATCGCGGTGCCCGTGCCCAAGGGCGTGACCGTCGCCTTCGATCGCCCGGTCGTGGTCATCGCCGGCATGGCGATCCACACCGACCGCCTGCACCTGAAGTCGGACTGGCTTTGAATGTGCCTCTACGAAGAGGCCCACGGTGTGGATGCCTCGCACCCGATCTTCCAGGGACCGTTCCCGGTCTCGCCGACGTGGCACGACATGCCGACGCCGGAGCATTACCTGACCACCGACCCGACGCTCGCCACGTCGATGCGCGCGTGGCTCGTGCACCGCGACAAGCTGCCGAAGAACGCCTACATCGGCGTCGTCGCCGACGGCTTCGGCTTCCACGACAGCCCCGATGCCGAGTGGATCGCCAGCGGGCGGAACAGCAAGAACGCGCGCGCCGCAGCGCTCGCCCGGCAAGGCAACTTCTTCCACTGGGGCTTCGCCGCCGCGCCGCCCGAACTGACCGACGAGGCGCAGCGCGTGTTCCTCAACACGCTGGTCTACATGCGGAAGTTCGCGGGCCAGCGGCCGCTGGTGGTCGGCGAAGGCCCGTCGCGGGAGTGGCTGACCGCGTACCTCGCCGGCGACAAGCCGCTCGCGAAGTACGTGCGCAACAAGCTGCCGCCGACCTGGCTCGCAGCCGGCGACGACCTGCCGCGGCTGCGTGAGGCCCTGGCCGCCGAGGTCGGTTTCCTGCGGTACGAGGGCAAGCAGTGGCAGGTCGACGCCGACTGCCGACGGCTCGGCCTCGACAACCGGGTGCCCGCTTCGCTGCGAACCTGCGCCGACCTGCTGGCCGCTGGCGGCGACGACGCCGCGACCGCGCGCGCCGTGCTCGAGCGCTACACCGGCGAACGCTTCGCGACCGCCGCCGACTGGCGCCGCTGGCTCGACGACGCCGGCGACCGGCTGTTCCACAGCGATGTCGTCGGCCGCTTCCTGGTCGCGCCCAACGACCTCGTGCCGCCGCATCGACCGGCCGGGCGCTGACCCGGCCAGCACCGCGGCCTTGCGCGTCCGCGGGCGTGGTCGATGATCGCGGGATGCCGACCGGCGCCACGACCCTCGACCCACGGCTCGACCTGTTCGCCGAGATCGACCGGCTGAAGCGCGAGCGCCGCGCACTGATCCTGGCCCACTACTACCAGGACCCGGACATCCAGGACCTCGCCGACCATCTCGGCGACTCGCTCGAACTCGCCAAGCGCGCGCGCGACGCCAAGGACGCCGAGGTGATCCTGTTCTGCGGCGTCCACTTCATGGCCGAGACGGCCAAGATCGTGAACCCGTCGAAGGTCGTGGTCATCCCCGACCTCGAAGCCGGCTGCTCGCTCGCCGAACAGTGCCCCGCCGACCATCTGCGCGCGTGGAAGGCGCGCCATCCGGAGCACTACGTGGTGATGTACATCAACTGCTCGGCGGCGACGAAGGCCGAGAGCGACATCATCTGCACGTCGAGCAACGCCGAGAAGATCATCCGTTCAGTGCCGGCAGGCCGCCCGATCCTGTTCGGCCCCGACAAGAACCTCGGCGCGTTCCTGATCAAGAAGACCGGCCGCGCGATGGACCTGTGGCCGGGCGCGTGCATGGTGCACGAGACGTTCAGCTCGCAGAAGATCGCGGCGCTGAAGGCGAAGCACCCCGACGCGAAGTTCATCGCCCACCCCGAGTGCGAAGACCACGTGCTGCTGCTCGCGGACTTCGTCGGTTCGACCAGCAAGCTGCTCGAGTTCGTGCAGAAGGACGCCGGGACCAAGTACATCGTCGGCACCGAGACCGGCATCCTGCACACGATGAAGAAGGCGGCCCCGCACAAGGAACTGATCCCGGTGCCCTACGAGGACCGCACCGCCGCGTGCCAGGGCTGCAATGCCTGCCCGCACATGAAGAAGAACACGCTGGAGAAGATCTACCTGGCGCTGCGCGACCTGCGGCCCCGCATCGAGATGCCAGAGGATCTGCGGCGGCGCGCACTGATCCCGCTCGAACGCATGCTGGCGATCTCGTAGTGCTGCCTCGCTGGTGCAACCCGACCCGCGCGGTGGCAACATCCGGAGTCGAGGCACTGCATGGCGAACCCGACCGCGACCGTCCCCTCCACTAGCAACCCGTTCGGCGATGAACTGCGCGGCGCTCGCACCGCCAAGCCCTGTTCGTTGGTCATCTTCGGCGCGACCGGCGACCTGACGAAGCGCAAGCTGGTGCCGTCGCTGATGGGCCTCGCCAAGGACGGCCTGCTGCCGCCCGCGTTCGCGGTGGTCGGCTTCGCACGGCGGCCGTGGACCGACGACGGTTTCCGCACCGAGCTCGCCGACGGCGTCAAGTCGTTCGGGCGGCCCGACACCGGCACGCACTTCGACGCGCTGGCCGACGCGTTCTCGTTCCACCAGTCCGACTTCGGTGAGACCGCGGGCTACCAGGCGCTCGCGAAGAAGCTCGACCAGATCGATCGCACGCGCGGCACCGCCGGCAACCGCATCTTCTACCTGGCGACGCCGCCGAGCTCGTACTCGGCGATCCTGCAGAACCTCGCCGCCACCGGCCTGTCGACCGAGAAGGACGGGCGCTTCGCGCGCGTGATCGTCGAGAAGCCGTTCGGCCGCGACATCGTCACCGCGCGCGCCCTGAACGACCAGGTGCGCGCGGCCTTCCACGAGCGCCAGGTGTTCCGCATCGACCACTACCTCGGCAAGGAGACGGTCCAGAACATCCTCGCCCTGCGGTTCGCCAACGGCATCTTCGAGCCGCTGTGGAACGAGAAGTTCGTCGACCACGTGCAGATCACGGTCGCCGAGTCGATCGGCGTCGGCTCGCGCGGCGGCTACTTCGAGGAGAGCGGGATCATCCGCGACATGATCCAGAACCACCTGATGCAGGTGCTGACGCTGGTCGCGATGGAGCCGCCGGCAGCGCTCGCCGCCGAAGCGGTGCGCGACGAGAAGGTGAAGGTGCTGAAGGCGATCCGCAGCTTCCGGCCCGAGGAGGTCGACGAGGCGACGGTGCGCGCCCAGTACACGCGCGCCTCGTTCGCTGGCGAGGAGTGCAAGGGCTACCGCGACGAGGAAGGCGTCGCCAAGGACTCGGTGACCGAGACCTACGCCGCGGTCCGCCTGCAGGTCAACACGTGGCGCTGGGCGAACACGCCGTTCATCCTGCGGTCGGGCAAGCGCCTGCCGCGGCGCGTCACCGAGGTCGCGATCCACTTCAAGCAGCCGCCGCACCTGCTGTTCGAGGGCGGCAAGCCGCTGATGCCGAACGTGCTGCTGCTGCGCATCCAGCCCGACGAGGGCGTGGCGCTGCGCTTTGGCGCCAAGGTGCCCGGACCCGACGTGCGGATCCGCGACGTGCGCATGGACTTCCGCTACGGCACCGCGTTCGGCGGCGAGACCGCCGACGCCTACGAGCGCCTGCTGCTCGACGCGATGCTCGGCGACGGCACGCTGTTCGCGCGCGGCGACGAGGTCGAGGAAGCGTGGCGCATCGTCGATTCGATCGTCGCGGGCTGGAAGCAGAGCAACCGCCGGCCGGACGACTACGCCTGCGGCACCTGGGGCCCCGAACGCGCCGAACGCCTGCTCGGCGCGGGGCGCGCGTGGAGGAAGCCGTGAACGGCCCGACGTTGGTGCGCACGCCGCACCGGCAGGCGGAGTGGAAGAAGATCCCGGAAGCGATGCGGGCGTTGTGGCGCGCGTGCCTGCCCGAGCAGGATGGCGGCGACGTCGCGCGTTCGCTGACGATCAACTTCGTCGGCGTCGCCCCGGCGGCGGACCAGGAGACGCTGCAGTGGACCGTCGATCGCCTGCAGCGCCGCACGCCGTGCCGCGCCTTCCTGCTGCTGCTCGACGAGGAGGCGAAGGTCGGCACTGCCGAACTCGCCGCGACGACCCGGTGCCACGGCAGCGTGCGCGACATCGTGCTCGAGGAGATCGTGATCCGCCTGCCCGAGCAGGCCCTCGCGCAGATGCCCGGGCTCGTGCGGCCGCTGCTGATGAACGACCTTCCGAACCACCTGTACTGGGCGGCAGCGTGGCCGCAGAAGGCGGCGACGTTCGACGCGATCGCGGGCCTGTGCGACCACGCCGTCGTCGACTCGCGCCGCTTCGTGGCACCAGCACGCGACCTGCTGGCGTTGCGGGAACGACGCGCCGCCGGCCGGCGCATCACCGACCTGTCGTGGCTGCGGCTGCGGCCGTGGCGCCGGGCGCTGGCCGAGGCGTTCGAACGACTGGCCTGGGCCACGGGCACGCCGGCGTCGGCGCGGATCCGCCACGGCCGTCAGGGCCTGGCCGGCGCAATGTTGCTCGGCGAGTGGCTGCGCGAACGCATCGGCGCGCGCATCGACTTCGACACCGGCGGCGACGACGCCGTCGTCGGCCCGGACACCGTGGTCGTGCGCACGGCCGCGTTCGAGGTGGAGATCGTCGCCCGCGCGCCCCAACTGCGCGTGCACGTGACGACGCCCGAGCATTGCTTCCTGCCGTTCGCCGTGCCGTCGTCGCGCGGCACCGACGGCGACCTGCTCGGCGCCGCAATCGACCTCGGTGGAAGCGCCGCGTAGAGTCGCCGCATGGCGGCAACACGCTCCTACCGGTCTCCCGGCCTGCTCGCGGGCATCCTCCTCCTCGCCGCCTGCTCCGCCACGCCGACGTCGATCGACCGGCAGCTGCTGACGCCGCCGAAGGCCTGGCTCGCCGAGCCAGCCGACTTCGGACTGCGCGCCGAGCCGTTCGAGGTCGCCATCCACGGCAGCGCGTCGATGACCGGGTTCTGGATCCCGCACGAGAACGGCGAGAAGCGCACGGTCGTGCTGTTCCACGACGCCGACGGCAACGCCAGCGCGACCCACCCGTGGTACCGCATGCTGCATGCGGCGGGCTTCCAGGTGCTGGTGTTCGATCCGCGCGGCTACGGCAAGAGCAAGGGCGAGCCGACGCTGCAGGCGATGCTCTACGACGTGCCGATCCTGCTGCGCTGGCTGCGCGCGCGCCTCGACGTCGATCCCCAGCGCATCGCCTTCTACGGCACCGGCCTCGGCAGCCCGGTCGCGATGTGGGCCGCGCGCATGCAAGGCTGCCAGGCGCTCGTGCTCGAACACCTGCCGAGCGTGCGCGACCTGCTGCGCGAGGCCCAGGGCGACGATGGCTCGGCGTTCGCGGCCGTGCGCCTCGGCTTCGCCGAACTCGCCAACCTGCCCGAGGACTTCGAGCCCGACGACAACGCGCCGCACACCCGCGTGCCGGCCCTGTTCGTCGGCACCGATGGCGAGCCGCTGCGCGACCGCAAGGCGTTGGTGCGCACGTTCGGCACCTATGCGGGACCCAAGCAACTCTGGTTGCTCGCGAACACCGGCCGGGCCCCGCACGGCATGCTGACGCACGAAGGCGAGTACGAGACGCGGGTGACCGACTTCCTGGCGAGCTGCTTCGCCGGCACGCCCGAGATCGCGACGACGCGGGCGGAGAAGGTCGACGCTCGCGACGCGACCACCGTCTGGCAGATCACGGTCGAGCCGCCGCCGATGCACGCGAGCTGGGGCAACCTGCCGGCCGTCGAAATCACCGCCGTGCTCGCCGACGGCACCACCCAGGTCCTCCCCGCGGTGCTCACCGAACGCAGCATGCGCGTCCGCATGCGCCTCCCGAGCGCTCCCGTCTGCACGACTGCGGTGATGGTGCCGAACGCGATCGCCGAGGCCGACGGCTGGCGCCGCGACCGGTCGCCGCGCGCGCGCGCGGCGCTGGCGGTCGCACCGCTGTGGCCGCGCATCGTCGACCTGCGCAACGAACTGCTGCCGGCCGAGGGCCGCCGGCAGTTGCTGGCCGACCTCGATGCCGCCGAGCAGCAGGCCGCGTTCCCGCCCGATCTTGCGAGCGAACTCGCCGACGTGTGGGCGCGGCTCGGCAAGGATCTCGCGACCAGCACCGACGCCGCGGAACGGGCGCGCGGCACGGCCTTGCTGCAGCGCGCGGTCGCGGCCAAGCCGGCGAAGCCCGAGCAGCACGTCTGGCACGGGCCGCTGGCGACCTGGGGCTGGCCGCAGGAAGACGCCGTGGCGATGGCGGCGCGCATGCTGGCGGCGCCGCCCAAATAGCCGGCGTCGCAGGAGGCGGCGAGCCGCGGGGCAAGCGGCGAACGACATGGCGTTGCGAACGGCTCGCGCCTCAGCGCCTTGGGGTCAGCGACCCTGCTCGATCGTCGTCGGCGACAGAGCCTTCTTCGCCAGCGGGTGCGGGTTCCAGCCCATCACCAGCAGGATCGCGAAGAAGCCGAGCACGTAGCCGACCGCGACGTGCCAGCCGTTCTTCAGCCAGGCGAGCGCCGACTTCGCCTCGGGGAACAACCCGCTGATCGCGACGCCGGCCGAACTGCCGAACCACAGCATCGAGCCGCCGTAGCCGACCGCGTAGGCGAGGATGCCCCAGTCGTAGGCGTTCTGTTCGATCGCGAGCTTGGTCAGCGGGATGTTGTCGAAGAACGCCGACACGAAGCCGAGGCCGAGCGTCGTCATCGCCGTCGCTTCCGGCAGCGCCTCGACCGGCATCATCGAGGCCGTCATCACCAGGCTGCAGAGGAACAACATGCCCGTCGTCGCCGGCGGCATCACCTTCCAGTTCGGCTTGCGGATCAAGAACCCGAGCAGCAGCGCCGCCCAGACGCCGACCGCGGGGTTGTGGTCGAGCCCGACGTTGCCCGCGACGGCGCCGGCGATGATCAGCACGGCGATGCCGACCTTGACGTAGTCGACCGGCGGCGGCGCGTGCTCGCTGCGCGCCAGCGGCTGCAACGCGTTCTGTTGTGCGCTCGCGAAGACGCCGAAGAACGCCAGCGCCACGACCGCGCCGATCGCAGCTTCCATGACCCACAGCGGCGAGGCGCCCTCGATCCACAACATCGTGGTCGTCGTGTCCCCGATCACCGACCCGGCCCCACCGGCGTTGCTCGCGGCGACGATCGCCGCGAGGTAGCCGATGTGCACCTTGCGCCGGAACAACGTCATCGCCGCAGCACCCCCGATCAACGCGGCGGCGATGTTGTCGAGCACGGCCGACATGCAGGCGACGAGCACCAGCAGCGCGAAGGCTCCCTTCTTGCCCGCGGGCAAGATCTCGGTCAGCCGCTCGGCCAGGTGGCTGCGTTCGAAGTAGTCGGCGAGCAACGCGAAGCCGAGCAGCAGACCGCCGAGGTTGAGCAGGATCGGCGCTTCCTTGCCGAGGTGGTGCACGTACTCGAAACCCGTGACGAGGCGCACCAGCGACACCAGCGCGAGACCGCCGAGCGAGATGGCGAGCGCGTGCTTGTGGAAGCGAGCGATGCCGAGCAGGGTGAGTCCGAACAGGCTGAACAGCAGTACGTTCGTCACGGGCGGCGAAGCGAGAGGGAGAAGTGCCGCCCCACTGTGCCGCCCGCTCACGCAGCGGCCAATCCGAACCGCGTTCTTTCTTCGCGCCGCGTCAGCGGCCGGGCTGGCCATGCATCGGGGCCGGCTCGCCGGTCGCCGTCGACGGCCGTGGCGCGTGCGGATGCCAGCCGAGCAGGATCAGCATCGCGAGGAAACCCAGGAAGTAGCCGGCGGCGACGTGCCAACCGTTCTTCAGCCACGCGCCGGCCGACTTCGCCTCGGGGAACAACCCGCTGATCGCGACGCCCGCCGAGCTGCCGAACCACAGCATCGAACCGCCATAGCCGACGCAGTAGGCGAGATAACCCCAGTCGTAGCCGCCCTGGCGGATCGCCAGCGCCGTCAGCGGGATGTTGTCGAAGAACGCCGACACCACGCCGAGCCCGAGCGCCGACAATGGCGAAGCCGCTGGCAGTTCGTCGACCGGCATCATCGACGCCGACAGCACGAGGCTCAGCAGGAAGCAGGCCCCGGTCGCCGCCGCCGGCACGACCTTCCAGTCGGGGCGCCGAATCAGCGCCCCGAGCAGGATCGCGCCCCAGACGCCCGCGGCCGGGAAGCCGAACGCGATGTTGGTCCAGACTGCCGCGCCGATGATCAGCGCGACGACGCCCAGGCTGGCGTGATCCACCGGATGCGCGGCGCTGCCCTCGCGCACCAGCGGCTGCAGCGCGTGCTGTTGCCGCGCGGCGAACGTGCCGAAGAAAGCGAGCGCGACGATGGCGCCGAGCGCCGCCTCGGCGACGTCGAGCGGCGACACCCCGGCCAGCCAGATCATCGTCGTCGTCGTGTCTCCGATCACCGAGCCGGCACCGCCGGCGTTGCTCGCGGCGACGATCGCCGCGAGGTAGCCGATGTGCACCTTGCGCCGGAACAACGTCATCGCCGCAGCACCACCGATCAGCGCGGCGGCGATGTTGTCGAGGCCGGCCGACATCACCGCGACGAGCACCAGCAGCAGGAAGGCGCCCAGGCGCCCGGCGGGAAGCACCGCCGTGAGCCGGTCGGGCAGGTGGCTCCGCTCGAACCAGTTGGCGAGCAAGGCGAACCCCACCAGCAGGCCGCCGAGGTTGACGACGGTCTTCCACTCGTGCGCGAAGTGGCCGATCAACTCGAACGCGACCTTGCCCTCTGGCGTCGGCGCCAGGCACTTCACCACGACGACGGCGAGCAAGCCCGAGACGGCGATCTGCAATGCGAACTTGTGGAAGCGAGCGATGCCGAGCAGGGTGAGTCCGAACAGCCCGAACAGCAGGTAGGTGGTCACGAACGGAAACTCCGCGAGGGGTCGAAGGCGTACCGCTCCAGCATCCTCACCGGGATACCCCGGCAGCGCTCGCCGAAAGATCGGCAACGGGGCGCGGCAACCCGTAGTCGGCCAACCCGTCAACCGGAGACGACGTCGACCCAGACCAGGCGATGGTCGCTGGCATCGACGAGTCCGGCCCCGGGCTCGTGGAGCGCCGGCCAGAACACGCCCGAGCGGACTGCGCGCAGCGAACGCGCCGGCAGCACGTAGTCGACGCGCAGGTTGCCCGGCCCCTTGCCGACGGTGTCGTCGAAGTCGGCGGTGTCGAGCGCTGCGTCGCCGCCGTGCCGCGCGTTGGCGCCGAACTGACGCATCGCCGCGTCGTAGGCGCCGGGTGCGCGCGGCGCGGGATCGGCGACCCGTTCGTGTGCGAGCAGCGCGGCCAGCGCCTCGCGCCGCGCGTCGCCGTCGACGGGGTCGCAGTTCAGGTCGCCGAGCAGCACGAACGCCTCGCCCGCGGGCAGGCCACCCGCGGTCCCGGCATCGTCGACGATCCACGCAGCGCGCTCCGGCGACAGGTAGTCGACCCAGAAGCGGATCTCGTCGTGGTTGCGGCAGCCGTTCCTGTCCTCGGGCCCGTCGAACACCGGCGGCGTCGGGTGCGAACACAGCGCGTGCACGACCTGCTTGCCGACACCGATCGGCACGTCCCAGTGGCTCTTCGACGACAGCCGCAGCGCCGCCCACGCCGCGTCGTCGTAGTGCCCCGGCGGCCGGAGCGCGCCCGGCATCGCGCTCCACTTCAGTTCGCGGAACGTGCGCACGGCCTCGACGAGGATCGGGTGGCGCGACAGCAGCACCATGCCGTACTGACCGGGGAACGCGCCGTAGCCGTGCGCGTCGCCGGCGCCGCCGATCGCGCCGTCGCGGTCGAGGTCGTGCCCCGTCGGCTCGCCGGTGTTGACCGGCCCGCAGTAGGAGAACTCGAACGTGAGGCCGCGCAGCCCCTCCTGCCCCACCGCCAGGTACTCGCGCGCGAACACCGCGGCCGCTTCGGCGGCGGAGTCGCGGTCGACCTCGCACAGCAGCAGCACGTCCGGCTGCACACGCTGCACGATCGCCGCCAGGCGTTTGCCCTGCGCCGAGCCGCCGCCGCGCAGTTCGGCGAGCAGGGCCCCCGGTTCGGCGCGATGGAGGGCGACGTTGAACGTCGCGAAGCGGGCGACAGCGACCTCGGCGCCACCGCGGTTCAGCAGGTAGATCGCGAACGGCACGCTCGCGATCAGGAACACGATCGACCAGCGCGTGTGGTTCACGACGACGTCCTGCCGTGCGCCGGCTCGGCGAACATCGCCGCGGCATCGGCCAGCCGGGTCTGCGGTCCGATCGCCACCACGGTGTCGCCGACCTCGAGCATCGTCTCGGGTGTGATCGCCGCGAGGTTGGTCTCCCCGCGCCGCACGGCGACGACGCTGCACGCCGTCGCTCGCCGCACGCCGACGTCGGCGAGCGTGCGGCCGACGCACGCAGCACCCGGCTGCACGCGGTAGACCGCGAAGCCGATGCCGGGCACGAACTCGGCGACCGACGCCGCTTCGCCCGGGGCGTGCGGCGCCACCCGCCCACTGCCCGCGCACTGCCGCACGCTCGTCACCTGGCGCGCGATCTCGTCGTCAGCGACCAGGAACCGGCGCAGCACGCGTACCAGCATCTCCACCGAGGCCTCGAGTTCCTGCGGCACGACGTCGTGCGCGCCGGCCGCGCGCAGACCACTCGCCTCGGCGGTGTAGGTGCTGCGCGCCAGCACGTGGGTCTCGGGCGCGAGCTGTCGGCACAGTTGGGCGATGCGCGTCGTCGCGGCAGCGTCGTTGACCGCGAGCACGAGCATCTGCGCCCGCTCGACGTGCAGCGCCTCGAGCGCGCTGATGCGGGTGCAGTCGGAGAGCACGATCGGGACGCCCCGAGCCTTCTCGACGCGAACCGTCTCGGCGTTCATCTCGCTGATCAAGAACGGGATGCCCGCCGCGTGCAGTCCGGCGGCGATCGTGCGCCCGGTCGGCCCGTAGCCGACGATGATCGCGTGGTCCTTGCGCACGTCGTCGCCGTCGTGCTTGCCCGATGCCCTATCGACGCGGGCACGGGCCGCCAACCGACGGCCGATCGCGTAGAGCAGCGGCGTCACGGCGATCGACAGCACCGCGACCACCAGGAAGACCTTCTCGGCGAGGTCCGGCAGCAGCTTCGACTTCTGGCCGAGCTGGATCAGCACGAACGAGACCTCGCCGACCTGCGCCATCGTCAACGCGGCGCGCAGCCGTACCCAGTTCGGCTGGCCCAGCTGCCGCGCCGCGATCCACACGACCGCTGCCTTGCCGACGATCACCGCCAGCAGACACCCGGCGACGGTCACCGGCGCCTCGAGCACGGTACGCCAGTCGAACAGCATCCCGATCGAGACGAAGAAGAGGCTCGCGAAGGCGTCGCGGAACGGCTCGATCTCGGCCTGCGCCTGGCTGTGGTGGTCGCTGTCCGCGAGCAGGATGCCGGCCAGGAACGCGCCCAGCGCCAGCGACATCCCGAGGTGTGCGGTGACGACGGCGAAGCCGAGGCACCACGTCGCCAGGAACAGCACGAACAGCTCGCGGTTGCGCGTGCGCGCGACGAGCCGCACGAGCGGCCGGACGCCGAGCCGCCCGGCCCCCACCGCGACCATCAGCAGGCCGAGATTGACGAACGACTGCAGCACCGAGCCGCCTTCGCCGCCGCTGGCGCCGAGCAGCGGGATCACCAGGATCATCGGCACCACCGCGAGGTCCTGCGCGATGTTCACGCCGAGCACGATGCGCCCGTGCGGCGACGCGAGTTCGCCCTGGTCGACGATCATCTTCGTCGTCGCCGCGGTGCTCGACATGCTGAGCAGGAAGCCGAGCAGCACCGAGGCCTGCCACGACATGCCGAACAGCAGCGCCACCGCGGCCGTCGCGACGACGGTGCCTAACACCTGGATGCCACCGCCGAGCACGATCGTGCGACGCAGCCGCGCGATCTGGCCGAACGGGACCTCGAGCCCGACCGCGAACATCAGCACGACGATGCCGACCTCGGCGAGCTGCCGGACCATCTCCTCGTGGTGCACGAGACCGATCAGGTTCGGGCCGACCAGCACGCCGGCGACCAGGAAGCCGACGATCGGCGGCAGCCGCAGTCGGTGGAAGGTCACCGCGACGACGACGCACAACGCGAACAGCAGGGCCAGTTCGAGCAGGGCTTCTTCGAGCACGGTGCGTGAGTACCACCCGGCGTGCCCGGCGCAAGGAGCGGAGCGACCTTCTCGCCGACCTTGCGCGCCGCCCCCCGCCGTGGAAAGTGCTCGCCCCCATGGATCTCGGCTTCCTCGCAGACCTCGGCATCGGCAGTTCCAACAGCGGCGCGTTCGACGGCGCCTGGCGCAAGACCAAGGGCGGCGAACTCGTCGTCCGCACCCCGATCGACGGCAGCGAGATCGGTCGCATCACGATGGCGACGGCCGCGGACTACGCCGCGGTCAGCAAGGCGGCGCACGCGGCGTTCCTGCGCTGGCGCGAACTGCCGGCACCCAAGCGCGGCGACTACGTGCGGCGCATCGGCGACGCCTTCCGCGCCAACAAGGAACTGCTCGGGCGGCTGGTCACGCTCGAGGCCGGCAAGATCGTGCAGGAAGGGCTCGGCGAGGCGCAGGAGTGCGTCGACATCGCCGACTTCGCGGTCGGCCTGTCGCGCCAACTCTACGGCCTCACGATCGCCAGCGAACGGCCCTCGCACAGCATGCGCGAGACGTGGCACCCGCTCGGCACCGTCGGGATCATCACCGCGTTCAACTTCCCGATCGCGGTCTGGGCCTGGAACTCGATGCTCGCACTGGTGTGCGGCGATTCCTGCCTGTGGAAGCCGTCGCTGAAGACGCCGCTGTGCGCAATCGCGATGACGAAGATCGCGGCGGAGGTGCTCGGCAAGGAATGGAGTGCTCTGGTCGCGCTGGTCATCGGGCCCGACGCCGAGGTCGGCGGTGCCATGCTCGACGACCCCACGGTGCCGCTGGTGTCGGCCACCGGCAGCACCCGCATGGGCCGCATCGTCGGCCCGCGCGTGGCGCAGCGCTTCGGCCGTTCGCTGCTCGAACTCGGCGGCAACAACGCGATCGCCGTGATGGCCGACGCCGATCTCGACCTCGCGGTGCGCGCGATCGTCTTCGGCGCGGTCGGCACCGCCGGGCAGCGCTGCACGACGACGCGACGGCTGCTGGTGCACGAACGCGTGATCGACGACCTGCAGGCGCGGCTGGTGAAGGCCTACGCGCAGTGCCGGATCGGCGACCCGCTCGACAAGAAGACGCTGGTCGGGCCGCTGATCGACGAAGCCTCGGCGAAGGCGTTCGACCACGCGCTCGCCGCCGCCGCCCAGCAGGGCGGCAAGGTCGTGTGCGGCGGCGCGCGCGCCAAGGGCAAGAAGGGCGGCGCCTACGTGCAGCCGACCATCGTGCGCTGCCCGTCGATGCTGCCGATCGTGCGCGAGGAGACGTTCGCGCCGATCCTCTACGTGCTGCCGATCCGCTCGCTCGATGAGGCGATCGCCGTGAACAACGACGTGCCGCAGGGCCTGTCGAGTTCGATCTTCACGGCCGACGTGCGCGCCGCCGAGCGCTTCCTCGCCGCCACCGGCAGCGACTGCGGCATCGCCAACGTCAACATCGGCACCAGCGGCGCCGAGATCGGCGGCGCGTTCGGCGGCGAGAAGGAGACCGGCGGCGGTCGCGAGAGTGGTTCGGACAGCTGGAAGGCCTACATGCGGCGGCAGACCAGCACCGTCAACTGGGGCACCAGCCTGCCGCTCGCGCAGGGCATCCAGTTCGGCGACTGAAACCGCGCGCCGGCGGCCGATAGGAAGGACGTGACCCGGTCCGGTCCGATCACCTTCCACGTGCCCGCCAGCGCGGCCAATCTCGGGCCGGGCTACGGCGTGATCGCGTTGGCGCTCGACCTGCCGCTCGGCATCACGGTCGAGCCGCGCACCGACGGGCAGGTGGTCGTCGACCGCCGCGACGATCCGGGTTCCCACCTCGACGACCCCCGCCACGATCCGGTGCTGCGCGGCCTGCTGCGCGGCGCCGAGTTGTTCGACGCACCGATGCAGAAGGGCTGGTCGGTCGTCGTCGAAGGCACGATCCCGCGCGGCACCGGCATGGGCACGATCTCGGCCGGCTACGCCGCCGGTCTCGGCATCGCGGTGCGGCTGGCGAAGAAGAAGTGGACCGCGGCCGGCGTGCTCGACGCACTGGTGCCGCTCGGCGGCGATCCGGCGCACGGTGCGGCGGCATTGCTCGGTGGGCTCACGTGCACGCTGCCGCTGTCGCTGCCGCAGGCGCCGACACTCCGTCAACGACCGTTGTCGATGCCCGTGCACGCCGACTGGCACCACGTCGTCGCGCTGCCCGATGTGCAGCTCGGCACCGCGGAGACGAAACGCGTCCTGCCGCCGACGCTGCCGCACGCGGCGACCGCCCGGTCCGTCGGCCGCACGCTCGGTGTGCTGCACGCCTTGCAGCACGGCGACGAGGAACTGCTGCGCGAGAGCCTGGTCGACGAGGTGCACCTGCCCTACCGGCGCCGCCTGCTGCCCGGCCTCAGCGAAGCGCTCGATGCAGCCGTCGCCGCCGGTGCTGCCGGTGCGACGATCTGCGGCCACGGTCCTGGCCTCATCGCGTTCACGCGCGTGTCGGGCCGCACGCCCGAGATCGCGCGGGCCATGGTCCGGGCGTTCGCCGACAAGGGCCGACTCGCGACGACGCTGACCCTGCAGACCGCGTTCTACGGGGCGTTGCCGGCCGCAGCCCGCACTCCGAACTGAGGCTTGCGCGTCGACGGCGGGCTGGCTAGCGTCCTCCGCCCGCGGCGCGAAAGCGTGCCGCGCCTCCGACTGCTCGCGGGTTCGGAAGGGCCGTTAACTCAGTTGGTAGAGTGCGATTTTCACAGAGTCGAAGTCGCAGGTTCGAGTCCTGCACGGCCCACCACTTCTCCGCGCCAAGGCGCGGAGAATGATGTCCCGGGCGAACTCGGCGAGCCAGCCCGCTCGCGCGGCCTGGATCGGGGCGAGTCCTGTCGGCCCGCGCAGCTGGCTGAACGGACGCTGTTCTCGGGGGTCCTGGAGCGGAACGGGAGCCGGCGTGCAATGGAGTGTGTACCTCGCGCGGTCACAACCCGGGACGGCGTGACACGACCTGGCACAACGCCGCCAGGCCCCCGCACATCACTTGGCGGTGCTCGTGCCTCGAAGGGGGCCAGCGCGCCAGGATTGCCGCTCCTGGCCAACCTCTACGGTGTCCCGGTAGGCCACTGCCCCCGTCCCAGCCCAGTGCGCACAGCTGTCGAGGTTGAACGCGATGCGTGACGGTTCGGGCACGTCTCGCGCCGATAGATCGTGCATGGCACACGCCACGCCTCGCACCGCTGCGGTTCCGGCCCTCGTCAAACAGCTCTACGAACTGGTCGGGCAGCTCGAGGAGCTGTTCCCTGATCGCAGCTTCGCGCTGGACGGGCACCTGGTCGGCAGCATCGGCGAGGTCCTGGCGGCCGACCGCTACCAGCTGAAGCTGCTTTCGATGGCGGAGAAGGTCCACGACGCACAAACGCCCAACGGCTTGTTCGTGCAGATCAAGACCACGCAGTGCGAGTCCGTCGGCCTGCGCAGCGAACCAGCGCACCTGATCGTCTTGAAGTTGGCTGACGACGGCACGACGACCGAGATCTACAACGGACCCGGCGCGGCGCCGTGGGCCGAAGCGGGCCCGAGGCAGAAGAACGGCCAGTGTTCGATCGGGCTCGCAAAGCTGCGCGGCCTGATGGCGAACGTCCCACCGGAACAGCAGCTACCAGTCACACAGCCGGCCTGATCGGGCACGGGTACCTGCTGCATGTGTCGAGGCCCGTGTTCCATCTGCCAAGCGCCGGCGGCATGGTCACCCCGCTGAATTGCTCTGCACACGCAGGCGCGCGACTCGGGGCCGCGCCTACTCAAAAGTACTTCGGAATCTGCAGATGGGCCTCAGCTTGCACGTCCCACACTTGGGCTCTGTCGTGCACACTTCGGCATAGCCCTCTGCGCCGAGCATCCAGAGCATGTTGTCGAACTCCACTGGATGCATGCCAGCAGCGCGCGCGAACTGTACGAGCTGCTTCGCAGCTGTAGCGTCGTCGGCACCCGGCGTCAGAATGCCAAGCCGCTCGGGACCAGCGATCCGTCGAATGTGCACGTCCGGCTTCACGGTTCGGACGCCGACGTTCTTGAGGTACTCAAGTACCAGCGTGGGACCCAGTTCCCGCAACTTCCACTGGCCCGACCCACCGAGGTGCTGCGCGACACGTTCGGCCGGTTCAGCAGTGACGAAGGCGTCCAGAGTTCCGTGACGCGCTTCGATGCGACGCAGGATCGCAAGATTCTCATGAACGGCCATCATCTGGTAGCGGAGACGCCGGTTGCCGCACGAGATAGCTAGCACTGCACGCTCCAACTCCTCCGGCGACCTGGACTCAAGGAACGATGGCCTGTAATTGCCGAAGATCTCCTCCAAGCGACCGAGATTCTTGGCGATTGGTTTCCAGGGACGATTCGCACTCAGCATCGCCAATACCATCCCGCGTAGGTGGTCACGCGTGCTGAACAACTCTCCCGCTTCCCGGCGCCGGACCGCCTCCACTTGACCGAAGGAGCGAATCTCGTCATCCACCCGGACGTGTTGTTCCAACTCGCCGCGCAGACGCCGTGCCAAGTCGACGGGATCCGGCTGCGCTGCGCCTTGGGGTGGTCGCAGCAGCCCAGTCGCACGCTCTCGAACACCCGAACAGAGTTCGGTGGCTCGCATCGTGATCGCGATGCCATCAGGCGGATTCATGGGTGGTCTCGCTGTTGTTGAGAGTGGGTGCGGGGATGTCCCGATCACAGTTGCCATCAATGCCGACGAACTGGTAGCGCCCCCTCTCCACGCGGAGGAGGAACCAGGCGTTCTCCGACGCAGCCTGGTTGGCGTTCAGGCAGTAATCCGAGGGCAGCACGGTGGTTGCTTCCTTCTGAGGGGCAATCGCTTGGTAGGCATCCACCAGTTCACCGCGGGTGAACGTCTTGCCCTTCAGTTGGTCATGCAGCCTCCGTGCGGCCAAGTAGTGCTCAAGGGCTCGGCCGGCGAGCCCCGCCACGGTGCACTCCCGCGATCGGTTGTGAGCTGCGGCTTGTTCCGCCAGCGACAACGGTCGCGATCGACGCACATGGTCACCGCCCCCATACATGACGCCGCCTCGACACTGACCAAGCCGCGCGGCAACTTCGCTTTCGTCCTGCGCCAGCTCTTCCTCGTAGAGATCGGAGTTCTCGAGCATGCCCTCGACAGGCGCGTTGCACCCCGGACACCACACCGACTCTCTCGACATGTCTGCGTAGCGGTATCCGCAGAGGTAGCACCCCGGGATCAAGAACACGTTGTGCTGCCCGCAGTAGATCTGCCCGCGACCCCGCTTGACCCAATGCCACTGTAGGACGTCGTCTCCTTGGCACAGGCAAAACGAACCCGGTGCACCGTGGAGATGGGTCTCGGCACGTGATCGGAGCGAGAGGAGTTGCTTCGCCTGGGCGTGCTTCCCACGTACTTCGAGCTCGAGAATCAGAGTGTCGACGAGTTGCCAGTCCGCGAGCTGGGTTCCAAGTTCGGCTTCCCGCACAACCGATTCGGCGAGCCCCCGCCCGCGAAGCCAGCTGCTCCTGCGAGACGTTGATCGACTGCCTGTAGCTTGCGATCAGGGAGCCAAGGTCTGCAGAGGACTGATTCATGAGTCATAATGTAGCATGATATGCTACCGTGTCAACGACCGATCCTCGTGACGCATAACACGTTTCTTTCAAGCACTTTCTGGTGCACTTGGCGCGCTCACGGCCGCCTCGTGCCGATTCGCAACCTCGCCCCCCCCCCCCCNNGACGTCGCATGCTCTCGGGGTCGAGTGTGCAACCCGGTGTGCACCTGCGGTGGTCACATCGGGGCACGACCTGGCACAGCGTGGCACAACCGCGAGGCCGACGAAGGCGCGCAAGCTCGCGCGTGTGGCAGCGATAGGCACTCCCTGGCATTGCGTGGCACGACGTGGCACACCTCGCGGAACACGGTTCGAGTCCTGCACGGCCCACC
>DDSQ01000108.1 GCA_002343845.1 Planctomycetes bacterium UBA2386 | reverse complement strand
GGGCACCCGCTGGCCTCGGCCCGCACGGAGCTCGAGGACGATCAAGCGCACGGTGCCGAAGATCCGCTCAGTGCCGGGAGCGGCCCCGAACGGAGCGCCGAGCGTCGATCGTGCGTGGGTCTCGTCGCGGGCGAGTACTTCCCCGCAAGCCCTCACGACCCCGCCACCACCCCCGCCTCGTCGTCGACCGCCTTCTGCACGGCTCGATAGAAGCTCTCGCGCGCGTCGCTCGACGCCGGGTCGCTGGCACCGCCGCCCCAGTTGGCGTTGGAGGCGATCACGAGGCGGCGCTTCGGGTCGATGAAGATGCCCTGGCCGAAGATGCCGCGGGCCGCGAAGCTGCCGTCGGTGTAGGTCCACCACTGGTAGCCGTAGCCGCGGCCCGGGCGGCCGATGCCGGTGCGTTCGCTCGTCGCCTCGGCGAGCCAGCCTTCGGGCACGATCGGCTTGCCGCCGACCCGGGCGCCGTCGAGGATGAACTGCCCGAAGCGGGCGAAGTCTCGCGTGGCGGCCTGGATGCAGCAGCCGCTGATCTCCTTGCCGGTGCGGCTGAGGATCCACGTGGCCTGCTGCTCCATGCCCGCGGGTACCCAGATCTTCTGTGACAGGTACTCCGCCAACGGCTTGCCCGTCGCCTGGGCGACGAGGATGCCGACCAGGTTGGTCTCGCCGGTGCTGTACAGCCAGCGTGTGCCGGCCGGCACCTCGCGCGGCAGCCGGCGCAGGTAGTCGACGACGGCGTCGACCCCCGGCTCGGGCTGGTGGTTGTTGAACTGCGCGACGTCGGACTTCGGGTCGCCGTAGTCCTCGTTCCAGCGCACGCCCGAGGTCATCGTCAGCAGCTGGCGGATGCTGACCTCGTCGTAGGCCGAGCCTTTCATCAGCGGGATGTAGTCGCTGACCTTGTCGTCCATGCTGCGGATGTGGCCGTCGGCGATGGCCGCACCCACCAGCGTCGAGGTGATCGACTTGGCCACCGAGAAGCTCGTCCAGCGTCCGCCGGCGTCGAAGCCGAGGCCGTAGCGCTCGAGGCGCAGCTTGCCGTCGTGAAGGATCAGCAGCGCCGAGCTGCGCTGGGCGGTCATGTAGGCGTCGACGTCCAGCGGCAGCTTCAGCGGCGGCCCGGGCGGCAGCGGCATCGGCGTGCCGCCGGCAGGCACCCCGCGCGCCTTGGCCAGCACCGGCAGCCGGTCGAGCGCGCGGAAGGCCGCGTCGCGCTGGGGCTGGGTCCAGAACAGCAGGTCGCGGTTGGTCGGCAGCGTCGCGAGCAGTCCGCGGGTCTCCTTGTCCAGGCTGGCCCAGCCGATGCCGCCGGCCACGACCGTGGCGCCCAGCAGCCCGAAGGCGATCGTCCTGAATCTCATCGATGCACTCCCGCGGGGTCCTGGCGACAGCCTGCATTGGACACGATCCGCCGGTGCGCGCGCCGCTGGCGCGAGGGGACGGTCTTCGTGCCGAGCGGCCGGGCGACCGGACCGGGCCGGCCTTCCGCGCGCGGCTCGCCTGCCAGGCGGTTTCTGCAGCCGGGTTGACCGGCATCAAGCCCGCGCCGACGAGCGGTCGCGGTAGTTCTTCCGGACGATGGCCGGGCCCCGCCGCATCCTTCCAACGCAGCTGCCCGCTGCGTCCATGGAAGGATGGGCAGCCGCACGGCGCCTGGCGACCATCTCGGCATCGAACGAGTGGAGCGTGACATGGCTGCCCAAGCCGCCCCGATTTCCCGTCAGGCCTGGTCGGTGCTGATCGTCAGCACGCTGGGCTTCACCGTGTGCTTCATGGTCTGGATGATGTTCGGCGTCATCGGCATCCCGATCAAGAAGCAATTGGGGCTGAACGCGACCGAGTTCGGGCTGCTGACCGCCACGCCGGTCCTCACCGGCTCGCTGATCCGAGTGCCGCTGGGCATCTGGACCGACAAGTTCGGCGGTCGCGTCGTGATGACGGTCCTGATGGCCAGCACGGTGCCGGCGATCTGGCTGATGGGCTACGCGACCGAATACTGGCACTTCCTCGCGATCGGCCTGTTCGTCGGCCTGGCCGGCGGCTCGTTCTCGGTGGGCACGCCCTATGTCGCGCGCTGGTTCCCGAAGCACCGTCAGGGCCTGGCGATGGGGGTCTACGGCGCCGGCAACTCGGGCGCCGCGGTCAACAAGTTCATCGCTCCGGCGCTGCTGGTGGCCTTCGGCTGGACGATGGTGCCGCAGGTGTATGCGGCGGTGATGCTCGGCACGGTGATCCTGTTCTGGCTGTTGAGCCACCACGACCCGAAGCACCTGGTGCCGGCGAACACCAAGTTCGTCGACCAGCTGAAGGCGCTGAAGGACCCGAAGGTGCTGAAGTACTGCCAGTACTACTCGATCGTCTTCGGCGGCTACGTGGCGCTGTCGTTGTGGATGGTGCAGTACTACGTCGGCGAGTACGGGCTGGACATCCGCGTCGCCGCGCTGCTGGCCGCCTGCTTCAGCCTGCCCGGTGGCGTGTTGCGCGCGATCGGCGGCTGGATGAGCGACCGCTGGGGCGCGCACCGCGTGAGCTGGTGGGTGATGTGGGTGAGCTGGATCTGCCTGTTCCTGCTGTCGTATCCGGCCACCAGCTACACGGTGCAGACGACCGGCGGCCCGGCGACCTTCACCCTCGCGCACAACGTCTGGAGCTTCACCTTCCTGATGTTCGTCCTCGGCATCGCGTGGGCCGTCGGCAAGGCCAGTGTCTTCAAGTACGTCGCCGACGACTACCCGCACAACATCGGCACGATCAGCGGCATCGTCGGCCTGGCCGGCGGTCTCGGCGGCTTCATCCTGCCGATCATGTTCGGCGCGCTGATGGACCTCACCGGCGTGCGCTCCACCGCCTTCATGCTGATGTACGGCGT
>DDSQ01000096.1:377-4203 GCA_002343845.1 Planctomycetes bacterium UBA2386 | reverse complement strand
ACCCTGCGCGGCCTGACGCTGCGGCTGCGCCCGCCCGCGCCGGTGTTCGCCGGCGAGCCGGTGCGGCTCGAGGTGGTGATGTCGAACCCGGGCGCGGCGCGCCACGGCATCGGCCTGCGCCTGGTCGAGCAGCGGCGCGGCCCGCATCCGGCCTGGTGCGACGTGCCCGCGCTCGGCCAGGCCAGCGCTGGCCTGAGCTTCGTGCCGCGCACGCGCGGCTGGCACGCGCTGCCCGCGCTGCTGGTCGAGACGCGCTTCCCGTTCGGCCTGTTTCGCGCCTGGACCCACTGGCGCCCCGCCGGCCAGGTGCTCGCCTACCCGCAGCCCGAGGCCGGTGCGCCGGCGCTGCCGCGCGCGAGCAGCACCGACGGCGGCCTGGCGCTGTCGCGCCAGGGCGTGGGCGGCGAGCTCGACGGCGTGCGGGCCTGGCGGCGCGGCGACACGCTGCGCCAGATCGCGTGGAAGAAGGCCGCGCGCAGCGGCCAGTTGATCAGCCGCGACAGCACGACCGAGACGCGGCACGAGCTGTGGCTCGACTGGTCGGCCGCCAGCGGCGGCGCTGAGGCGCGCCTGTCGCGCCTGACCGCCTGGGTGCTCGCGGCCGAGCACGACGCGCGGGTCTACGGCCTGCGGCTGCCCGGACGGCAGATCGCCCCCGACCGCGGCGCCGAGCACCGGCGGCGGCTGCTGCGCGAGCTGGCGCTGTGGCACTGAGCCCCGCGCTGCGCCGGGCGTGGCCGGCCGACTGGCGCCACCTGCCGCGCGATTGCCGCGACACGCTGTTCCAGCTGGCGGTGATCGGCTGGACGCTGCTGCCGCATCTGTCGCACCTGCCGTCCTGGTGCATCGCGCTGACCGCGCTGATGCTGCTGTGGCGCGCGCAACTGGCGCTAAGCAACGCGCCGCTGCCCAGCCGCTGGGCGGTGGCCGGGGTGCTGCTGGTGGCCATCGTGCTGACGCTGTGGACCGAGGGCACGCTGCTCGGCAAGGAGGCCGGCGTCACCATGCTGGTGGTGCTGATGGCGTTGAAGACGCTCGAGCTGCGCGCGCGGCGCGACGCGCTGGTCGTCTTCTTCCTCGGCTTCTTCATCGTGCTGACGCACTACCTGTACTCGCAGTCCCTGGCGATGGCGATGGTCACGCTGGGCTCGGTGTGGGGCCTGCTGACGGCGCTGGTGCTCGCGCACATGCCGGTCGGGCGCCCGCCGATCATGCAGGCCGGCGCGGTGGCACTGCGCGCCGCGCTGTGGGCGCTGCCGCTGATGGCCGTGCTGTTCGTGCTCTTCCCGCGCATCGCGCCGCTGTGGGGCGTGCCGCAGGACGCCGGCGGGCGCACCGGCCTGTCGGGCTCGCTGCGCATGGGCGGCGTGGCCTCGCTGGCCAACGACGAGAGCATCGCGCTGCGCGTGCGCTTCCTCGACGGCCGCACGCCCTCGCCCGACCAGCTCTACTTCCGCGGGCCGGTGCTCGGGGCCTTCGACGGCCGCGAGTGGAGCCGGCTGCCCTCGGGCCTGTCGCCCGGCATGCGCGCCGCGGAGGTCCAGCTGATCGGCGCGCCGCTGCCTTACGAGATGACGCTCGAGCCCAGCCGCCTGAACCTGCTGCCGCTGCTCGAGCTGACGCCGGAGCCCGACGATGGCCTTCCGCTGATCGAGGGCCAGGTCGCGACGCTGCGCGCCGACCTGCAGTGGCAGCTGAACCTGCCGGTCACCGACCGCTTGCGCCTGCAGGCCCGCGCCTGGCCGATGCACCGCCACGGCCCGCGCCAGGAGCCGCCGCCGCTGCCCGCGCTGACCCAGCTGCCCGCCGGCTTCAACCCGCGCACGCTGGAGTGGGCGCGCCGCTTCCGCAGCGACGACCCGACGCTGGCCGGCGCCGACGCGCGCACGCTGGCCTCGGCGCTGTACCACCACGTCGCGAAGGCCGGGTTCACCTATACGCTCGAGCCCGGTGCCTACGGCACGCACGCGGTCGACGAGTTCTGGCTCGACCGCCGGCTGGGCTTCTGCGAGCACTTCTCGGCGGCCTTCGTCGTCGTCATGCGCGCCTGGGGCGTGCCGGCGCGCATCGTCACCGGCTACCAGGGGGCCGAGCGTGACCCGGTCGACGGCTGGTACGTCGTGCGCAACAGCCACGCCCACGCCTGGGCCGAGTTCTGGCAGCCCGGCGAAGGCTGGGTGCGCGCCGACCCGACCGCGGCCGTCGCGCCTGAGCGCATCCGCCGCAGCCTGCAGCTGCAGCCGGAGCGCGGCTTCGTCGCGCAGGCCATCGGCACCGTCAACCCGGCCTTGCTCGAGCAGCTGCGCGCGGGCTGGGAGCGCTTCGACAACCGCTGGAACCAGTGGGTGCTGAACTACTCGCGCGCACGGCAGTTCAACCTGCTGCGCGAGCTGGGTTTCGAGACCCCGAGCTGGGCCGAGCTGAGCTACGTGCTGATCCTGCTGCTCAGCGCCGCGGCGGCCGGCGCGGCGGGCTGGGCCCTGTGGGACCGGCAGCGCCAGGATCCCTGGGTGCGGCTGCAGGCGCGCGTGCAGCAGCGGCTGGCCGTGCTGGGCGTGGCGGTCGGGCCGCAGGATGCACCGCGCACCCGCGCTGCCCGCGTGCGCGCGGCCTGCGGGGATGCCGGGGAGGAACTGGCCGCCGCCCTGGAGGCGCTGGACCGCGCCCGCTACGGCCCGGATGGCAGCCGGCGCGTGGACCCCCGGTGGTGGCGAGGGTTTCGGTTGACCGCGGCGAGAATGCCAGCTGCGCCTGCCGCGCGGGAGCTCAGCGCTTGAATCGTCGTCGACTCGTCGTGCGCTCGGCCGCCTGGGCGGCCGCGATCGCGACCGGCCTGCCCGGGGCGGCCCCGGCGGCAGCTGCCGGCGATCAGTCGCCACCTCGGCGCCGCGAGCGCGACGGCCGGCCACGGCATCGTCCGCCCGCCGTGCCGCCGGCCCGCTTGTACGCCGGGCACCCGGCCGCAGCGGCCTTCGCCGCCGAGCTGGCACAGCGCCGCGGCTGGGACCTGGCCTGGATCGAGCAGCAGCTCGGACGCGCCCGCTTCGTGCCGGCCGTGCCGCGCCTGATCATGCCGCCGCCGGCGGGCACCGCGAAGGACTGGGCCGCCTACCGCGCGCGCTTCGTCGAACCGCGCCGCGTGCAGGCCGGGGTTCGCTTCTGGGACGACGCCGCCGGCTGGCTCGAGCGGGCCGAGCAGCAGTTCGGCGTGCCGCCCGCCATCGTGGTGGGCATCGTCGGCGTCGAGACCTTCTACGGCCGCATCATGGGCGACTACCGCGTGCTCGATGCGCTGGCGACGCTGAGCTTCGACTTCCCCACCGGCCGTCGCGACCGCAGCGCCTTCTTCCGCGGCGAGCTCGAGGAACTGCTCGCCTGGGCACGCCGCGACGGCTTCGACCCGGCACAGCTGCGGGGCTCGTATGCCGGCGCCTGGGGGCTGCCGCAGTTCATGCCCGGCAGCATCCTGCGCTACGGCATCGACTACGACGGCGACGGCCGCGTCGACCTCGCCGGCAGCACGGCCGACGTCGTCGGCAGCGTCGCGAACTACCTCGCGAGCTTCGGCTGGCAGCGCGGCATGGCGACGCACCACGCCGTCGCGCCGCCGGTGGACACGCGCGACCGCGCCGCGCTGCTCGCCCCGGACATCGTGCCGAGCTTCACCGCGGCGCAGATGCTCGAACGCGGTGCCGAGCTGAGCCCGGCCGGGCAGGCGCACGCGGGGCTGCTCGCGCTGGTCGAGCTGCAGAACGGCGACGCAGCCCCGAGTTTCGTGGCCGGCACCGCCAACTTCTACGCGATCACGCGCTACAACTGGTCGAGC
>DDSQ01000096.1:0-342 GCA_002343845.1 Planctomycetes bacterium UBA2386 | reverse complement strand
GCGCGGCGGCCGCGGCCAGGGCGAAAGCCGGCAGCACGCGGGCGAGCTTGCGCCCGCGCCGGAACAGGCGACGGTCTTCGGGCCAGGCCAGGCGGGACACGTTCATTGACATCCAGTCTAGGAATCCGCACGTTCGCTTGCATCCCGATGCCTAGGGATCGGCATTCGTAACAACGGCAAGCGATCGCATATCATCGCGGCGGCATTTGCTTTGGATCCAAAGCATTCCACTCGACCCATCGCTGGAGCGCGGCCCATGAAGATCGTCTGCATCGGGGGAGGTCCCGCCGGCCTGTACGTCGCGCTGCTGCTGAAGAAGCTCGACCCGGCGCACGACATCAC
>DDSQ01000006.1:4096-5563 GCA_002343845.1 Planctomycetes bacterium UBA2386 | reverse complement strand
CCTGCACGTCCGACAGGTCGGGCAGCGCGTCCAACGGCGTGCGCAGCATGGCGAGCACGCCGCCGGCGATCAGCAGCAGGGTCATCAGCCCGATCAGGAAGGGGTTGCGCGCGGACCCGGTGATCAGCTTCTCGATCATGCCGGTCCTCCCGGTGAACCCGAGCTCGCCGCGCTCACTTTCGCGGCTCCATCTTCGTCACCACCCACTCGCCCGGCTTGCGCTCGAGAAAGTCGAAGCGGATGGCCGCGCCGGGTTTGAGCTGGCGGGCCAGCGAGTCGTTGGCCGGGACGAACTCCATGGTCATCGTCGGCCAGTTAAGGCTCGGCACGGGCTCGTGCGTGATCAGCAGCCGGCCGGTCTTGGCGTCGATCTCGTCGAGCGTGCCCACGGCGCTGTGCGTGACCTTGGCCGTATCCGATCCGCCGGTCAGCGCCCCCAGGGCCGCTTTCAGGTTGGCCTCGGAGTCGAGCAGGAAGGCTGCTGCGGTCACCACGCGCTCGCCCTCGCGCAGCCCGTCGGTGACCGCCGTGTAGTCGTCGCCACGGGCGCCGAGCTGCACGTCGCGCGGCTCGAAGCGACCTTCGCCCTTGTCGACGAGCACGACGCGGCGCCGGCCGTTGTCGATCACCGCCGAGGCCGGTACCACCAGCTGAGGCGGGCCGGCCACGGCGATCTCCACCTGGGCGTACATCGCCGGCTTCAGGCGGCCTTGCGGGTTGGCCAGCTCGATGCGCACCTGCGCCGAGCGCGTGTCGGCGCGCAGGGTCGGGTAGAGGTAGGTGATGCGGCCGTCGAAGGTCTGGCCCGGGTAGGCCTCGAGCCGCGCGCGCGCCGCCAGCCCCGTGCGCACGCGCCCGAGATCCTGCTCGGCGACGTCGGCGATGATCCACACGCTGGACAGGTCGGCGAGCTGGTAGAGCAGCTCGCCCGGCATGAAGCGCATGCCCTGGGTGGCCTTGCGCTCGATGACGTGGCCGGACGCCGGTGCACGGAAGCTGAGCAGGCGCTGCGGGCTGCCCCCGGCGGCGAGCTGCGCCACCTGCTCGTCGGTCACGTCCCAGTTGCGCAGGCGCTCGAGTGCCGACTCGGCGAGCCGCTTCATCCCGGCGACGGTGGCCTCGTCGGCGCCCTTGACCGCGGCCAGCCCCTGGGCGGCCACGGCGTACTCGCGCTGCGTGGCCAGCAGTTCGGGGCTGTAGGCCTCGAACAGCGGCGTGCCGGCGGACACGTACTGGCCGGTGGCGTTGACGAAGAGCTTCTCGACGTAGCCCTCGAACTTGGGCGTGATCGTCGCGAGCCGCCGTTCGTCGACCTCGACCCGCCCGGACGCGCGGATGACCGCGTCGAGCGTGCGCCGCTCCACGGGCACGCTGCGCACGCCCAGTCGCTGGATCTTGGCCTCGCTGAGCTTGATGCCGCTGCCGCTGTCCTGGTCCTCGCCCTCGTAGACCGGGATGTAGTCCATG
>DDSQ01000006.1:0-4066 GCA_002343845.1 Planctomycetes bacterium UBA2386 | reverse complement strand
GTTGCGGTAGTAGAGGATCTTGCGGCCGCCCGCCGTGGCGCCGTCCGCTCCCGGGGCCGCCGGCGCCGCGCCGGCATGCCCGTCCCCGGTGGCGCCATGGCGGCCACCGAACCAGTAGCCCGCGCCCGCGGCGATCACGACGCAGGCCAGGAATGCCAGCGCGCGGCCGGCAGCCGAGCCGCGCGCTGCGCCGCGGCCGCTGAATCGATCCCGGGTGTTCACAGGTCCTCCCCGATCAGTCGTTCGATCTGCGCGAGCTGCGCCTGCGCCTCGACCTGCGCGGCGATCAGCGACAGCCGCACCTGCCGGACGCGGCGCTCGGCCTCGAGCAGGGCGGCAAAGTCGACCTTGCCGCTCTCGTAGGCGGCCAGGGCCGCCTGCAGGTTCACGCGCGCCTGCGGCAGCAGGCTGGTCTGCGTCAGCCGGCTCATCTCGCGGGCCCCGGCCAGCTGGGCCAGCGCCGTGCCGAGCTCGCCGAGGGCGCGCTGCAGCGAGGCCTCGCGCCGCGCGGTGGCGGCGGCGACGAGAGCCTGCGCCTCCTGCTCCTGCGCACGGCGCGTGCCCTGCTGGAGCGGGATCGTGATCTCGAACATCAGCTCCCAGTCGGCCAGGCGGTTGCGCCGCTGGATGGGGGAGATGGCGAGCGCGAAGTCCGGGTAGCGGTTGCGGTAGGCGAGGTCACGCGAGCGTTCGGCTGCGGCCAGGCGCGCGGCGTCGACGGCCAGATCGGCGTTGCCTTCGCGCAGCCGCGCTGCCAGTGCGGCGAAGGCGGGTTCGACCGCCGGCTCGCGCAGCTGCACGGGGGCGGCCAGCGGCGCGTCGGGCTCGCGCGCCAGCAGCGCGTTGACCTGGGCGTCGGCGACGCGCATCTGCGCTGCCAGCGCGATCCGCTCGCCGCGCAGCATCGTCCGCTCCGACAAGGCCTGAACCGCGTCCGCCTGGGCGGCCAGGCCCCCCGCGTACCGGGCGCGCGAGATCGACTCCAGCTGTGCCAGCAGGCCGTCGATCTCCTCGACGATCTCGGTGCGCCGTGCCAGCTCGTAGCGGCGGGNNTGCGCGAGCTTCAACTGCATCGCCAGCTCGTTCCAGCCGGCACCGGCCGCGCGCGACGACTGCGTCGCCGACGCCTCGGCGGCGGCACGCGCGAGATCGCGCTTGCCCGGCCAGGGCAGCATCTGGCGCAGCGTGTACTTCATGCTGCCGACACGGGCCGGCAGCAGGTTGGCGTTGCTCGTCCCGTCGCGGGTGATGTCCCGCCACTCGATGGCCAGCACGGGGTCGGGCAGGTTTCCGGCCGGCGCCACCCGGGCAGCAGCGGCATCGGCCTCGCGCTGCAGGGAGGCGAGCACGGGGCTCGCCGAGCGTGCGTGCGCGAGCAGCGACTCGGCGCTGGCCCCCAGCGGCTGGGCAGCCGCGGGAGCCGCGATGGAGAGGGCGAGCGCCAGCGGGGCCAGCCCGCATTGACGGCATCTTGACATGGTGCCTCCTGCGACAGGACGGACGCGTGCGCGGATGTCGCGCACGGCGGCTGGGCAGCGGCCGTCGAGGCCGCGCGTGGCCTAACGCAGCAGGCGGTGCAGCAGGATGTGCAGGGGAGGGCCCGTGTCCCGGCGCAGCGGCGAGGCGTCGGGCGCCGACGGTCCGGCCAGCGGCACCGGGAGCGGGACCGGTGCGAATCCGGTCAAGGCGGCTTCGGGCAGGTCGAAGCTCAGCGAGAGGCGGCTGGATTGCGTGTCGGTGCGGCAGTGGGCCTCGCAAGCCGCCTGGGCGACGTCGGCCTCGTCATGATGGCAAGGCGAGCCGTGGACGGCCGCCACGACGTCGGACACGGCCACGCCGGTCTTGACCGCGGGCTGGCAGGCGAGCGCCGCGTGCAGGCCGAAGCCGTACAGCATCGCGGCGATCACGAACAGCAGCACACCGCGGCGCCCCGCGACACGGCGGGCGAGCGACCAGGGCGACAGGGCGGCCATGCGCGGCATTCTAGGACCGGATACGGCAGGCGCAACCGCGCCGCCGCCGAGCTGCCCCCGGCCGGCACGGGCCTGGCGACTCGAGCACGACGAGGCACGCCTCGACCTCGTCGTGAAGTCTCGCCGGCAGGCCGGCCCGGGCGTGCACCCGGTACTCGCCGGCACGCATCCGCTGCTCGTCCGTCGGCAGTTGCATCCGTTGCACGTTGCCGGCGCCGGCGCCGGCGCCGGTGCACGGTGCTCGAACGCCGCGTCGCGCGGCGGCGACGCGCGCTCAGGCCGCGCCGAGCCACCGCGCGTATCCGTAGTACAGCGGGATGCCCACCATCAGGTTGAACGGCAGCGTCACGCCCAGCGAGGCCGTCAGGTAGATGCCCGGGTTCGCCTCGGGCAGGCTGGCGCGGCAGGCTGCGGGGGCGTCGATGAAGCTGGCGCTGGCGCAGATCGCGCCGAACACGAAGGCCCCGCCGGTGCCCAGCCCGACGGCGTGCGCCAGCGTCACGCCCACCAGGCCGTGCAGCACCGGCATCAGCGTGCCGAAGCCGGCCATGAACAGCCCGACCTGGCGGAAGGCACCCATCTGGCGCGCCGCGGTGATGCCCATCTCGAGCAGGAAGAGCATCAGCATGCCGCGGAACAGCCCCTCGTAGAACGGGCTGATCTGCGCCCACTGCCGGTCGGTGGCCAGGGCCCCGATGGCCATGCCGCCGAGCAGCAGCAGGATGCCGCGGCCGCGGATGACGCTGAGCATCAGCTCGGCCACGCGGATGCCGCCGCCGCCGCGCACCGCTCGATCGCGGCGGCCCATCGCCAGCCGGGCCAGCGCCAGCGAGTACACGACGCCGAACTCCATCAGCGCCACCATCGCCGCCATCGTGCCCTCGGCCGGCGTGGCCATCGCGGCGGCGAAGCTCATCGACGCGAAGAAGGTCGCCGTCGACACCGAGCCGTAGTGCGCCGCGATGGCGGCGGCGTTGCCGATGTCGAAGCCGCCGGCCCGCCGCGCCACGTGGTACGCCAGGGTCGGGATGGCGAAGGTCATCAGCAGCGTGATGCCCACCAGCGGCAGCACGTCGCCGATCTCGGCCTTGGCCAGTTCGCGCCCGCCGGTGAGGCCCAGCGAGAACAGCAGGTAGATCGACAGCAGCTTGATGACGGCCTCGGGCAGCTCGAGCTCGCTCTTCACGAAGCCGGCGATCGCGCCCAGCAGGAAGGCCAGCACGATGGGCTGGAGCAGGTTGGTCAGCAGCAGGTCGAGGTTCGGCATGGGGCGCGATTCTTCGAGACCGCCCGTGATTCGTCCAGTTCAAGGAATGGCATCATTCGTTCAGCAAAAGCGAACACCAGATGGCCGAGCTCAACTACCACCACCTGCGCTACTTCCGCGCCATCGCGCACGAGCAGGGCCTGGCGCGGGCAGCCGAGCGGCTGCACGTGTCGCCGTCGGCGCTGTCGGTGCAGCTGCGGCAGCTCGAGGACCGGCTCGGCCACGCGCTGTTCGAGCGCCGCGGCCGCCGGCTCGTGCTCACCGAGGCCGGCCGCGTGGCGCTCGAGCACGCCGACACCATCCACGCCGCCGGCGAGGAGCTGCTGGCCACGCTGAAGGGCCGGCCGCGCGGCCGCGTGAGCGTGCTGCGCATCGGCTCGGTGGCCACGCTGTCGCGCAACTTCCAGCTGCTGCTGCTCAAGCCGCTGCTGGCGCGCGACGACGTGCAGATCCGCCTGGAGAGTGGCCGCCTGCGCGAGCTGCTGCTGCACCTGGGCGCGCACCAGCTCGACGTGGTGCTGGCCAACGAGGCCGTGCCGCGCGATGCGGCCCAGGGCTGGCGCAGCACGCTGATCGCGCAGCAGCCGCTGGCCCTCGTCTCGGCGCCGCCGCGCGGGCGGCGCATGCAGCCGCTGGCCTTTCCGCAGGGCCTGCACGAGCAGCCGCTGCTGCTGCCCGGCGGCGACAGCGCCGTGCGCGGCGCCTTCGACGCGCTGCTGGCCGACGCCGGCGTGCGCCCGCGCGTGCTGGCCGAGGTGGACGACATGGCCATGCTGCGCCTGCTGGCGCGCGAGACCGGTGCGCTGGCGCTGGTGCCGCCGGTGGT
>DDSQ01000016.1 GCA_002343845.1 Planctomycetes bacterium UBA2386 | reverse complement strand
TTCCTGCGCTCCGCGCAGAGGCTCGAGCAGCATGCCGCCGGCAGCGGCCTGGCCACGGGCGTGCTGCGCGGGGGGCTGCTCTACGGCCCCGGCACCGCGCTGTCGCAGGCCTGGGCGGCGTCGGCCCGGGCCGACGACTGGCGCGTGCCCGGCGACGGCCGCGCGTTCGTCAGCCTGGTGCATGTCGACGACATGGCCGCGGCGGTCGTCGCCGCGACCACGGCGCAGCCGTTCGTGCGCGACGTGATGGCGATCGTCGACGACGCGCCGCTGCGCTGGGGCGAACTGTTGCGCGGGCTCGCCGCGACTGCGGGCGGCGGCCTCTCGCCGGCGCCCGAGCCGCCGCCGACGCTGCCGTCGTTCAGGGTTTCGAACGCGCAGGCGCGCCTGCGCCTCGGCTGGGCACCACGCCATGCCTCTTGGCGCGACGGTGTGGCCGGAGAGCCGTGGGCGCGCGCACCGCCTCCCTCGCCACGCACGACCCGCCTCGACGACAGGCGATCCCCTTCCCCCAACGCGCCAGGAGCCTTGCCATGACCACCGACCCGATCACCGGTACCCGCGTCGACGAGATCGCCGACGGCATCCACCGCATCCACACGCCGGTCGCGCTGCCCGACGGCGAACGCTTCAGCTTCAACCAGTACCTGCTGCTGGACGACGAACCGCTGCTGTTCCATACCGGCCCGCGCGCGCTGTTCGACGCGGTGTCGGCGGCCATCCGCTCCCTGATGCCGATCGAGCGGCTGCGCTGGATCGCGTTCTCGCATGTCGAGGCCGACGAGTGCGGCGCGCTGAACGCGCTGCTCGCGGTGGCGCCGGCGGCGGCGCCGGTGTGCTCGCAGATCGGCGCGATGGTGTCGGTCGGCGACCTGGCCGACCGGGCGCCGCGTGCACTCGCCGACGGCGAGCGGCTGGTGACCGGCCGGCACACGCTGCAGTGGATCGACACGCCGCATGTGCCGCACGGCTGGGACGCCGGGCTGCTGATGGATACCACCAGCGCCACGCTGTTCTGCGGCGACCTGTTCACGCAGCCCGGCTCGCCCGAGCGGGCGCTGACCGAGGGCGACATCCTCGGACCGAGCGAGGCCTTCCGCAGCCCGCTGGACTACTACGCGCACGCGCCGCAGACGCGGGCGACGCTGCTGCGCCTGGCCGCGCAGCAGCCGCGCACGCTCGCGTGCATGCACGGCAGCGCGTGGCGCGGCGACGGCGCAGCCTTGCTGCGACACCTGGCCGAGGCGGTCGCCGCGTCGCGCTGACCACGGTCGCACCCCTGCGCGTGATGTTCACGCAGGGGCCGGCACGCATCACCACGTCCACACGCATCGACAGGAGTCGCCCCATGACCGCTTCCGCCCCCGCGTTCGCCTTCGCGCGGCTGCTGCTCGCCGCGATCTTCGTGCTGTCGGGCATCGACAAGCTGACCCACCTGGACGGCACGGCCGCCTTCGTCGCCGCCGGCGGGCTGCCAATGCCGCAATTGCTGGCGCCCCTGGCCGGGGCCTTCGAACTGATCGCGGGGCTGGCCGTCGCGATCGGCTGGCAGGCGCGCTGGGCGGGGCTCCTGCTGGCGCTGTTCACCCTCGTCGCCTCGCTGGTCTTCCACCGCTTCTGGTCGGCGCACGCCGAGCAGGCCGCCGTGCAGCAGCTGCTGTTCATGAAGAACCTGGCGATTGCAGGCGGCCTGCTGCTGCTGTTCTGCGCCGGGCCGGGACCGGCCAGCCTGGACGCCCGCCGCGCCCGGTGACGCCGCCGCGTTCGGCAGTGGGCGGCGGTGTCCGGCGGGTCAGGGCCTGCGGCACGCCGGCGGCGTCGTCGAAGGGCCGGCTCGTCGGTCCGCAAGACCGCGTGGATGCAGCACCTGCGCGTCGGCCTGCACGTCGGCCCGCACATGGCGGTTGGCGCTCAGGTCGATGGCTGCAGCCATCCGGCCGCGCGCTCGTCCGCCGGGGTCCCGGTGACGAGGGCGCGTTCGGCGCTCGCGTCCGTGTGGTGATGGGCCGCCGCGCTGCGTGTCGGCGCGGGCCGCTGAGAAGGGGCATCGGCGGCCGAAGCGACGCAGCGCAGCCGGGTCGACGATCTACCCCGGGTGCTTGACCGGAAGCCGGTCGCCGCCCTCGTGTCCAGGAGCCTGGGCGACCAGCGCCCGCAGCGCCGGCATCAGCGGCCCCAGGCGCTCGTCGAGCACGCGCTCGACGGTGTCGACGACGATCTGCGTCTGGCGCTCGATCTCGACGTTGACCTCGTCGCCCTGGCGCCTGTCGCCGAAGGTCGTCATGCGCAGCGTCTCGGGGATCAGCCAGACCTCGAACCAGCCGCTGCCGCCGGCCTCGCGGCCGGCCTCGGCGACCGTCAGGCTGGCGCCGTCGACCGCGATGTAGCCCTTGGCGAAGACATAGCGCATCCACGGCGCCGGCACCGCGAAGCGCAGCACGTGGTTGTTCTCGGGCCGGCGGATGGACTGCACGGTGGCGCGGAAGTCCACATGCCCGGACAGCGGGTGGCCGCCGATCTCCGCCCCGTCCTTCGCGGCGCGCTCGACGTTGACGCGCGCGCCCTCGCGCAGCGCCCCCAGCGTGGTCAGCGTCAGCGTCTGCTGCATCACGTCGAAGCGCGCGGCGTCGCCGCCCGCCAGCGCCGTGACGGTGAGGCACACGCCGTCGACGGCCACGCTGGCGCCGATCGCCAGGCCGTCCGCGAAGCCGGGCGGGACGGCGAGTTCGATCGTGGCCAGGCCGGGCTGCGCCTGCAGCCGGCGCACGGTGGCGGTGCCCTGGACGATGCCGGTGAACATGGCCACGACTGTAGCCGCAGTGCGCCCGCGTGCCCTGCCCGGTCAGACGGCGATGCGAACGTCCGGAAGCCCCATCAGCCGCAGCAGCCAGGCGCCGGCCGCTGCGTCCGCGGGGTCGTCGGCGGTGCAATCGACAGCGGCCCAGCGCGTCAGGCCGGCCTTGTCCAGCCTGGTCCACAGCGCATGCGCCGCCATCGGGCGGCCGTCGGCTTCCAGCAGATCGGCATACGGCAGGTGCACGACGGCGCCCTGCGGCCGCCGCGCTGGCGCCTGGCGGCCGGGCGCCAACGAGAGGCGGGGATACAGTCCGTCGGTCGCGGGCCGCAGCAGCGCACCCGGCGTGGCGCGTGCGACGTAGCTGCGTTCCGGCACCACCAGGTCCTGCGGGCTGCGTCGCTGGCCGACGACGGTCGGCTCCTTGGCCAGCGGGTGGCCGCGCAGCGCCCACTCGTCGACCGACTCCTTCAGGATCGAGATGCGCGGCTGGCCCAGCGACTCCAGCACCGCGTAGGCCAGCGCGGCGTCGCCGGTCAGGCCACCGCCGGACACCAGCACCACCTCATGCTGCGGGTCCACGCCGGCGGCGCCGAGCGCGGGGGCCAGCGCCGCCGGGTCGCGCAGATGTTCGCGGAACCGTTCGGCCGGCAGGTGCAGCGCATAGGGCAGATGACCCTGGGCATAGTCCGCCGCCGGCCGCAGGTCCACCACCGACAGCTGCGACATGCCGACGCTGCGCAGCAGCGCGCCGCCCCAGCCCTGCACCCAGTCGGCGTCGCGCATCAGCAGCGGCCGGGCGTAGGTCCACATCGGCAGGCCGCGGTCGTCGCGCTGCCACTCGAGCAGCGAGCCGATGTGCACGCGCACGTCGGGGTAGCCGAGCAGGAACTTGAGGACGAAGAAGGGCAGCGTCGCCGCGATGCCGCCGCCGCAATAGGTGTAGACGGGCCGCGCCGGGTCCAGACCCAGGTGCGTGGCCATGCGGCGCAACTCGTCGCGCGCCTTGAAGCGTCCCGTGGCGTCGAACAGCTCCTGGCGCGGCCACGAGCGGGCGTTCGGCAGGTGACCCGCACGGTCGAAGAACCTTGCGCCGCCGAAGTAGTGGCTGGGTTCCAGCGCGTCGACCAGCGTCACGCGTGCCGGCTCGCCGCTGGCCTGCAGCATCTCCGGCAGCCGGGCGTGCAGCTCCTCGCGCCGACCGCTCACGACAAACCGTCCCGGCGCCGGTGCGGGCGGCGCCTCGGCCGTGACCGTGCCGCCGGCAGCGCGCCAGGCCGCCAGGCCACCGTCCAGCAGGCGCAGGCGTTCGATCGGGAAGCCCAGGTAGGCGAGATCGAAGAACAGCCGGGTCGCCCACATCATGCCGTCCTGGTCGTAGATCACGACGGTCCTGGAGGGGTCGACGCCCCAGCGCTGCAGGCGCTGCTGCCAGACGTCGTCGGCGACATCGCGCCCGCCGAAGCTGAACAGGTCGGCGTGAACGGCCCCTTCGATGCGCTGCCGGCGCACGAACGGCGCCGGCGAGGCGTCGATCAGCAGCACCTGGTCGCTGCGCTGGCGCCGCAACCAGTCGGCATCGACCAGCGGCTCGTGCGCGGCAGACGCCGCCACGGCCGTCGTGGACCACGCCCATAGCGAGGACAGCGCAGGGGTGGCCAGCGACGCGCCGGCCGTCGCCAGGCGCAGGGCGCCGCGGCGCGTGATGTTGGTCATGGACATGCCGAGTCTCCTGAGCGCCGCTGGTCGCAAGGCGCCGTGCCGGGCGGCGCTCCCGGTCCGGGCGCCAGTGGCGAGGATGCCGCGAATGCCTCGCCGCCGCACGCGGGCTGCGACAGGCTGCAGCGCGGCGCGACAGGGCGCGGTACGCGCCGTCCCCGGGGTGAACCAGCCGCGCACGAACGTGCCCGACGTGCAGGCCGATGTACATTGCGGCGGCCCGTTGACCTGCCGAGACCACGCCCCATGTCCGCCGAGACGCCGCGCTTCGAACTGCTGCCGCGCGACCTGCAGCCCTACCGCCGCGGCAACACCGGCATCGACTGGGTGCACCGCTTCGACTCCGGCCGCCCGGGGCCGCATGTGCTGGTCAATGCGCTGACCCACGGCAACGAGTTCTGCGGCATGGTCGCCGCGACCCACCTGCTGGACGAGGGCGTGCGGCCGCGCGTCGGCACGCTGACGGTGAGCTTCGCCAATGTCGCCGCCTACGAGAGCTTCGACACCGCGCGGCCCTTCGACAGCCGGCAGCTCGTGCACAACCTGAACCGCATCTGGTCGGAAGCCTGGCTGGACGGCGCCGAGGACAGCCCCGAGCTGCGCCGCGCGCGCGAACTGCGGCCGGTGGTCGCGGCCGCCGATCACATCCTGGACCTGCACTCCACGGCGCAGGACGTGGAGCCGTTCTGGGTCTATCCGAAATTCGAGCGCAACAGCGCCGCGGCGCTGGCCATCGCGCAGCCGGCCGCGCACCTGGTGATGCCGCAGGGGCTGGGTTCGGGCACGCCGCTGATCCAGCATGGGCGCCACGGCCAGGCCGATCATCACGGCGTCGCGCTGGTCGCCGAATGCGGGCAGCACTTCCGCAGCGCCAGCGGCGAGCGCGCGATCGCGGTGACGCTGGACTTCCTGGCCCACTTCGGGCTCATCGAGCCGCGCACGCCGGCGGCCCGGCCGCAGCGCCGCTTCGAGCTGCTGCTGACCTGGGTCGTCAAGACGCCGGAGTTCCGCTTCGCGCGGCCGCTGGTCGGCTTCGAGACCTTCGCCGAGGGCGAACTGATTGCCAGCGACGGCGAGCACGAGGTGCGTGCACCCTGCCCCGACTGCACGGTGCTGATGCCGACGCGGCAGCCCATCGTCGGCCGCGAGGGCGTCTACCTGGCACGGCCGATGGCCTGAAGGCCGTGACGGGCATGGACCGCGACGCCATCGCCGGCTTCAGCCTCGCGGCGCCGCCGCCGGGCTTCGTCGACGACCCCTACCCGACCTACGCCGCGCTGCGCGCGCACGACCCGGTGCACCAGCTCGCGCCCGGCAGCGTGCTGCTGACGCGCTACGACGACGTGCTGGCGGTCTACCGCAGCCCGCACGCCAGCTCCGACAAGCGCGAGGCCTTCGCGCAGCCGCTGGGCCGCGGCACGCCGATCTACGAGCACCACACGAGCAGCCTGGTCTTCAACGACCCGCCGCTGCACACGCGCGTGCGCCGGCTGCTGATGGGGGCGCTGAACCAGCGCGCGATCGCGCGCATGGAGGCCGGCGTCGTGAGCCTGGTCGACCGGCTGCTCGACGAGCTGGCCGACCAGCCGGCGCCCGACCTGATCGAGCACTTCGCGGCGCAGATCCCGGTCGAGGTGATCGGCAACCTGCTCGCGGTGCCGCGCGACGAGCGCGAACCGCTGCGCGACTGGTCGCTCGCCATCCTGTCGGCGCTGGAGCCGGCGCCGGCGGCGGCGGTGCTGGCACGCGCGAATGCGGCGACCACCGACTTCCTGGCCTACCTGCGCCGGCTCGTCGCCGACCGCGAGCGCCACCCCGGCGACCCCGAGGCCGACGTGCTGACGCGGCTGCTGCGTGGCGACGACCAGGGAAGGCTGTCCGAGACCGAGCTGCTGCACAACTGCATCTTCCTGCTCAATGCCGGCCACGAGACGACGACCAACCTGATCGGCAACGGCCTGCACGCGCTGCTGACCCACCGCGACCAGCTGGAACGCCTGGCCGCCGACCCGTCGCTGCTGACGACCGCGGTGGAGGAACTGCTGCGCTTCGAGAGCCCGCTGCAGCTGAACAACCGGCTCGCCATGGCGCCCATCGAGCTGTCGGACCGCGTGCTGCCGGCCGGCCGCTTCATCACGCTCGGCATCGGCGCGGCCAACCGCGACCCGGCGGTCTTCGCCGACCCCGACCGGCTGGACGTGGCGCGCAAGCCGAACAACCACCTCGCCTTCGGCCAGGGTGCGCATGCCTGCTCGGGCATGAACGTCGCGCGGCTGGAGGCGCGCATCGCGATCGGCCGCCTGCTGGCGCGCCATCCGCGCCTGGCCGCTGCCGGCACGCCCGAGCGCGACCGCCGCGTGCGCTTCCGCGGCCTGCGCCACCTGCCGGTGACGCTGGGCTGAAGCGCCACGACCGGAACCCGTGCCCGAGCCGTTCAAGAACCTCGTCAACCCGGCGCTGGTGCGCGCCGCGGTGGCGCCGCTGGCGCGCGCCTGGCCGGCTTTCGACGGCGCGCGCTTCGTCGCGCTGGGCTGCGACGGGCTGGAGGCGCTGGAGCTGAAGGCGCGCGCGATGCAGGTGGCCGATGCGCTGGAGGCCACGCTGCCGCAGGACTTCGCGGCCGCCTGCGACGTGATCGAGGCGGCGCTGGCCCCGGCCGGACCCCAGGACATGGCCCAGCCCGGCGAACTGCACGACGGCCTGCGCGGCTGGATCCTGTGGTCGGCCGGCGAGTTCATCGCACGCCGCGGCCTGCAACAGCCCGAGCGTGCGCTGGCCGCGCTGCATGCGATCACGCAGCGCTTCACGGCCGAATTTGCGATCCGGCCCTTCATCGTCGCGCACCCGGACCTGGTCTTCGCNNTGCGCCTGCAGGCGCTGGTGCGCGACCCGTCGCCGACGCTGCCGCTGCTGGCCGCGCTGCAGGACGACGACAGCGAGGACGTGCGGCGCAGCGTCGCCAACCACCTCAACGACATCGCGAAGGACCACCCGGCGCTCGTCGTGCGCTGGCTGGAACAGCACCTGCCGGGCGCCACGCCCGAGCGGCGCGCACTGCTGCGCCATGCCTGTCGCACGCTGATCAAGCAGGGCCACCCGCAGGTGCTGCACGCCTGGGGGCTGGGGCAGGCCTTCAAGGGCACGGCGGCGTTGCGCGTCGCACCGGCGCGCGTGGCGCTGGGTGGCGAGATCACGCTGACGCTGGCCCTGCATTCCGCCAGCACGAAGCCGCAGCGCCTGGCCGTCGACTACGCGATGCATCACGTCAAGGCCGACGGCCGCACGACGCCCAAGGTGTTCAAGGGCTGGCAGCTCGAGCTGCCGGCGAAGGGCAGCGTGACGCTGAGCAGGCGCCACAGCCTGCGCCCGGTGACGACGCGCCGATACCACGCCGGCCGTCATGGCGTGGCGGTGCAGGTCAACGGCCGCGTGGTGGGCGAGGCGACGTTCATGCTGACGATCCCGAAAGGCGCCGCGTGAACGGACTGCGCTTCGACATCGACCCCGACGTGGCGCGCGCGCGCACGATCGCCAAGGATTTCTACCTCGACGAGTCCGTTTACGCGCTGGCGCGCGAGCGCCTCTTCGCGCGTGCCTGGCACTGGCTGGGGCCGCTGGACGAAGTGGCCGCGCCGGGCGCGCTGGCCCCGCTGACGCTGCTGCCCGGTCTGCTGGACGAGCCGCTGCTGCTGGCGCGCGACGAGGCCGGCACGCTGCGTGCGCTGTCCAACGTCTGCACGCACCGCGGCATGCCGCTGGTGGACAAGCCCTGCCGCGCCAAGGAGATCCGCTGCCCCTACCACTCGCGCCGCTTCGGCCTGGACGGGCGCCTGCGCTTCATGCCCGGCTTCGAAGGCGCACGCGACTTCCCGACCGCCGCCGACGACCTGCCGCAGCTGGCGCTGGAGACCATCGCCGGCCATGCCTTCGTCGCGCTGGATCCGGCGCTGCCCTTCGACGACTGGAGCCGCGAGTGGCGCGAGCGCCTGTCCTGGCTGGACCTCGCGTCGTTCACCGCCGACCCGTCGCGCGCGCGCGAGTTCACCTTCGACGCGCACTGGGCGCTGTATGTCGAGAACTATCTCGAGGGCCTGCACATCCCCTTCCTGCACCCGGCGCTGAACGGCAAGCTGGCGATGGACGGCTACGACTACGAACTGGGCCGTGCCTCGGTGCTGCAGCTGGCGCGTGCCCGCGACGGCGAGCCGGCCTTCGAGCTGCCCGCCGGCGCGCGCGAACACGGCCAGCGCATCGCCGCCTACTACTGGTGGCTGTTTCCCAACCTGATGTTCAACTTCTACCCCTGGGGGCTGTCGGTCAACGTCGTGCAGCCGCTGGGCCCGGCGCGCACGCGCGTGATCTTCCGCAGCTTCGTCGCCGATGCGTCGCGGCTGGGCCAGGGCGCTGGCGGCGCGCTGGACACCGTCGAGTTGGAGGACGAGGCCGCGGTGGTGGCGGTGCAGCGCGGCATCCGCTCGCGGCTGTACCGCGACGGCCGCTATTCGCCGCGGCACGAGGCCGGCGTGCACCACTTCCACCGGCTGCTCGCCGCGGCGCTGGCGGGCTGAGACCCGCGCCGCCCCCGGCGCGCGCGCCGCACCGGCGCCGAACAAGCGCAGGACCGGCGGCGTGCCGGCGCCCTTCAGTCGCGGTCGCTCGGCGGGTCGCAGCGCCGGTCGATGCCGTAGCCGGTGCCGTGCACGCGGCCGTCGGTGCTGACGGTGGCTTCGAACAGCAGGCAGTCGTTGGTGGGGTAGCGCCAGGACCAGACCTCGGCCGGCGGGCGCGCGATGCCGCGCCGTTCGCCCGGCGTGCCGATCCAGCGCAGCAGTTCGTCGCGCGTGATCTCGCCGGCCTGCTGCAGGCGCGCGAATTCGGCCTCGCCCAGCACCTGGCGCGACTGCACCAGGCGCCCGCCGGCGTCGACGTCCAGCATCCAGGTCGTGCGGCCGTAGGGGCCGCTGGCGTACTCCAGCCGCTCGCCGCCCTGCGGCAGCGCATAACGCGCGGTCGGTGCGCCCCAGGCGCGCAGCACCTCGTCGCGCGTGCTGCCGGCAGGCGGCGGCGTGGTGCAGGCGGCGAGCAGCGCGGCGGCCAGCAGCGTGGTGCAGGACAGTGCGGTGTGGCGGCGCATCGAAGCACTCCGTTCAGGCTTGGTCTTCCACCCCGGCCCTCGTCATCGTTCGTTGCCGCGAAGCGTAGCAGCGCCGCGGCGGTCATGCATCGACGTCGAACTTCACCCCCTGCGCCAGCGGCAGCGTGCGGCCGTAGTTGATGGTGTTGGTGGCGCGCCGCATGTAGGCCTTCCAGCTGTCGCTGCCGGCCTCGCGGCCGCCGCCGGTTTCCTTCTCGCCGCCGAACGCGCCGCCGATCTCGGCGCCGCTGGGGCCGATGTTCACGTTGGCGATGCCNNGCGCTCGGCCTCGCGCAGGTCGGTCGTGAAGATCGACGACGACAGCCCGGCGCCGACCGCGTTGTGCATCGCTACCGCCTCGTCGAAGTCGCGGTAGCGCACGACGTAGAGGATGGGCGCGAAGGTCTCG
>DDSQ01000158.1:2607-3038 GCA_002343845.1 Planctomycetes bacterium UBA2386 | reverse complement strand
TTCGTGACGCGCGGCCGCGGCGTGGCCATCCACCGCGGCGACTGCACGAACTTCCGCCACATGGCCGCGCAGTCTCCGGATCGCGTGATTCCCGTCGCCTGGGGCCGCGGCGGGGGCGAGACGGTCTACCCGGTGGACATCGCCGTCGAGGCGGTCGACCGGCAGGGCCTGTTGCGCGACATCTCCGAAGTCTTCACGCGCGAGCGGGTCAACGTCACCGGCGTCAAGACGCAGAGCGTGCGCGACGCCGGCGCCGCGAAGGCCTGGATGACCTTCACCGTCGAGGTGGGCGACACCGCCCGCCTCGGGCCGGTGCTGCGCCAGGTGTCCGGCGTGCCCGGCGTGATCCGCGCCCGTCGCCGCTGACGCTGCCCCCGCGGCCGGAGGCCCCGGACGGCCTGCTATACTGCGCGCTTCGCAGGCGCGTAGCT
>DDSQ01000158.1:0-2599 GCA_002343845.1 Planctomycetes bacterium UBA2386 | reverse complement strand
GAGTCCAATCGCGCCTACCAAGGACATGCGAGACACCGAAGGGCCCAGCAGACTTGCCGGGCCCTTCGTCTTTCGTCCGGCAACCTGCCGGTCGTCCGCGGTGCACGGCGCCCGCGGCCGCCGAGCTCAGAACGTCGCCTTGGTCCGGGCCAGCAACTGCACCCGCTTGATGTCCGCAGGGGCGTCGATCGGAAAGGCAAGGTCCAGGTGGATCACGTTGCTGAAGGCCGAGCGGGTGCTGACGAAGCGCAGGCCGCCCCCGACGTTGGTCAGCCAACCCGGGTTCGCGGCGTTGCCGCCGTTGCCGCCCCAGGCCCTGCCGACATCGACGAAGGCCGCGCCGCCGACGCGGAAGAGCTGCCAGAGGTAGAGGTCGGTGTGGAAGCGCTCCTCGAGCGTCAGCAGCGCGCGGCGGGTACCACTCTGGTAGCGCAGCGGATAGCCGCGCAGGTCGTTGTCGCCGCCGAGCAGCAGCGAGACCGTCGGATCGGGCCGGGTCAGCAGGCCGGCCGCGGCCGACGCGTAGAGCAGCCACTTCGGGCTCTGCGGGCGGTAGTACTGCGCGAGCACGCCCAGCTGCTGGCGCCTGGACTGTCCGGCGCTGTACTCGCCCGAGAGCTGCAGGGCGGTGATCAGAGTCTGGCCCGGCGCGGGCACGAGCCCGTGGCTGACCGAGGCCGAGTACAGCAGCGCGCGTCGCGTCGACCCGGTTGCCGGGGCCGCGTAGCCCAGCTGCAGGCGCGCCGCGAGCCCCAGCGCGAAGAACTCCGGGCTGCCGATCAGGTTGCGGTTGAGCTCGCGCTCGAAACGATCCTCGAGCCGCTCGAAGCGCACGAAAGGGACCACCAGCTTGCCGTCGCCCGGCAGCAGTGCCGGCGCGACGAGCCCGGGCTCCGGTGCGTACCGGTCTTCGGCCAGGCTGACGCCCGCCGAGAAGCGGTGGACCTTGCCGTCGACCAGCCCCGGTGACCAGCCCGCGAAGACCTCGGCGCGCTGCTCGCGCCGGCGGAACTGGCTCACCACCTGGCCAGCCCGGTAGACCGAATCGACGCGGTCGTCGTCGGAGAGCGACACCCCGGCCGCCCAGCGCGCGTCCAGCTCGTGGAACGGTCGCACGACCGAGACGGCGCGGCGATGGCCGTCGCTGTTGTCGGCGACCGTGAGCGCGACGTTCGTCCAGGAGCCGAAGAGTTGTTCGCCGCTGAGCTCGAATCGCGTGGTGGTCCGGTCGACGTTCTTCACGCGGTTGAGGCCGACCGAGAGGCCCAGGCCGAGGAGGTTGTAGTCGCGCAGCCGCACCGTCGAGGTGTTGCGGCCGCCGGATCGCCCCACGCCGACGGACGGCTCGAAGGACCAGGTGTCGCGGGTCAGCACCTCGATGTCGACGACGCCGTCGCGCACCGCGACCGGGCGGATCTGCACGTCGTAGAGGAAGCTCTTGCCGCGCAGCAGGCGCTCGGTCTCGTCGATCAGGCGCCGGGACACCGGCTCGCCTGGCTTGAACAGCAGCGCCCGCTCGATGACCTCGGGACGCGTCACGCCGTGCAGCCGGTTGGCCCAGCGGAACAGCCAGCGGTCCTCCTTCGGATTGGAGGTGTCGAAGATGTCCCGCGGCGTGATGCGGATCTCGCCGATGCGTGCACCGGCGGCTTCGAGCTCGGCGAAGTCCGGCAGTGGCGCCGACGCCGCGCGGGCCGGGACGAGCACGAGGAATCCCGACAGCAGCAGGCCGATGACGCGGCCGAGGGCGTCGTGCGGGGGTCGTGGGTCGATCGGGATGGGGGCGGTGGGTGACAACGTCTCGATGCTACCCGAGACCCCTGCCGCCCCTCGCGCTCGCGCACCCCCGGAAGTTGTATCGTCCGGTAGCGATGGCGTGCGCGGGCGGGCCGTCGACGGGACCCGATGAAGGAGTTGACATGTACGGTTTTCACACCCGACTGGACTTGCCGTTCGACACGGCGCTGCAGAAGGTGGTCGACGCCCTGAAGGCCGAGGGCTTCGGCATCCTCACCGAGATCGACGTGCAGGCCACGATGAAGGCCAAGCTGGGGGCCGAGCTGCGGCCGTACCGCATCCTCGGGGCCTGCAACCCGCCTCTGGCGCACAAGGCCCTGCAGGCCGAGCCGGACATCGGCCTGCTGCTGCCCTGCAATGTCGTGGTCCGGCAGGACGAGGACGGAAAGGTCACGGTCGGCTTCCTCGATCCGGACGTGATGTCCCAGCTCACGCAGCGGCCGGAGATCCGCGACGTCGCCATCGACGCGAAGGCGCGCCTGCAGCGGGCGCGTGACGCGCTGGCGCGTTGACCCTGCTGCAGCCGCAGCCGCGTGCCTGACCGGGCCGCGCAGGGCAAACCCGGCCGGGCACGCGTGACGGCCGCACCTAGAATCGGGCATCACGTTTCGGAGGCGGCGTCCATGGCCAGCAAGACCGCGCCGGGGTCCGATCCGGCCGCCGGCGAAGGCAGTCCCGGTGGCGTGCGGGTGCTGAAGAAGTACCCCAACCGCCGCCTGTACGACACGCGCACCAGCAGCTATATCACGCTGGCCGACGTCAAGCAGATGGTGCTGGGCGCCGAGGACTTCGAGGTGCGCGA
>DDSQ01000030.1 GCA_002343845.1 Planctomycetes bacterium UBA2386 | reverse complement strand
TTGCCGGTCGGCTCGTCGGCGAGCACGACGACCGGGTCGGTGACGATCGCGCGCGCGATGGCGACACGCTGCTGCTGGCCGCCCGAGAGTTGCCGCGGCAGGTGGGTCGCGCGGTCGGTGAGGTCGACGGCGGCGAGAGCGACGCCGACCTTCTGCGCCCGCTGCGCGCGCGACAGCTTCATGAGCAGCAGCGGCACTTCGACGTTCTCGTACGCCGTCAGCACCGGGATCAGGTTGTACTGTTGGAACACGTAGCCGACGGCGCGGGTGCGCCACCGCGCGAGTTGGCCCGCGGTCAGCGACGAGACGGCCTCGCCGGCGACGGTGACGGTGCCGACGGTCGGGCGATCGATGCCGGCGAGCAGGTGCAGCAGCGTCGTCTTGCCGCTGCCGGACGGGCCCATCAGTACGACGAACTCACCCTGCTCGACGGTGAAGTCGAGGCCGTCGATCGGCGTCACCGCCTCCGACGCGGAACGGAACGTCTTGGTGACGGAACGCAGTTCGATCAGGCTCATCGGTTCGCCTCCTGGACAGCCTCGCCGTCCTGCACCGGCACGAGGATCACTCGCATCGCCGCGGAGAGATCGCCTTGCACGACGGCGTCGTCGCCCTGCGTCTGCAGCACCGTCACGGCGACGGCGCGAGCGCGACCGGCGGCGGGATCGAAGCGGAACACGCGGCCGTCGTGCACGGCGGCCTTCGGCACGAGGAAGGCGAGGGCCGCGCTGGCCGCCGCCGGTGCCGTGCCGTCGGTACGCCCGCCACCGAGGAACCGCGCGCGGCAGAGGGTCTCCGGCCGCAGCAGCGGCGGCGGGTCGAGCACCCGGACCTTCACCTGCAAGGTGTTCTTCAGCAGGTCGGACTCGTGTTGTGCGCGCTGCACCACGCCGCGCACGACCGAACCGCCGAGCACTTCGCTGCGCAGTTCGACCTGCTGGCCGTCGTGCACGCCGGCGATGGCGCCGAGCGGCACGTCGATGCGGGCGCGCAGCTTCGCCGGATCGTAGATCGACAGCAGCGGCTCGGCGTCGGGGCCTGCTTCGGCGCCGGGCGCGGCGAGCAGCTTCAGGACGACGCCGCTGGCCGGGGCGAGCACTTCGGTCCACGCCAGTTCGCGGCGGGTGATCTCGAGTTCGACGTTCGCGGTGGCGACGGCGGCGGTGGCCTTGGCGAGCGCGGCTTCGGCGCTGCGCACGCGCGCCTCGAGCACCTTCGGTGCGGCGAGCAACTCGTCGGCGAGTGCGGCGGCCGCGTGCGCGGCGGCAAGTTCGCCGGCGGCGGCTTCGGCTTCGCGGCCCGCGGCGCGGGCGGCGGCGTCGGCCGCTGCGGCGGCGGCGCGCGCACGGGCCAGGGCGACGGGGTAACTGCCGCCGGTGGCGGCGAGTTGTTCCTGGGCGGTGGCGGCGGCGCGGGCGGCGGTCGCCTCGGCGGCGGTGCGTTCGCGGACGCCCTCGGCCGCCGCGAGGCGGCCCTGCGTCTGGGCGAGCTTGTCACGTGCCTCGATCGCCGCCGCGCGCAGGTCCGCGCGTTGCGCGAGTTCGGCCGCGGCGACGGCGAGTTCGGCGGCGGCAGCCTGGTGCTCGCGTTCGCGTTCGGCGGCCGTGGCGACGGCGCGGTCGCGGGCGGCCAGCAATCCGGCGCTGGCGAGGCGGGCGACGACCGTGCTGCCAGCTTCGACGGCGGCACCCTCGAGCACGAGGATCGCCTCGACGCGGCCGTTGACGAGGGGGCGCACCAGCGTCGGGAACGGGTCGGGTTCGATCCAGCCGGCGGCCTCGGCGATCGCGGCGGCAGCGACGGCCGCGGCACCCGCACCGGTCGTCGGGGCCGGGCGCACCGCAGCCATCGGCACCGCGCGCACGGGGGCGAGCCACGGCCAGGCGAACGTGAGTCCGACGACGACCGCGAGCAGCGCGATCGCTGCGAGCAGCAGGCGCGGGCCGAGCGGACGCCGATGGATCAGCACGGGTGCTGGCTGCATGCGCAGCGCCGAGAGGTCGACCTGGCTCATGGGGCCACCTCCATGGCGGGCCAGCCAGCGGCGACGGCGGCACGCACGCGAGCGCGCGCCGCGACGACGACGGCTTGCCGGTGCTCCATCGCGTCGCGCAATGCTTGCTGCGCGCGTTCGACCAGCGGCTCGAAGGCGTCGGGCTCGACGGCGAGCGCCACCTCGGCGGCGGCGAGCGCAGCAGCGCTGGCGGTCGTCATCTGCGTCGTTGCTGCGGCGCGAGCGGCGCTGGCGAGAGCCTGCTGGCGCATCGTGTGCACTTCGTTGTCGGCGGCGATCAGGGCGGTCGCTGCACCCGCTCGCGCGGCGTCGCGGCGGGCCTTGGCAGCGGTGGCGCGCGAGGCGGCGCCGAGCGGCAGGCGCAGCCTGGCCATCGCGTCGAGCGCGCCGCCGCGCAGCGGGATGTCGGGACCGAGCATCAGGCTCGGCCACTGGTCGGCGACGGCGGCGCGGAACTCGGCGTCGGCGACGCGGTACTGCGCCACGGCCAATGCCAGATCGGGGCGGCGCAGCACGTCGGCGTCGTCGCCTGGCGGCGGCAGCAACGCGTCGGGCAGGGCGGCAGGCTCGACGGCCGCCGTCGCCACCACGCCGAGGTCGGTGCGCAGTTCGCCCAGCAGCGCTTCCCGTTCGGCGGCGAGCATGGCGCGTTCGGCGGCGGCGGCACGGGCGGCACCGCGCGCCATCGCCGCCGCGGTCGGGGAAGCGAGACCGGCGCGCACGAAGGGCTCGGGGTCGTGGTCGAAGTGCGTCGGCGTGATCGCGTCGATCGCGGCGATGGCGGCGTAGACCTCGGCCAGATTGCCGATCAGCCGCCAGCGCGCGACCGCCAGTTCGTGGATGGCGGCCGCCTCGCGGGCCTTGGCGGCGTCGATCGCGGCCCCCCGCGGCCCGAGGCCCAGCAGCGCCACCGGGTCGACGGCGAGCGACAGCATCTCGTCGGCACCTTCCCACGCGGCTTCGATCTCGGTCGCGGGGACGTCGGCGCCGGCGGCGCGCGCATCGGCGGCGTGGCGCTGCAGTACGGGGTTGTGCCGCAAGGCGAGGGCGACCGCGTCGACGAACGACAGCGACCCGATCGGCAGCGGTGGAGTCGCGGTGGTCGCGGTGGCGAGGGTGCGAACGTCGAGGTCGGCCGATTCGTACGCGACGCAGCCGGCGAGCAGCGGCCACATCAGGAACAGGATCGGGGGCGGGGCGGGAACGAGCGGGCGCGGACGGTTCATGGCGTGAGTCGGTGGGGACCTGCGGAACGGGCGGATCGCGGGCGCGATCCCGGGGCAGGGGGGCCGCACGGCCGGGCCGGCGGCCGCACGACTCACAAGCGCAGCACGGTGGTGGCGAGCAGTCGGGTGCGACGGTCGCAGCGAGGTGGTCCGGTCGCCGGCGGATGGACCACGGTCGACGGTTCGTTCGCATGCCAGGTCGCGGCGCCGAAGCCGTCATCTCGTGCGACAGCGACGGCGTCGAGTGGGTGGTCGGCGGGCGGCGGCGTGGCGAGATCGACGCCGAGGGCGACGTGCACGCAGCCTTCGCAGCCAGCGCTGCTGGCGTGCGGGTCGCCGCCGTCCGACGGCTGCGCGGCGCGGCGTTCGTGGTGGCCATGGTGACCGCAGCAGGTCGGAGCGGCCGTTCCCGCACCGCGTCCGTCGTCGACGATGGCGAGCGCAGGGCCCGGCAGATGCTCACAGTTCCTCGTCAGCTTGACGTGGCCTGCGCAACAGGGCCGGGCGCAAACGACGAGGCGGCTCGGCAGGCCCAAACCCAGGAGCAGCGCCGCGAGCCAGGCCAGCGCCATGGCGAGCGTGCGGATCCTCGGGCGGGTGTGGAACGGAGCCACTGGGCGAAACGGTGCGAAGGGAACCTGCTGGACGAACGCCGGCGGTGCCCCGGATTTTCGGGGGCACGAGCCAAGAGGAGTGTTGCGCCGACGGGCCACCGTGCTGCGATTCGCGATCGTGGTGGCCTGCGGATCCAAGCCCCTGGAGCCCCGACCTCGATGACCGATTCCCTCTTCGGCGCCGACGCCTACACCCCAGCCCAGATCGCCGAGCGCGTGCGCACCGTCGGCGTGCAGAAGACGCGCTTGCCGTGGTCGACGTCGGCGCTGCTCGGCGTGATGGCCGGGGCCTTCATCGGGCTCGGCGCGCTGATGTTCACCCTCGTTGCGAGCGACGCCAGCCTCGGGTTCGCGGCGCAACGGCTGGTCGGCGGGATGGTGTTCTCGCTCGGGCTGCTGCTGGTCGTGGTGGCCGGCGCCGAACTGTTCACCGGCAACAACCTGATCGTCATGGCGTGGGCCAGCGGCCAGGTCCGCACCGGCGAACTGCTGCGGAACTGGGCATTGGTGGGCTTCGCCAACCTGATCGGCGCCACCGCGCTCGCGACGCTGGTTTGGATGTCGGGGCACACCGCGATGCACGACGGCGCGATCGCGCGAACGACGGTGGCGATCGCGACCGCGAAGGCCGGACTGCCGCTGGCCGAAGCGTTCTGTCGGGGCGTGCTGTGCAACGTGCTGGTGTGCATGGCCGTCTGGATGGGCTTCGCCGGCCGCAGCGTCACCGATCGGGCGGTGGCGATCGTCTTCCCGGTCACGGCGTTCGTAGCGGCGGGCTTCGAGCACTCGATCGCCAACCTGTACTTCTTCCCGTTGGCGTGGCTGCTCGGAGCGCCGCTGCCGTTCGTCGACGTGCTGGCGAACCTGGCCGTGGTGGTCGCCGGCAACCTGGTCGGCGGCAGCGTGCTGGTGGCGCTGGTCTACTGGGTGGTCTATCTGCGGCCGCGCGGTCCGTGATGGTCGGCGGCGGGGGGGCGGGCTCGACGCAGCGTGCGCGCTCGATCGTGGTGCGTGCTATCGTCGGCGTGAGACGCCAAGCCCGGCGACTGCCGGGCCCACGAGGTTCTCCGCCATGGACAAGACCCGGACTCGCACTCGCCTGCTCGAACTGCGCCAGTTGATCGCCGACCGCAAGGCGCGCATCGAGAAGCACCTCACCCGTCGCGACGAGCCCTTGCCGCCGGACAGCGAGGAACGGGCCGGCGAACTCGCCAACCGCGAGACCCTCGAGCAGCTCGGGGACGGCGCCAACGTCGAGCTGCACCAGATCGACCATGCGCTGGCGCGGCTCGACCTCGGCACCTACGGCACCTGCGAACGGTGCAAGGCGCCGATCGCCAAAGCGCGGCTCGAACTGCTGCCCTTCGCCACGACCTGCGTGCACTGCGCCGAAAAGGGCCGCTGACGGCGCGCGCCCACCCCGGGCGCTACGGCAGCGCGTGGAAACGCTCGAGCGCGGCCCGTTCCAGCGCCTCGCGGTGCCGCGGATCGGCGACCGAGATCAAGGCGCGCGCGCGTTGACGGAGGTTCTTGCCGCGCAGCTCGACGGCGCCGTGTTCCGTGACGACCCAGTGCACGTGCGCGCGGGTGGTCACGACCCCCGCACCCGGCTTCAGCAGCGGCACGATGCGTGATTCACCGCGCGTGGTCACCGAGCGCATCGCGATCACCGGCTTGCCGCCCGGCGACAGCGCCGCGCCGCGCAAGAAGTCCATCTGGCCGCCGACGCCCGACCACATGCGTGTGCCGATCGAGTCGGCGCAGACCTGCCCGGTCAGGTCGATCTCGATCGCGCTGTTGATGGCGACGACCTTTGGGTTGCGCCGGATCACGTTCGGGTCGTTGACGTAGCCGATGTCCAGCATCGCCACCTGCGGGTTGTCGTCGAGGAAGTCGTAGAGCCGGCGCGATCCGATCGCGAAGCCGGCAACCAGCTTGCCCGGGTGCACGACCTTGCGCCGGCCGGTGATCACGCCGCGTTCGACGAGCCGCAACACGCCATCGGCGAACATCTCGGTGTGCACGCCGAGATCCTGGTGGCCGTCGAGGGCCGCGAGCACGGCATCGGGGATCGCGCCGATGCCCATCTGCAACGTCGCGCCGTCGTCGATCAGGGCCGCGCAGTGGCGGCCGATCGCACGCTCGAGTTCGCCGATCGTGGTCGGCGGATGCGCCGGCAGTTCGGCGTCGACGGCGACGGTCGCGGCGAAGCGGCTGTGGTGCACGAGGCCGTCGCCGTGCGTTCGCGGCATGCGCGGATTGACCTGCGCGATGACGATCGGCGCGGTGTCGACCGCGGCCCGCGCGATGTCCACCGACACGCCGAGCGAGCAGTAGCCGTGCCGGTCGGGAGGCGACACGTGCACGAGGGCGACGTCGAGCGGCAGAACGCGTTCGCGGAACAGGGCCGGCATCTCGCTCAGGAACGCGGGCACGTAGTCGGCCTCGCCGCGCGCGACGGCGTCGCGGAGGTTCTGGCCGAGGAACAACGCGTTGTGGTGGAAGCTCGACGTGAGGCCGGGGGCGGCGCACGGCGCTGGCCCTTCGGTGTGCAGGTGCACGAGCTCGACGTCGCGCAGCTCCGGCGCCCGCTGCGCCAGTGCCTCGAGCAATGCGGTGGGGGTCGCAGCGCCGCCGTGCACGAAGACCCGCTGGCCGGAGCGAATCAGACGGAGCGCATCGGCAGCGGCGAGGCAGCGCATCGTCGCCGAACGCTATCCGTTGCCTGGCGGCAGGCCAGGGAGCCCCTCGGCGGGGGGGGCGAGCCGCGGCGGCCGGGGCCGACCCTGGGCGGCAGCGGCGATTCCAGGGTGGCGGCTATGCCGTGGGCGTTGGCGGCGGTTTCTTCCCGTTCGATGCAGCACGAACGCGCGTTGCGGTCCAGGAGCGGGTGAATGTTCCCCCGCACCGTCGAGCTGGCGTTCCAGCGCTTCCAGCGGCACCGCGACCCGCGGGCGCTGGCGATCGTGTTCGATCGCACCGCGCCGGAACTGCTGCAGCTCGGCCGTCACCTCGCGAGTCCCGGCACCGATGCCGAGGACCTCGTGCAGGCGACCTTCGTCACGGCGATCGAGGACGCGGCTTCGCACCGCCACGGTGAACGTGTCCTGCCGTGGCTCGTCGGCATCCTCGTCAACCACGCGCGCGCGGCGCGGCGCCGATCGCGGCGCCTCGTCGACGCGTCGCGGTTGCAGGCGGCCGTCGTCGATCCCAACGACGACGTCACCGCGCTCGAGGTGACCGCCGAGTTGCGGCAGGCGATCGATCGGTTGCCCGAGGTCTACCGGCCGGTGCTGCGGCTCGTGTGTGAACACGGCCTGCAGGCGCAGGAGATCGCGCGCACCCTCGAACGGCCGGCCGGCACCGTGCGCGCGCAGATCACGCGCGGCATCGACCTGCTGCGGCGGGCGTTGCCCGTGAGTCTGGCGGGCGGTGCCGCCATCACCGTGGCGAGTGGCCGCGGGATCGCGGCGGTGCGCACCGAGGTGCTCGCGGCCTGCGGGGGAACGGCGACTGGGTTCCTTTCCGCTGTCACTCTCGGAGGTCTGATCGTGCTGCACCACAAGGTCGTGGCCGCCCTCGCGGCGGTCGTTCTCGTCGCGTTGGGTTGGTCGCTGTATCCCCCGGAGCCGCCGCCCGTCGACGCCACGCCGCTCGCCGCGGAAGGGGCGCCGGCCAGTGCCACGGCACCGCTCGGCGTCACGCCGGTGCCCGAACCGGCGGCGAGTCGTACGGCGGTGGTCGAGCCGCCCGCACCGCCGGACTCGTCCTCGGCGCCCACGACGGGCGAACTCGTCGTGCGCGTCGTCGGCAACGGCGCGCCCTGCCGCGGCATCGCCGTCGCCGTGCACCGGCTCGACGAGTTGCAGAACCTGGGCCGGGACCTCGCCTGGCGAACGACCGACGCCGACGGCGCGGTCCGGTTCGTGGACCTGGCGCCGGGCCAGTGGGCGGTCGACGTCGATCGCGTGGGCACCGCGGTGGTCGCGGAGACGACCGCGGGTGCGCGCGTCGAACGCACCGTGACGCTGCCTGGCGGCGTCACCGTGCGCGGCACGGTGCGCGACCGCAACGGCGCGCCGGTGCCGATGGCGTCGGTGGTGCTGGTCGGCAACCGCGCCGGCTACGTGCCGGTCGCGACCGCGGACACCCTGGGTGCGTTCACGGTCGAGCACCTGCAACCCGGCCTCGAGTTGCTGGCGCGTGCGAGCGGCCGGCAGCCTTCGCTCGCGGTGCGGGTGGCTGGCGGCGGCAACGAGGTTCGCGTCGACCTCGTGCTCGGCGATGCCGGGCGCACGATCGTCGGTCGTGTGCTCGATCCCGACGGTTTGCCCGTCGCGGGAGCGGTGGTCGCCGTGCTGCCGTCCGAGGCCGCGGTCGTCGACCCGGCTCGGACCGGNNGGCGAGCCGCAGCCGCGCGCGTGGTTCGGGCGGAGCGGCGGCGATGGGACGTTGCGCTGCGAGGAGGCAGTGCCGGGCCGTTCGATCGTGTTCGCGGTCGCGCAGTCGCGTGGTCTGGCGCCGGGCTGGGTCGAGGTCGACACCGGATCGAGCGACGGGTTCGCCGAAGTGCGACTGGCCCGCGGCGCGCGCCTCGAGGGCACGATCCGCCAGGACGGCGCGCCGCTCGAGGGTGTGCAGGTCCTGACCTGGCCGCTCGAGGAGCCGCGCATCGGCTACCTGCTCAACCTGTTCGGCATGCGCTACGCGACGACGGGGCCGGACGGGTCGTACACGATTGCCGGCTTGTTGCCGGGGCCGCAGTCAGTGCGACTCGCGCAGGGCACCGCGCTCGTGAAGAACGAACGCGTCGAGCTGCGCGACGGCGAGACGACGACGTGGCACGCGGAGCTGGGCGGTGGGTCCGGACTGGCCGTGGTCGTCGAGGCGAGCGTTCCCGTGACGAACCTGCGCCTCGTCGCCATCGTCTCGAACAGCACCCTGCGCAACGGCGACACGCCGCAGCTCGTGCCGATCCAGGGCAACGGCAAGGGCGTTGGCACTGGCCCACGCAGCGAGCCGGTCGACGTCGTGCTGGCCCACATGCCGGGCGGCGCGAGTCTGGTGCAGCTCGCAGCAGTGCGGCAGGTCCCGCCCTCGCAGGCCGAGGTCCGGTTCGCGCTCGGCCCGCGCGAGATCCCGTCGCGTTCGATCCGCGGCCGACTCGTGGACGCCCAGGGCGGCCCCGTCGCCGGCGAGACGGTTACGGCGTTGAAGGCGTCGGCCGACGGCCTCGTCGTGCGCATCGAGACGCAGACCAGCGCCGAAGGTGCCTTCGTGCTCGGCCCGCTGCCGGCCGGCGACTACATGCTGCAGGCCGGCTCGTGGCGCGACGCGCGGCCGTTGCACACGGCCGTGCTGACCGCCGATCGCGACGAGGACGTCGGCGATCGGCGCTCGCCCCGGCACTGAACCTCGACGTTCGTCGGGCTCAGAAGCGCAGATCGAACTGCGCGTAGGCGAACTGGCCCGTGGTGTCGCGGCCGACGGCTTCGGGGGCGGCACCGGGCAGGAACACGCCGTAGCCCAGCTGCACTGCCGTCTTCGCGGTGGTGCCCAGGTCGAGTTGCCGCGTCCACACCAGGTCGACTTCGTTGCCGATGGTGCGCGAGTCGGTCTGGCCCGCGGCGATCAGCGTGCCGTTCGGGCCGCCGAAGCTGTCGCGTCCCTCCATCGCCCGGAACCAGTTCCAGGTCAGCGCCAGGTCGGACGTCGGGCACGGCTTGAAGCCGAACTGCAGCATCGGATTCAGCATGTTCTCCCACAGCGCGAGGTCGAGCATGCCCCAGTGCGCGTGGGCCGTCGGGAACAGGTTGGCGAAGCGTTCGCGGTCAGCGGTGTTCGGATCGTCCCCCGACGCAGCGTTCAGTTCGAGCCGCGCCCAGGGCTTCGACTCGCAGGGAAAGCGCCGCGTGACGTGCGCGTGCGCCGCGTAGCAGTCGCCGATCGGGATGTCATCGCCCGACTGTTCGCCGAACTGCGTCGCTGCCTCGAGGCCGAACTCCCACGCCGTGCCCGCGCCGCGCACCCAGCGCGTGCCGAGCGTGAAGCGGTTCTGCGAGGTGCCCGGGGTGAGGCCGTCGTCGTGCAGCAGCATCAGGTAGAGGTCGGCGGTGGTGTTCTCGCAGCACGACCCGCTGGCCTGCAGGCCGGCGAACCACTGGTCGTCGTTCACCGTGGCCGGCATCAACGTCTCGCGCACCTGGAAGGCCCAGGCCTGCAGCGACGAGCCGCTGTCGCACTTCCACGTCTGCACGAGGCCGTCGAACGAACGCGCCTGCGACTTCCAGTCGAGGGTGCCGACCAGGCGGTGGTCGCCGAGCGCGAACTCGGTGCGGCCCAGGCGGGTGGTGCCGCCGAGCCCCGGCGTCTGCTTCAACTCGGCCCAGGCCTGGTGCATGTCGAGGCCTTCGGCGGCATCGTCGAGCGTCGAGGCCTCCTCGCCCCACTCGCGAACGTCCTGGAGCTGCAGCATGGCGGTCAGCCGGTCGGAGAACTCGAGGCCGACGCCGAGGCGGGCGCGCTGGGTGAAGAAGTCGTTGGTGTCCGGCCGGTTGTTGTCGTTCAGATCGAGGTCGATCTGGTTCTCGTAGCGCAGGCGGTACTGGCCGGAGAGCGTGACCTTGCGCACGCCGGGTGCGTTCCACTCGGTGGTCGGGGGCTTCCCTTCGGTGCCTTGTGCCAGCAGTGGGGTTGCGAACAGGCCGAGGAGGGTCGGGATGCGGAGGGTCGTGCGCATGGATGTCACTGTTGGCGGGAATGCCGGGAAAGCGCTGAGGATTTCGAGCAGGGTTTTCCCGTAATCCTCGGGCGACTGCGATCGAAAGTCGCTTTCGCTTCTGGGGCGCTCGTGTCCGGTGCGGGTGCGTCGGAACGGGCTCCCAACCGACGAGTCCGTGT
>DDSQ01000106.1:21907-27148 GCA_002343845.1 Planctomycetes bacterium UBA2386 | reverse complement strand
GCGTTCTTCGGCTCGGTCAGGATGCGCACGAAGTCGGCCTCGGTCAGCGATTGCAGCGCGACGCGCACCGGGAAGCGGCCCTGCAGCTCGGGGATCAGTTCGCTCGGCTTGTGGAAGTGGAACGCGCCGGCGGCGAGGAACAGCATGTGGTCGCTGCGCACGTGGCCGTAGCGGGTGTAGACGGCGCAGCCCTCGACGACCGACAGCAGGTCGCGTTGCACGCCTTCGCGCGAGACGTCGGGACCGTCGCTGCCGCCGGCGCTGACGATCTTGTCGATCTCGTCGATGAAGACGATGCCGTCGTTCTGGGCGCGGTCGAGCGCTTCCTGCACGATCGCATCCTGGTCGAGCAGCTTGTCGGCCTCCTCCTCGTGCACGATCGCGCGCGCCTCGGCGATCGTGAGCTTGCGCACCTTGGTCTTGTTGCCGGGCGAGCGGCCCCACAGTTCCTGCAGCGCCTGCGCGTCGATGCCCATGGTCTCGTTGCCCTGCGGCCCCATCACCGACAGCGTCGGCGTGCGCGCGTCGCGCACTTCGATGTCGAACGGGCGTTGCTCCAGCCGCCGCGCTGCGAGGTCGTCGCGCAGCCGCGCACGCGCTTGCTCCCGTTCGGCGAAGTCGGTGGGGGCCGCGGCGACGGACGTGACCGCGCCGGGCCGGGGTCGCCAGACGCCGCCTTCGAACACGCCGGGGACGCCGCGATGGTCCTGGTGCTCGGCGATGCCGAGTTCGTCGGCGAGCGCGCGGAAGATGCGGTCCTCGGCGGCGGCGGCGGCCAGACCCGCGACCTCCTTGACCTTCTCGGAACGCACCAACGCCACCGCAGCGTCGACCAGGTCGCGCACCATCGACTCGACGTCGCGGCCGTGGTAGCCGACCTCGCTGTACTTGGTCGCCTCGACCTTCAGGAACGGGGCGCGCGCCAGCGTCGCCAGGCGCCGCGCGATCTCGGTCTTGCCGACGCCGGTCGGNNCGGCCCCATCATCAGGATGTTCTTCGGGTAGACATCGGCGGCGAGCTCGGTGCCGAGCTGCCGGCGGCGCCAGCGGTTGCGCAGCGCCACGGCGACGGCGCGCTTGGCCTTGCCCTGGCCGACGATGTACTCGTCGAGGGCGCGCGTGATCTCGCGGGGGGTCAGTTCGGCGGCGATGTCAGCCATGCGGGGGCGAGGAGCATAACAATCCTCGGCACCCGCGCCGCCGCGCTCACTTTTCGGCGGCCTTCTTCACGCGCTCGGCGCGACCCTTCAGGTAGGCCGCTTCGTCGGCGAAGCCGGCGACCAGGGTCATCCAGCCCTTCACGGTGCGCGTGTTCCACTCGGCCTTGGCCGGCACGAGTTCTTCGCTCGCCTCGACCGGTTCGAACTGGGCGTTGAGGCCGGCGGTGATCTGGTCGAGCAGCTTGTTGAGGTCGAACGCGATCATCGACTGCTCCGCCGACTTGTAGTCCAGCTTCTGCAGTTCCTCGACGATGCCGAACAGAGCGACGAAGCCGAGACCCTCGAGCTGCTTCTTGGCGCGCACGCTGCGGATGCCGTCGCCGGCGGCGTCCGCAGCCAGCGCGCGGACTTCGCTCTTCTTCGCGTCGTCGATCCCCTCGGGCCACTTCACCTCGCCGTAGGTCTTCGCGTCGCTGACGTCGGCCATCGTCGCCGGCGGGTTGCGCAGCTTCTGCCACGGGCGCTTGGGCTGGCTCGGATCGTCGGGCGTGGCTGGTGGTGTCGCCGCCGGCGGCGGCGTCGCGCTGGCATCGGTCGGGGTCGCCGCCGGCGGTGCCGCCGGTTGCGGTGCCGGTTGCGCCGCGGGCGTCTCGACCTTCGCGGGCTCGACCTTCGGCGCCTCGGGCGCGGGCGCTGGCGGCGGCGTCGGTTGGGGAGTCGTCGGCTCGTTCTTCGCCGCGGTGTCCGAGGTCGTCTTGCCGTCGCCCGAGAACATCAGCACGGCGACGATCGCGATGGCGACGAGGCCGACACCGCCGAGGATCAGCGGCATCTGGTTGCTCTTCTTCGCCGGGCGTTCGCCACGGCCGCGGCGCCCACCGGTCGCGTCCTCGGCGTCGGCGTCCTTGCCGCGGCGGCTCGCTCGCTCGGGTCGCGCGGCGGCGACGGGGGCTTCCTTCGGCGCGGCCTTGCTGCGGTCGATCGCCGGTCGCGCCGCGGCCGCTGGCTTGGCGGCGGCTGCCGGCGTCGTCGCTGCGGCGGGCGCCGCTGCGGCGGCGCGCTGCTTCTGCACGTCGATGACGCTGCCGCACTTTTGGCACTTGGCCTGTGTGCCCGTGAACGTCTCCGGCAGTTTGTACTTGGCGCCGCAGTTGTCGCAGGTGATCTGGAGAACGGTCATCGTGGGGTTCCTGTCTTGGGTCACTTGCCGGCGGGCTTCTTGTCGTCCTTCTTCACCGGCATCTCGAGGCTCTCTTCGGTTTCCATGTGGTCCGTGAGCTGCGTGTTGCCGTGGCGGTACCAGTACGCGAACCACTGCCGAATGCACGATTCGCGGGCGGCCTTGTCCGTGGCGGCGTTGCCGGTGTCGGCCGGGTCGTAGTTGACGCCGAAGCCGGTCCAGGCGCGCAGCGCGCGGTCGAGCTGGCTGAGCTTGATGTTGTTGGCCATCACGTCCGGATACAGCTCGAACATCGCGTTGAGCACGCGCGGCACGACGGCCTTCTTGTCGTCGAGCGTCTGGATCGACATCGTCGCCTTGTTGAACAGCGTGCCGGGCGCCTCGGGATCGGCGCTCTGCAGGAGCAGCGCGACGGTGTCGTCGGCCTTCTTCTGCAGAACCGGCGTCGCCTTGTCCCAGTGCGGCACGGCGGCCGGCTGCGACTCCTTCACCTTGCGGGTGCCAGCGCTGTCGGTGATCTCGATGTCGGTGGGCTTGGCGATTTCCTTCACCGGCTGGAAGGTCTGCTTGCTCGGATCGGGCTTGTTCGGGTTGCGCACCGGCGGCTTCGTGACCGACAGGCCGGTGACCTTGACCTGCTCGCCGTCCATGCGGAACGACACCTCGAGCACGCCGTTCCACTTCGCCAGCCAGGTGTCGTCGCCGGGCTTGGCGGTGACGAAGACCGATGCTTTGCCGCTGGCGGCGGTCATGTCGTCGTTGCCGAGCAGTTCGCCGCTGTCGCACTGCAGCTCGCGCAGGAAGCGCGTCGCGTCGTGCTCGCGCATCGCCTTCATCACCGCCTCGTCGTCGCTGCCGGGCGGCAGGCCGAACAGCGTGGCGAGCGCGCGCAGGTCGCTGTGGGTGTTCATCACCAGCCGGTTGTCGTCGCCGATCGCCCGCGCCCACTTGACGATCATCGCCGTGCGCGGGTGGTCGCCGCGGCCATACGCGTGCGTGGTGGCGACCGGCGGCGGGGTCTTCTTCGGCTCCTCACCGCCGCTGCTGTTCATCAGCGCGAAGATGCCGATCAACGCCACGGCGCCGATGCCGAAGCCGACGTAGACCTTGGTGTGGTCGGGGGCGGCGACCCGTTTGCCGGCCGTCGACTTGGCGATGAAGACGCGGTGGCACTCGGTGCACTCGATCTTGCTGTCGAGGGCGTCGCCGGCGATCCGGAACTGTGCGCCGCACTGCGGGCAGGCGATGTCGACCTTGCCGTCGGTGCGGGTTCGCGCGCCCTTGCCGCGGCCGGATGAAGAGGAACGGGAGGCCGCGGAGTCGCGTCGTGCCACGAGGAACCTGCGAGGGCTGGAGGGGGCGGAACGGGGCGGCCGAGGACGGTAAGGCGGGGTCGGCCAGGGGTCAACGCCACCGCTGGCGACGGGTTCACGCCGGCTGTCGCCCGCGCGCGCGATGCCGTAGACCTCACGCATGCGCTTCCGCTTGCACAGCGAACTGCGACCCGCGGGCGATCAGCCGCAGGCGATCGAACGGCTGGCGGCGTGGATCGACGGCGGCGCGGGCGCGTCGACGCTGCTCGGCGTCACCGGTTCGGGCNNTCGGGCAAGACCTTCACCGTCGCCAAGGTGATCGAGCAGGTGCAGCGGCCGACGTTGGTGCTGGCGCCGAACAAGACGCTCGCCGCGCAGCTGCACGCCGAGTTCCGGTCGTTCTTCCCCGACAACGCGGTCGAGTACTTCGTCAGCTACTACGACTACTTCCAGCCCGAGGCGTACGTGCCGACGACGGACACGTACATCGAGAAGGACGCGCTGATCAACGAGGCGATCGAGCGCATGCGCAACTCGGCGACGCGTTCGCTGATGGAGCGGCGCGACGTGCTGATCGTGGCGTCGATCTCGTGCATCTACGGCCTCGGTTCGCCGGAGACCTACCGCGAGCTGTCGGTGACCGTGCAGCAAGGCCAGCGCCTCGACCGCGACGTGCTGCTGCGCCAGCTCACGGCGATCCAGTTCGTGCGCGACAACTACGACTTCCAGGCCGGCCGCTTCCGCGTGCGCGGCGACGTCGTCGAGGTGTATCCGTCGTACGAGGAGGCGCGCGCGCTGCGCTTCGAGCTGTTCGGCGACGAGGTCGAGTCGATCACCGCGATCGACCCGCTGCGCGGCGAAGTGCTCGAACGGCTCGACCGCGTGACGATCTACCCGACGACGCAGTACGTGGCGACGCAGGACCAGCTGCTGCGCGCCTGCACCGCGATCGAGGCCGAACTCGAAGCGCGGCTCGCCGAGCTCGAGGGTCGGAAGAAGCTGCTCGAGGCGCAGCGCCTCGGCCAGCGCACGCGCCACGACCTCGAGATGCTGCGCGCGACCGGCATGTGCCAGGGCATCGAGAACTACAGCCGCCACCTCGACGGCCGCGCGGCCGGGCAGCCGCCGGCCACGCTGCTGCACTACTTCCCCGACGACTTCCTGCTCGTCGTCGACGAGTCGCACGTCGCGGTGCCGCAGGCCGGCGGCATGTATCGCGGCGATCGCGCGCGCAAGACCACGCTCGTCGACTACGGCTTCCGGCTGCCTTCCGCGCTCGACAACCGGCCGCTGAAATTCGAGGAGTTCGAGNNCGGCCGCTGCAGTTCGACGAGTTCGAAGCGCTGCAGCGGCAGGTGCTGTTCGTGTCGGCGACGCCGGGCGACTACGAACGGAAGAAGAGCGGCGATCGCGTCGTGGAACTCGTGGTGCGGCCGACCGGCCTCGTCGATCCGCCGGTGGACGTGCGGCCGGCGCAAGGGCAGGTCGACGACGTCGTCGGCGAAGTGCGCGCGCGCGCCGCCAGGCACGAGCGGGTGCTCATCACGACGCTGACCAAGCGCGCGGCCGAGGAACTGACCGACTACCTG
>DDSQ01000106.1:288-21851 GCA_002343845.1 Planctomycetes bacterium UBA2386 | reverse complement strand
CATCAACCTGCTGCGCGAAGGCCTCGACCTTCCGGAGGTCACGCTGGTTGCGGTGCTCGACGCCGACAAGGAGGGCTACCTGCGCAGCAAGACGTCGCTGATCCAGACCTGCGGGCGCGCCGCGCGCAACGTGGATGGGCGGGTGATCCTCTACGCCGACAAGCGCACCGACTCGATCGAGGGAGCGCTGGCCGAGATGGAGCGGCGGCGGCAGAAGCAGCGCGCGCACAACGAACAGCACGGCATCGTGCCGAAGACGATCGTCAAACCGGTGCGCGACCTGCTGCAGTCGCCGGAACCCGAGGACGGCGAGGTCGTGCCGGGCAAGGGCAAGCGCGGCAAGGGCCGCGGCGCCAAGGATGGTGGGGCGAGGGCGGCGGCGTCAGCGCCCGCCGGCGCCGGCAAGCAGCCGTTCGCCGACCACAAGCAGCTGCTCGTGCACACGAAGAAGCTGCGCGAGGAGATGATGGCGGCGGCGAAGAACCTCGACTTCGAACTCGCCGCGCGCATCCGCGACGAGGTCTGGCGGCTCGAGAAGCTCGACATGGAACTGCTCTGACGTGTGCCGGTGGCGCGCCGGGACAGGCGTCCGTGCTGCGCCGCGAGTGCCGTCCTACCGGCGACGTGGTCGAGCGGCGCGCACACGTCGTCTGGCGCGGCGCCGCGGTAGGATCCTCCGCCTCCGCATGACCGCGCCCGACGTCTTCACGCTGCCCGCCCCGTACTACCTGTTCCGCCTGCTCACCGGCAGCGACCACATGCACTTCGGCTGGTTCCGCTCGATGGACGAGCACCCGGGACTGGCGCAGGAGAACATGATGGAGCTGAATCTGTTCTTCCGCCCGGCGAAGGCCGAGCGCGTGCTCGACGTCGGGGCGGGGCTCGGCGCCACCGCGCGCTGGCTCAGCAAGCGCGGCATCCGCGTGACGTCGATCTCGCCCGACGCGCCGCTGATCGAGTACGCGCGCCTGGCCGCGAAGGCCGACGACGTGCCGCATCCCGTCGAGTTCCACGTCAGCCCGTTCGAGACCTTCCAGTGGCGCGGCTCCTTCGACTGGGTGCTGTTCCAGGAGTCGTTCCAGTACTTCGAGGATCCGCGCGCGACGATCGAGCGCGCGGCGAAAGCGCTGCGCTACGGCGGTCGCCTGCACATCGGCGACCAGTTCCTGCACGTCGACGTGCCGCGCGCGCAGGGGCGCTTCCACTTCCTGCCGCGCGTGCTGCAGGCGGCGAAGGACCTCGGCTTCGAGCTGCACACCAGCTGCGACGTCAGTCGCGCCGCCTACCGCATGACCGGGCGGTGCCTCGAGATCCTGCGCGAACGCGCGGCCGAATGGACCGCGGCGCACTCGGCGCGACGCCCCGAGATCGGCAAGGACATCGCCGACATGCTGAACTGCGGCACCCTGGAGTACGACGCCTGGCGCGCCGGCTACCTGAGCTACCAGTTGCTCACGTTCGACAAGGTCGCCGGCTGAGGAGCGTCTTGCGGATGCACGAGCGCATCGCCGAGAAGGTCGCGCGCTTCCCGACGGGGCCGGGCGTCTACGTGTTCCTCGGTGCGGCCGGCGAAGCGCTCTACGTCGGCAAGGCCGCCGACCTGCGGGCGCGGGTGCGCAGCTACCTCAAGCCGGGCGGTGACGGGCGCGTGCAGTTGCCGTTCCTCGCCGCCGCCGCTGCCGACGTCGAGTTCGTGGCGACCGCGACCGAACAGGAAGCCCTGCTGCTCGAGAACACCGTCATCAAGAAGCGACAGCCGCGCTTCAACCTGAAGCTGAAGGACGACAAGGCGTTCTTGTTGCTGCGCCTCGACCGGCGCGAGCCCTGGCCGTGGTACCGCCTCGTGCGTCGTCGCCAGGACGACGGTGCGATGTACTTCGGGCCGTTCGCGTCGGCGAAGGCGGTGCGTCGCACGCTGCGGCTGCTGCACAAGATCGTGCCGCTGCGCGACTGCCACGACGCGGTGTTCGAGAACCGCGCGCGTCCGTGCATCAAGCACCAGATCGGCCGCTGCCCCGCACCGTGCGTCGGTTTGATCACGCGCGAGGCCTACGACGGTCTGCTCGACCATTCGGTGCGCATCCTGCGCGGGGACGTCGGGCCGGTGCTGACCGACCTGCGTGCGCGCATGCAGGCGGCTTCGGCGGCGTTGGAGTTCGAGCGCGCGCAGGCGCTGAAGGACCAGGTGCAGGCACTGCAGGCGGTGGCCGAACCGCAGGCCGTGGTGGCGGGTTCGGGCGACGAGGATGCGCTCGGCGTGCATCGCACCGGCGACGACGTCGCGGTGGCGTTCCTGTCGTTCCGCGGCGGCGCGCTCGAGAGCTGCCGGCGCTTCGCGTTCCGCAGCGAACTGCCCGACGACCTGCTGCTCGGCGAACTGCTCGGCCGCTTCTACGAAGGCGATCGCCACGTGCCGGCGATGGTGCTGCTGCCGGGGCTGCCGGCCGAGCCGACGATGATCGCGGCGTGGTTGCAGCACAAGCGGGGCGGCGCCGTCGACCTGCACGTGCCGCAGCGCGGTGACAAGCGGCGGCACCTCGAACTGGCGGTCGAGAACGCGCGGCTGGCGGATGCGATGGCGGCAGATGCCGAATCGCGGCGGCGCGCAGCCGGCGAACGGCTGGCGAAGCTGCTCGGACTCGCGGACGCGCCGGTGCGGCTGCACTGCCTCGACGTGTCGACGATCCAGGGCACGTCGACGGTCGCGTCGCGCGTGTGCTTCGACGACGGCGCGCCACACAAGGCGCAGTACCGGCGGTTCCGGATCTCGGCGGCGAACGCCGGCGACGACTTCGCGGCGATGCAGGAAGCGGTGACGCGCAGCCTGCGGCTGTGTCTCGAACGCGACGACGAGGGGTTGCCGGACCTGCTGGTGGTCGACGGCGGCAAGGGCCAGCTCGCGGCGGCGGTTCGCGCGGTGGCAGAGCTCGGGCTGCAGGACGATCTGTACCTGTGCGGCCTGGCCAAGAGCCGGTTGCGGGGCGTCGGCGACGCGCGGGCCGAGAGCGGCGAGCGGTTGTTCGTTGCGGGTCGCGACGAGGCGGTGCCGTTGGCGAACGGCGCGCCGGAGACGCTGCTGCTGGCGGCGCTGCGCGACGAGGCGCACCGGTTCGCGATCGGCTACCACCGGCAGACGCGTGGGCGCATCGCCAGTGAACTCGACGACGTGCCGGGGGTCGGGCCGACCCGGCGGCGCTCGCTGCTGCGTCACTTCGGGTCGCTGGCGGCGCTGCGAGCGGCGAGTCGCGAAGCGCTGCGGGCGGCGCCCGGCCTGCCGGCGGCGGTGGCGGATGCCGTGTTCGCCCGGCTGCACCGCGACGACGCGCGGACCGCGGGGCCCTGACCGGCTCGTCCAGGCTTCGTAACCGGGCGCTTCCGCCCTCGCGTCGCCCGGCACCCGCCGGCAGCATCTCCGGCCCATGAACCGACTGCCCTTTGCGCTCGCAGCGTTGCTGGCCACGCTGCTCCCGGCGCAGAACCGTCCACAGCCAGACCAGGAGACGCTGCAGAAGCTGCGCACCGAGAAGCTCGCCAAGCCGGTGTTCCAGAAGGCCGCGTGGGTCACTGACTACGACGCGGCGCGCGAGCAGGCGAAGAAGGAGAACAAGCTGCTGTTCACCTACTTCACCCGCAGTTACGCGGCTTGAGGCCCGTGTGACATGCTGGAGAGCGGTCCGCTCTCCGACCCGAAGTTCGCCGAGTTCGCCAAGGACGTGGTGCTGTTCCTGCACAACACGTCGCGCGTCGAGGGCGAGAAGTACCCGACGCTGCTCCGGGACAAGGGCTTCGGCGGCTTCCCGTCGCTGTGCTTCATGGACGCCGACGGCAACGTGCTGGCCAAGCCCCCGCGCAGCGTCGCCGGATTCGCGGACACGCACGCTCGCAGCAAGGCCCTGATGACGTTGCGGAGCAAGGGCGACAAGGCGACTGCCGCCGAGCAGAAGGAGCTGTTCCTGACCGAGCTGCAACTCGGCCTGGTCGCTGCGGACCAGATCCAGGCTCGCGCCGACGCGCTGTCGCTCGGCGCCGACGAGAAGGCGTTGGTGGCGAGCAAGCTCGTCGATGCCGAGGTCGGGCAGATCCTGCAGAAGGCCCGCGAAGCCGGCATGGCGGCCACGAACGAGCAACTCGCGGCGCTCGCGAAGGCCGGCAAGACGCCGAGCGAGGCGATGCGGTCGCAGTTCTGGATCGGCGTGCTGAACCACGCGAGCGGCCAGAAGGACGGTGCTCTTGCCCAGCAGGCGTTCGACGCGCTGGAGAAGCACTTCGCCGACGACAAGAACCCCGCGCTCGAGCGGGCGAAGGCGAACTGGAAGAAGCTGCTCGACGCGAGCAAGCAGTGAGCGGACCGGCGCGGGCGATCGCCCGCGCCTGCTTCACTTGCCGAAGTCGTCGATGGGGCAGGTGCTCGGTTCGCCCCAGGCCTCCGGCTGGGCTCCGCTGTCGCCGAGCATCGGCCGGCCGTAGCGGCTCGGGGCGATCGCGATCAGCAGCAGCTTGTGGTCCGTGCCGTTGACGTTGACCGCGACTGGCGATGCGAAGTAGCGGAACGAACTGCGCACGTCGCCACGTCCGTCGGGCATCGGCACGGCTTCGGGCGCCGCGTCGCCCGGTAGCAGCAGCGCGTCGGCTGGCAACTTCCGATCGGTGATGAGTTCGGCCAGGTCCTTCGGCCAGCGACCGTGTTGTTCGCGGAACGCTTCGAGCGCCGTCCAGGCCGCTTGCAGGCGGCCCTTGGCGAGGGCGGTGCGAACCTGGTCGTGCATCCAGTCGTGATGGAACAGGCCGGACAGCAGCGGGCCCCAGAGCATGGCGAGAGCCCCGGTGTGCAGGCCGCCGAGCGCGCCTGCCTGCTGCAACGTGAACGTGGTGCCGTCGCGACGCAGCACACCCCGTGCCTTGCGGAGCAGCGGCGCCACTGCGTCGGGCGATGGCATCGCGGCGCTGTCGAGAAGTGGCTGTTGGAAGAGGCCTGGCACCAGCTTCAGCAGCGGCAGCCAGTTGGCGTGGAACGCCGAGTAGATCGCGCCCTCGTCCCAGCGCAGGTCGAAGTTCGGCAACGGCTCGCCGTCGCCCGCCGGGATCGGCGCGTCCCCGACGTCCATCGCGGTGGCGCCGCCGGCGCGGGCCTTCAAGAACGCGCGCATGCTGAGCCCCGACTCGGCGACGTGCAGCACGCCAGCGACCCGGCACCACGTCGGCGCGAAGCCCGCGGGCGCGTCGGGCACCTGGGCCACCATGCACTCGATGTCCTCGTAGGTGATCGTGCGCGTCGTCACGCGGTCCTTCACGAGCATGGTGAGCGCCTGGTCGAGCGCCGCTTCGTCGGCGATGCCCAGCGACAGGAACACGCGCGGGATCAGGCTGCCCTTCGCGGGCGCCGACACGCCGAGCGCGATTCCACCGGTCAGCCCCTTCGTGAGCGCGGCGCGCAGTTCGTCGCGCATCGACGCCCCGGTCATGCCTTCGAGCGCCGTCACCAACAAGTTGGTGTCGAACGTGCAGCGCAGTTGCGCGAGTGCGACGTCGGGCAACGCCTGCGCCGGCAGGGCGCCCTTGCCGGTCAGGATCGCGCCGATCGCGCCCGACGGTTCGTCGGCGAGCGCCAGTTCGATCTCGTCGCGCAGCAGGCCGTCTGCGAAACGGAGCCGCCAGCGCAGCGTTCGCAGGCCGTCGAGGCCGAGCGCCCGGAACTCGGGCGGCGCGCCGCCCATCTGGCGCGTGAACATCGCCACGTAGGCCTGGGCGTCCATCTCCATCAGCACCTGCGCCGACGTTCGCGCGGGTGCCGGCGCGTACGTGCCGCACGCTTCGGGAGCGTCGGTGCCGAGCGCGAAGACGCCGGGGAGTTGCAGCAGCCAATAGCTGGAGGGGATCAGGCCCGCGAGCTGGGCCTCGTTGGCTGCTTCGCCGTCGGGCGTGGCCGGTTTCCACAGCGCGACCGGGAACCCGGCGAACTTCGCCTCGAGGTCGCGCGCCAACAGCGAATAGGTGGCGAGTTCCTTCTCGTGCCGCGCGAAGTGCGCGGCCCAACGACCCTGGGCCCGCGGGCCACACGCGACGGTCAGCACGGTCGCCGGGATCGATCGTTCTTCGGTCGTCGCCAGCGCCAGCAGTTCGGCGCGCTGCAGGTCCGCGAGGTCGAGACCGGCGACGATGCGCCAGCCAAGCTGCACCGGCAGCTGCGAGACGATCCACGGTTCGAGCTCGGGTGGGGGGCTGGCGACGACGGCGTCGAGCAGCGAGCGCTGCGCTGCGGCCAGGCGCCGGTATTTGGCGAGGCCGGCAGCGAACGCGGCGGCGGTCTCCGGTTCGGCGAGCAGCTTGCCGATCGCGGAATCCGGCAGCTGGGCTCGCAGCGAGGGCACGTCCTCCGCCACGAAGCGGGCGAGGTGCGGGGCGGGCACGAACGTCGGCGGGCCCTGCGCCGCGAGCGTGGACGCGAACAGGACGGCGAACGGCCAGGCAGGTGGTCTCATCGGGGGCTCAGGCGCGGGGTGGTGCCGGCGGCTTGGCCGGTGGTGGTGGCGTCTTGCCGGGAATGCCCTCGGCGCCGGGCATCGCCGCCGGCGACTCCGCGAGCTTGCCGAAGAACGCCGGCATCTCGACGCCGCCGATGTCGCGCATCATCTGCAGCACCGGCGGCAGGCTGCCGGCGAGGCCCTGCAGGAAGTTCGCGGTCGCGTTCTTGCCGTTCGCTCCGGCGCCGCCTTCCCAGACCACGACCTTGTCGAACTTCACGTTGGCGATCGCCTTGGCGGCGACTTCGGCCATGTGCGGCAGGTGCTCGAGCATCAGCAACTGGAACGCCTGCTGGGCTCCGCCGCAGCCCTCGACCAGGCGCTGCAGACCTTCGGCCTTCTTGGCCAGGATCTCGTATTCGCCGCGCGCCTGCGCCTCGAGCCGCGCGAACGTCGCGGCAGCTTCGGCGTTGGCGCGCAACCGCACCTGCTCGGCGGCGGCTTCGGCGTCGACGATCAGCTTGGCCTTCTGGGCCTTGGCGGCGGCTTCGAGTTCGGCGCGTTGTTCGCTCTCGATCTTCGTGGCCATCGCGTCGGCGGCGCGCGCCTCGGCGTGGTACTGCACCTCGCGGACCTTGGCGTCGGCCTCGCGCTTGCGCGATTCCGCGAGCTGGTAGGCCTCGGCCTGCCGGACCTTCAGCGTCGCTTCGGCATCGACGACCTTGGCGCGCGCCAGGTTCTCGCCGGTGACCGCGGCGGCCTCGGCGTCGGCGACCTGCACGCGCATCTGCCGTTCCTGGTCCTTGACCGCGCTCTGCTGCTCGAGCTTGGCCCGGCTCTCGCCGATGCCGGCCTCCTTCGCGAGCTCGGCCAGGCGCACGATCTTCTCGCGTTCGTTCTCCTTGGTGCCGATTTCGCGCACCTTGTCGGCGCTCGCGACCAGCACGTCCTGCTCGCGTTTGGCTTCCGCGACGCCGATCGAGCCGCGCTTCTGCTGCTGCGCGACGTCGATCTCCGCCGACTGGATCGCCTCGGACGCGGCCTTGCGGCCCATCGCCTCGATGTAGCCCGACTCGTCGGTGATGTCGGTGATGTTGACGTTGATCAGCACCAGGCCGATCTTCTCGAGCTCCGGCGTCAGCGAGTTCTGCACGCTGTCGAGGAACTTGTCGCGGTTGCGGTTGATGTCCTCGATCGTCATCGAGGCGATCACCTGGCGGAGCTGGCCCAGGATGATGTCCTCGGCCTGCTTCATGACCTGGCGCGGATCGAGGCCGAGCAGGCGGATCGCGGCGGTCTGCATGACCGCTGCTTCGGTGCCCACCGCGACGGTGAACACCGACGGCACGTTGACGCGGATGTTCTCGGCCGACAGCGCCCCACGCAGCGGGATCTCGATCTGCATCGGATCGAGCGACAGGAACGCGTAGTCCTGGATCAGCGGCCACACGAAGGCGCCGCCGCCGTGCAGGCAGCGGGCCGATTGGCCGGACGCGACCTTGCCGAAGATCACCAGGATCTTGTTGCTCGGGCAGCGCTTGTAGCGCTTCACGATCAGCACGGCGAAGCCGAGCAGGATGACGCCGATCAGCACGCAGGCGATCACGAACAGGTCGCTCGCGTCGCCTTGCAGGAAGGTGAGCATGTAGGGTTGGGGCAGTGGTGGGGGTGGAGGGTCAGTTCGCGGGTGCCACGACGAGCACGTCGTCGTCGGTGTGCGCGAGCACGCGGATGGTGGCGCCGGTCGGGATCTCGTCGCCGCGGCTGATGGCGCGGCATTCGATCGTGCGGCCCTGCACCGTCATCATCACGCGGCCGTGGCCAGTACCGGAGGCGGGGATGCGCAGGTAGACGTTGCCGGTCAGGCCGATCGCGTTCTTCAGTTCGACGTTGCCCTGCGACTGCAGGTGCCGCAGAGCGCGCATCATCTTGCCGACGAGGAGCAGTGCGGCGCAGCCCGACAGCGCCGCGGCACCGCCGACCGCGGCGGGCGACCAGCCGAGGCTCTGCGTCGCCATGCCGACAAGGCCGAAGAACGCGCCGAACGTGGCGACGGTCTGGACCGACAGCAGCTTGAGGAACGCCGACTGGTCGTGACCGACGGAGTGGTGGCCGTCGTGCGAGCCGGGCTCGCCGCCGAGTTCGCTGTCGCCGCCGACGCCGAACAGCAGCAGGGCGAACTGCAGGACCAGGATGGTGCCACCGATGATCGCGCAGGCGAGGAAGACGCTATGCATGGCCGATGGATCGCCGCGTTGGCGCGGCGCCTTTTCGTCACGAAGTTGTAGCCGAAGCCGCCGCGCAGCTGTCGGGTTTCCCGCCGGACGATCAGGCCGGGGGAACGTCTGCGCCGGGCTCGCGGTCACGCGCCGAGTCGTTCGCCGCGTCGAGCCGCGCGATCTGCACACGCTCCGCGCGCCGGTTGTTCGCCTTCGTCACGAGGAACCGGAAGCCGTCGACGTCGAGCACGGTGCCGGCCGGTGGCACGTGTCCGAGCCGTTCCGCGAGGAAGCCCGACAGGGTCTTGCTCGCCGACTCGGGCGGGCTGGCGCCGAGCCGCGAGTACACCGCGGTGAGTTCGGCGATGCCGCGGCAGAGCAGCGAACCGTCGGCGCGCTGCACCATGTTGGCTTCCTCGGTGTCCGACTCGTCCTCGATCTCGCCGACGANNCGATCTCCTCGAGCACGTCCTCGAGCGTGACGATGCCGCGGGTGCTGCCGTACTCGTCGACGACGATCGCCAGGTGCCGTTTCTCGCGTTGGAATCGCCGCAGCACGTGGTTGAGCGTCGCGGTCTCCGGCATGACCAGGAGCGGGATCAGCAGGTCGTCCCAGTTCGGATCGGGGCGTTCGCGCAGCGCGAACAGCAGTTCCTTCGCCATCACGAAACCGGTCACGTGGTCGAGTTCCCCGTCGGGAGTGAACGGCAACCGGCTGTGGCCGCTGCGCTGCAGCCGCTGCAGGTTCTGCTCGGTGCTGTCGCGTCCGGAGAGGTAGGCGATCCGGTCGCGGGCGACCATCACGTCGCGGGCCTGCGTCTCGCGCAGCCGGGTCGCGTTGTGGATCAGGTTCGCGGTGATCTGGCCGAACGCGCCCTGGCTCATGCCGACGGTCGTCAGCACGCGGATGTCCTCGAGCGAGGTCGCATGCGCATGGCCCTTGCCGGCGAACATGCGCGACAGGCGGCGGGTCAGCAGCAGGGCCGGGGTCAGGGCCACGACCATCACCCGCACCGTGTGCGCGACCGGCACCGCGAGCGCGTTGCCGTGCAGCACGCCGATCGTCTTGGGCACGATCTCGGTGATCGCCAGGACGGTCACCACGAACGCGGCGGCGAACCAGGCCGGCGACACGCCGGGGAACGCCTGGGTGAACTGGTCGGTGGCGAGTGCCGCGCCGCCGGAGTTGGCGATGGTGTTGAGCACCAGGATCGCGGCGATCGGGCGGTCCGGTTCGTGCCGGAATCGGCGCAGCAGCAGACCAGCCCGGCTGCCGGCGCGCGCCAGGGTCTCGATGCGCGCGTGGCTGACGCTGAGCAGGGTCGCTTCGCACAGCGAGCAGACGAACGAGAACAGCAGCGACAGTGCGACGACGACGGTGAACAGCAGCATGTCGGGCCGGCAACAACCGGGCGCACGACGCTACGGGCTGCGGCCGTGACCGTCCACGGCAGCCGCCGCGTTCAGGCCGGTTGGCTCGCCGGGGTGTCGCCGCAGGCGAACACGTACTCGCCGCCACGCACGCGCACCGTGACCTGGGCGCCCTGGCCGAGGTCGTGATCGAGGATCAGCTCGGTCAGCGGGTCCTCGATGCGGCGCTTGATCAGCCGCCGCAGCTCCCGCGCGCCGAACTCCTCGGAGAAGCCCTGCTTCGCCAGCAGCACCCGCACGCCCGGCGAGAACGTCGCCGTGATGTCGCGGCGCTTCAGCAGGTCGCCGACCTCGCGCAGCATGTTGCCGGCGATGCGTTGGCAGACCTTCTCGTCGAGCGGGTTGAAGAGGATCACCTCGTCGATGCGGTTCACGAACTCGGGGCGGAACGACTCGCGCAGCGCCTCGAACGTCACCGAACGCAGGTCGACGTCCTGCAGGCTCTGCCGGCGGTGGGCCGCCGAGAAGCCCATCCGCGTGCGCACCGCGTCGATCTTCTCGATGCCGAGGTTGCTCGTCATCAGGATCAGCGCCTGGTGGAACGACACCGTCTGGCCCTTGCTGTCGGTGATGATTCCCTCGTCGAGCAGCTGCAGCAGCAGGTTGTGCACCTTGTAGTGCGCCTTCTCGATCTCGTCGAAGAGGACGACGCTGTTGGGCTTCTTCTTGATCGCCTCGGTCAGGAAGCCGCCTTCGTTGTGGCCGATGTAGCCGGGCGGCGAGCCGATCAACTTCGCGTACTCGTGCGGCAGCGCGTACTCGCTGCAGTCGACGCGGATCATCGCCGACGGATCGTCGAACAGATTGCGCGCGAGCGACTTCGCCAGCTCGGTCTTGCCGGTGCCGGTGCGTCCGACCAGCAGGAACGTGCCCACCGGTTGCGTCGGGCGCTTGAGTCCGACGGCGGCCTTCTTGACCGCGCGCACCAGCGACGTGATCGCGTCTTCCTGGCCGATGATCTGCTGCCGCAGGTTGCGTTCGAGGCTGCTCACGCGGCGGAACAGGTTCTGCCGCGCCTGCTCGTTGCCCGGCCGCGGCAGGAACGGGTCGTCGGCTTCGGCGGTCTGCTTGGTGGTGCCGTTCGACGGGATCGCGACCTGGTGGATCTCCAGCGACGGGTTGACGTCGATGCAGATCTGGTAGAGCAGTTCCTCGACGATCTCGAGGTCGTAGCCCTCGTCGAGGCGGCGCACGGCCGCGAGCACCTCGGTCTCGAACGTCGGCACGCAGGCGCGCACGACGCGCTGGCGGTAGCCCGACTTGTTCGCGATCGGCGCGCCGTGCAGTTCTTGCAGCAGCTCCTCGGAGCAGCACCGCACCTTGATGAACTCGTCGATCAAGTCGAAGTACTTGATGACGAACGCAGCCCCTGGATGCTTCAAGTAGGTTGCTCCTGACGGCCTGGTTGGACTGCGGTGTTTTCGGGTGCGGTGGCGGACCGACTTGACGGCGCGCGCACGAAACCTCGCGTGTCCGCCGACCTCCTCACAAGTCCCACCGTGATCCCGCCGATGAAGCTGCTGGCCCTGCTCGTCCATCGCGGGCTTGTTCCCGCGGACGCGGCGCACGCAGCGCTCGCGAGCGGCGATCCGGCAGCGTTCCTGGTCGGACGCGGCGTGTGCACGAGCGCCCAGTGGTCGGAATGGCAGCGCAGCGAGGGCGGGACTCGTCCAGTGCTGACCCGCTACGAGACCGGCGAACTGCTCGGCGAAGGCGGCGTCGGCAGGGTGTTCGCGGCGGTGGATCGCACCGACAACTCGGCCGTGGCGTTGAAGGTCCTGCGCGCCGAACTCGCGAAGGATCCGGTGCAGACGGATCGGTTCGTGCGCGAGGCGCGGCTGCTGATGGCGCTGCAGCACCCACATCTCGTCAAGGGCCTGCGCGTCGCGAAGGAGGGCGAGACCATCTTCTTCGCGATGGAACGACTGCCCGGGCGGTGCCTGCAGGACGTGCTCGCCGAGGAGGGGCGGCTCGACGAAGAGTCGGCGCTGCAGATCGTGGTCGAGGTTGCCTCGGCGTTGGGGGCGCTGCATGCGCGCGGGCTCGTGCACCGCGACGTCAAGCCCGGCAACGTGCTGTGGTCGGAGGAGCGGGGTGCTGTGCTGATCGACCTCGGCTTCGCGATCGCCGGGTCCGAGCGTCCCGGCAGCGGGGACACCACCGCCGGCACCGTGCACTACATCGCGCCGGAACAGGCGCGGGGCAGCGGGGCGCTCGACGTCCGCGCCGACATCTACGCGCTCGGTGCGACGCTCTACCACCTGGTCACCGGCTCGCTGCCGTTCGAAGGCCGCACCAGCGAGGAAGTGCTCGCCAAGCAGGTGCTCGAGTCGTTGTCCGGCGAGCGCATCCGCGCCCTGAACCTGTCGCCGCAACTCCACTACTTCCTCGAGAAGATGATGGCCAAGGAGCCGGAGATGCGGTTCCAGGATCCGGCGCACCTGCAGCGCGAAGTCGAGGCGTTCCTGCAGCAGCGGCGGCACGAGCGCGAAGTCGAAGAAGCGCAGCAGCGCGACAAGAAGCGGCTCGGCGCGCGGCGCGGCAGTTCGATGTTCGAGCGCCGCCTGCGGCGGCGCCGGCGCTGAACGAACGTCAGCGGTCGACGCGGCGCCAGTCGCTGGCCGCGAGGTCGACGACGTGCTTCGCGAGGTCCGCGGCGCGCTCGACGGTGGCCGAGTAGCGCTTGCCGCGCCGATCGACGCGCTGCACGTGGCAGAGGCCGAGGCCACGCACCTCGATCCAATCGCCGCGCTGCACCGGGGATCCTTCGGCCGGCGCCGCCGCCGCCTCGTCGCGTGTGAGCGCCTTGGTCGGCGGCAGGTGGTCGCGCTGCCACGCCGACGCGTCGGTGCAGACGTCGCACCCGCCGCAGCGTTCGTCGAGCTCGAAGCCGAAATGCTCGTGGATCGTGCGCTTGCGGCACGCGCCTTCGGTCGCGTAGCGCACCATGCGCAGCAGGCCCATCAGGTCGTGTTGGCGCTTGTCGGGCGGCAGCCAGCCGTCGATCTCGGCGTCGTCCGGTACGCGCACGAGCGTGAAGTCGCGGCCGAGATCGCCGGTCGTGCACCCAGCACTGCGCAGCAGGCGAAGCACCGTCTCGACTCGGCCGTCATGGCGGTTCTTGGTCAGGAACGTGTCCCGCAGCGCCTCGAGGTCGAGCGCGTGCAGCCGTTCCCCGAGCCCCGCGAGATGACGAACGACATCCTTCGCGAACGCCGCCCCGGGGTTGGCCCACTCGGCGAAGTCGCGCTGGATCGCGAGGTCCTCGCCGCTGTAGAGCAGTTCGCAGAAGGCGCCCGCGCCGTCGCGGCCGGCGCGCCCGACCTCCTGGTAGTAGGCCTCGAGCGTGCGCGGGACCTGCCAGTGCACGATGGCGCGGATGTCGGCCTTGTCGACGCCCATGCCGAACGCGTTGGTCGCCAGCATCAGGGCATCGGGGCTCTGCTGGAATCGCTGCTGCTGCGCGCGCCGTTCCAGCGGCGACAGATCGCCGTGGTAGACGAGCGGGCGCAGACGCCGCCGCTGCAGTTCGCCTTCGAGGCGCAGCAGATCGCGGATCAGCGCGCAGTAGACGATCGCCGGGCCGCCGGTGCGGTCGAGCAGCTCGAGCAGGCGCGCGAGCTTGTCGTCCTCGCCGGCGCACGGATGCACCGACAGGAACAGGTTGTCGCGCGCGACGCCGGTGTGGAAGCGCGGGGCATCGCCGAGGTCGAGCGTGCGGCGGATGTCGCGCTGCACGTCGGGCGTCGCCGTGGCGGTCAGCGCCAGGCATGGTGGACTGCCCAGCGCCTGGCGCACTTCGCCGAGACGCAGGTAGTCCGGGCGGAAGTCGTGGCCCCACTGGCTCAGGCAGTGCGCTTCGTCGACGGCGAGCCGGCGCACCGAGGCCGCGCGCATGGCGTCGAGGAACCCCGGCACGCGGAACCGCTCGGGCGTGCAGTACAGCAGGCGGATCTCGCCGCTCTTCACGCGCGCCAGGCGACGTTCGCGCTCCGACCGTTCGAGCATGCTGTGCACGCAGGTCGCGGGCAGGCCACGCGCGTGCAGGGCTGCGACCTGGTCGTCCATCAGAGCGATCAGCGGGGAGACGACGAGGGTGAGGCCGTCGCCGACGAAGGCCGGCAGCTGGTAGCACAGCGACTTGCCGTCGCCGGTCGCCATCAGCACCAGGGCACTGCCGCCGCCGAGGAAGTGCTCGACGATCGCGCGCTGCGGGCCGCGGAAGCTCGCGTGGCCGAAGCATGTGCGCAGGGCGGCGTCGAGGTCGTGCACGCGCGCGAGCCTACGCCGCAGTAAGGTCAACGCACCATGCACGACCTCTCGCGGCGTTCGTTCCTGCAGTCGGCGGCGGTGGGTGCGCTCGTGACCCCGGGCCTGCCCGCGGTGTTGCGGCTGCGCTCGCCGATCGCGGTGGCCAGCGCCAATGGCCTGAAGGCGGTGGAACTCGCGGTGCAGCGGATGAACGAGGGATGGCGGCCGATCGATGCGGCGGTTGCGGGCGTGGAGCTCGTCGAGAACGACCCCGAGGACGACAGCGTCGGCATCGGCGGACTGCCGAACGAGGACGGCGTGGTGGAACTCGACGCGTGCGTGATGGACGGGCCGTCGGGACTCGGTGGCGCGGTCGCGGCGCTGCAGAACATCAAGAACCCGGCGCAGGTCGCGCTGAAGGTCATGCGGCACACCGACCACGTGCTGTTGGTCGGCGAGGGCGCGTTGCGCTTCGCGCGTGCCCACGGCTTCCGCGAGGAGAACCTGCTGACCGAGAAGTCGCGGCTGAAGTGGCTCGAGTGGCGCGAGAAGCGTTCGGCGGTCGACGACTGGATCTCGCCCGACGAGAACGGCGAGCACGGCAAGGACTGGTTCTTCCGCTACAAGCACAAGACCGGGACGATCCACCTCGGCGCGGTCGCGGCGAACGGCGATGTCGGCTCGTGCACGACGACCTCGGGGCTGGCGTTCAAGCTCGCCGGGCGCGTCGGGGACTCGCCGCTGCTCGGCTGCGGCAACTACTGCGACAACGACGTCGGCACGGGTGGCGCGACCGGGCGCGGCGAGGCGTGCATCCTCGCCAACGGTGGCTCCTTCATCGTGCACAGCATGGCGTCGGGTCGCTCGCCGACCGATGCGTGCCTGGACGCGGTGAAGCGGGTGGTGCGTCTGACCAAGGTCAAGCGCCTGCTCGACAAGCAGGGCCGCCCCGACTTCCAGGTGCAGTTCTACGCGACGAACACCAAGGGCGAGTTCGGCGCCGCGGCGCTGTACGCGGACAAGTTCGCCGTGTGCGACGGCGCGGGCGCGCGGNNCGGCTCGCCGACATGGCGAGCCTCTACGACGAGAAGGCGAAGTAGCCGCGATCAGCCCAGGTCGCGCAGGCTCTGCTCGACACCCGCGAGCTGGGCCTGCAGCGCGGCCAACGAGGCCCGCTCCTTCTCGATCACCGCCGGCGGGGCCTTCTGGACGAAGCCCTCGTTGCCGAGCTTCTTCTCGATGCCGCCGATCTGGGCGCGCAGCTTCTCGGCCTCCTTGTCGAGCTTCGCCTTCTCCTTGGCGAGATCGACCACGCCGAGGAGGAAGCACTTCGCGGCGCCGAGCACGACCGTCGCGCTGTCCTTCGTGCGTTGCGCATCGGCGGCCACCGTCGCTTCGCCGAGGCCGGCCATGTGCGCGAGCAGGGGCGCCGTGGTGCGCAGCGTCCTGGCGTCGTCGCCGCTCGCAGCGAAGCGCGCCGCGGGACGGTCCTTCGGCGGCACCTGGTACCGCGCACGGGTCTCACGGATCAGCACGCACCACTGCTGCATCGCCGCGATGTCGCGTTGCGCCGACTCGTCGCCCCACGCCGGATCGCCCTTGGGCCACGCCGCGTGCACGAGCAACTCGGCATCGGCGAACGGCGTGGTGACGCCGCGCACCGGCGCCAGTTGGCGCAGCGTGCTCCACAGCGTCTCGGTCAGGAACGGCACGAACGGTTGCAGGAGACGCAGCGTCTGGTCGAGCACCGCCGCGAGCACCTGTTCGGCGGTCGCGCGCGCGTCGGCCGCCGCGCCGTCACGGCAGCGCGGCTTCACCATCTCGAGGTACCAATCGCACAGCTCGTTCCAGAAGAAGTCGCGCGCCGCGGCCAACGCCGCCGACGGGTTGTAGGCCGTCAGCTGCTGCTGCACCGTCGCGATCGCGCCGTGCAGGCGCGACAGGATCCAGCGGTCCTCGAGCGGCAGCTCGGCGACGCGCAGCGGGCGGAACGGGGTGCCGCGCAGGTTGAGGAACGCGAAGCGCGCAGCGTTGAACAGCTTGTTGGCGAAGTTGGCGCCGACCGTGAAGCGTTCGCTGGTCGCCTTCGCCGGCGTGATGCCTTCCTTGCCGTACTGGCCGATCAGGTCCATCGGCAGCTTCGTCTCGGGATCGAGGAAGGTGCCGAGGTACGGCCCGGGCTTGGCGGTCGCGAGGTCGACGAGCCGCTCGGGTTCGCCCGGCTTCGTGAACGGCGAGATCGCGGCGACCGGCAGCCGGATGTCCTGCGTGCCGGTCTGCAGTTCGCAGACGACGTAGCGCAGCGCGTCGGCGCCGTAGCGGCCGATGATGTCGAGCGGGTCGATGCCGTTGCCCTTCGACTTCGACATGCGCTCGCCCTTGCCGTCGAGGATCGTCGCGTGCAGGAACACGTCGGTGAACGGCACGTCGCCGAGGTTGTAGAGCCCGGTCAGCACCATGCGCGCGACCCACAACGTGATGATGTCGCGGCCGGTGACGAGGCAGGAACCGGGGTACCAGTAGTCGAGCGCCGACGGCCGGCCGGGCCCGGAACCGAGCGCCGTCTGACCGGCGTTGACCTTGGCGGACTCGGGGTCGGGCCAGCCGAGCGTGCTGTGCGGCCACAGGGCACTGCTGAACCAGGTGTCGAGCACGTCGGGGTCGAGTTGCAGACCCGCACCTGCGAGGATCGGACCCATCGCGGCGTCGGCGCTGGCCTCGCGGAAGCACACCTGGACTTCGACCGAGGTGGGGGCGTTCGGCCCCTTCAGGCGCGCGAACGCGTCGCGCGGCAGCAGGCGCGTGCCGTCCGGCAGCAGCACCCACGCGACCACGTCGTCGCGCTGCAGCTGGGTGCCGAGCATCGGCTCGAGCCGCAGCAGGTTCGCGGCCGGCATGTCGCCGCGGAACACCGGGATGCGGTGGCCCCACCAGAGCTGCCGGCTGATGCACCAGTCGCGCTTTTCGGCGAGCCACTGGTCGTACATCTTGCGGTAGCGCTCGGGGTCGGGGTGGAACGCGACGCTCGGCCTCGGCTTGCCGTCGGCGAGGGGCGGCAGCGCGCCCGCGGACGCGTCGAGCGCCACTTGGGCAAGGCCCTTGGCGCGGAACTCCTTCTTGGTGCCGCGGCCCATCACCACGCCGCCGTCGACGTCGCCCATGCGCACGAACCACTGCTTGCTGAGGTACGGCTCGACGATCGTCTTGCTGCGGTCGCTGTGGTCGATCTCGATCGTGCGGTCCTCGACGCGCTCGAGCAGTCCCTGCTGTTCGAGGTCGGCGACCACCCGCTTGCGCGCGGCGAAGCGGTCCTGGCCTTGGTACCTGCCGCCGGTGGCGGCGATGGTGCCGTCGGGGTTCAGCACCGACACGGCGCCGATCGCGGGGTGCCGCTGCCACACCGCGTAGTCGTTCGGGTCGTGGGCCGGCGTGATCTTCACGCAGCCGGTGCCGAGCGACGGATCGGCCCACTCGTCCAGCACGATCGGGATCTCGCGATCGACCAGCGGCAGCTTCACCTTGCGGCCGGCCTTGCCCATGCGCGCGATCTTCTCGAGTTGCGGCAACACCTCCTGCTCGCGCTGCAGCAGGCGGTCGAGCTCGGCCTGCGCCGCCGTCGCTTCCTTGGCGGGCGCTTGCGCCACGCGGACGCGCTGCTCGACGATCGTGGCCCGCAGGGCACCGGCTGGGTCGGGGTGAACGGCGACCGCGGTGTCGCCGAGCATCGTCTCNNCATCGTCTCGGGCCGCGTCGTCGCGACCAGCACGTGGGCCGGTTCGCCGGGCTGCCGATCGAGCACCGGGTAGCGCAGGTACCAGAACTTGCCCTGCACCGTCGCCTTGTAGAGCTCGTCGTCGGCGACCGCGGTCTGCAGGGCGCAGTCCCAGTTCACGAGGCGGTTGCCGCGGAAGATCAGCCCGTCGCGGAACATCGCGAAGAACGTGTGGCGCACGGCGCGCGCGCACACTTCGTCCATCGTGAAGCGCGCACGATCCCAGTCGCACGAGCAGCCCATCGCCTGCTGCTGCGTGACGATGCGCTGCTGGCTCTGGCCGGCCCAGTCGTGGATGCGCGCGACCAGGGCGTCGCGGCCGACGTCGAGGCGGGTCTTGTTCTCGATCTCCTTGAGCCGCTTCTCGACGACCGCCTGCGTGGCGATGCCGGCGTGGTCGGTGCCCGCCTGCCACAGCGTGTTGTGGCCCTGCATGCGATGCCAGCGGATCAGCAGATCCTGCATCACGTTGTCCATCGCGTGGCCCATGTGCAGCGCCCCGGTGACGTTGGGCAGCGGCATCATCACGACGTAGCGGTGGGCGCGAGCGTCGGGCAGCGCGGCGAACGCCTTGCCCGCGAGCCACCGCGCGGTCACGGCGGGTTCGAGCGTCGCGGGTTCGTACTTCGGGGGCAGTTCGGTGCTCATCGGCGGGCGAGCAGTGTAGGGACGGGGACTGGGCGAGGCACGCTTGCACGTGCGGGCCGACGGGCCGACTGTGTGCGTGCGCATGGATCGCGACGAACCTCGACCGGACCGAGCGCCATTCCGCGAGCGCCTGCGACGATGGACGGGGGGCTTTGGCGGGGCGCTGCCGTTGGCGCTTGCCGCGACCGGCGGGCCGCTGCTCGGCGTCGCCGTGCTGGCGGCCACGGCTGGCCGATGGCTGCCGATCTTCGAGACGGACTTCGCGAGCGCCGCCCTGTTCCTGGCACTCGGTTCGTTCGCGACCGCGGCCTGCCTGCTGCCGACCCATGCGACGTCGCTCGTGGCGGGCTTCGTGTTCGGGCCGCTGTACGGGCCGCTGCTGGCGTGGCTGGTGATCCTGTTCGCCGCGACCGCCGGCTACCTCGGCCTGCGCATCCTGGTCGGCGAACGCGCCGTGGCCGCACTCGCGCGGGCGCCGAGGGCGGCGGCGGTGCATGCGGCCTTGTTCGGCGCGGGGGCCCGGCGGTCGTTCACCCTCGTCGCCCTGCTGCGACTGTCGCCGCTGTTGCCGTTCGGCGTCACCAACGTGCTGCTCGCGGCGGTGCAGATGCCGCTGCGCGTGTTCGTGCCGGCGACGCTCGCCGGCATCACGCCGCGGGCGGTCGGCGTGGCGCTGCTCGGCGCCGAACTGCACGCCCTGGACCTGTCGGCTGGCCCGGGAGCGTGGTGGACGGCGCTGGCGATCGTCGCGACGGTCGTGGTGTTGTGGCAGATCGGACGGCTGGCCCGCGCCGCATTGCGGGCGCGTCTGCCCGGCGTGTGAGTCAGGTCCGCTGCAGCTGCAGCAGCGGCATGACGATCGCGATCACGATGCCGGCGACGATCGCGGCCAGGAGCACGATGATGATCGGCTCGATCACGCTCGTCAGCTTCTGCGTCGCCAGGTCGACTTCCTCGTCGTAGGTGCCGGCGATGCGTTCGAGCATCTCCTCGAGGTTGCCCGCCTGTTCGCCGACGCCGACCATGTACGAGATCGTCGGCGGGAACACGCCGCTCGACTTCATCGGCGTCGCGATGTCGGTGCCCTCGAGCACGCGGTCGTGCACCACCTGCAGAGCGTTCTGCAGCACCTTGTTGTCGAGCACCGCCTTGGTGACCTGCAGCGCCTGCAGGGCGGGCACGCCCGAACGCAGCAGGGTCGCCAGCGTCGTCGAGAAGCGCGCCATCGCCTGCTTGCGCATCAAGTCGCCGAACACCGGCAGCTTCAGCTTGAACGTGTCGAACAAGAGCCGCCCCTTGTCGCTGTTCACGAACAGCTGGAATGCGATCGTCAGCGCGAGCAGGCCGACCATCACCAGCAGCCAGTAGTTGACCAGGAACTCCGAGCAGTTGATCAGGATCCGGGTCGGCGTCGGCAACTCCTGGCCGCGTCCCTTGATCAGCTGCGTGACGCGCGGCACGACGAACGTCATCAGGATCGCGACGACGATCACGCCGACAGCCGACATCACCATCGGGTAGATCAGTGCGGCGCCGACCTTGTTCTTGAGCCGCGTCTGCGCCTGCAGGAAGCCGGCCAGCCGCACCAGCACCTTGTCGAGCGCGCCCGAGGACTCGCCCGCCTTCACCATGTTCGAGTAGAGGTCGGTGAAGTAGGCGGGGTGCTGCATCACCGCGTCGCCGAACGGCATGCCCTGCGTGACCTTTTCGCGGATGTCGCGGAACGCGGTCTCGATCTGCTTGTCGGGCGCCTGCTCGATGATCATCCGCAGCGCCTCGGCCAACGGGATGCCGGCCTGCAGCAGCGACGCCATCTGCCGGGTGACCGCGGCGACCTGTTCGGTGCGCGCCTTGTTCGGCGCCTCGACGCCGGTCACGCCCTTGATGCGGATCGCGATCTGCCGTTTGCCGGCCGACTCGCGAATGTCGGTGACGAACAGCCGGTCCTTCTTCAGCTTGACGCGGGCGTCGCGCGCCGTGTCGGCGTCGATGATGCCCTTCTTGACCCGGTTGTCGCCGTCGATCGCCTTGTATTCGAAGATCGGCACGGGCGGCTCACACGACGTCGAGTTGCGTGACGCGCAGCACTTCGTCGGGCGTCGTCAGCCCGCCGAGCAGCTTCTGGACGCCGGACATGCGCAGGGTCTTGAGCCCGCGCTCGAGCGCGCCGCGCTTGATCTGGCTGGCGGTCGCCTTGTTGACGATCTGCTCCTGGATGTGCGTGTCGATGGGCATCACTTCGTAGATCGCGGTGCGGCCCGCGTAGCCCGACCGGAAGCACTCGTCGCAGCCCTTGCCCTTCAGCAGCTTGCCGCCGGCGAACTGGTCGGGCGTCAGCTTGAGGTCCTCGAGGTGGTAGAGCATCTCCTGCGTCGGAGTGACCGGCTCCTTGCAGTTGGGGCAGATCGTGCGCAGCAGGCGCTGGGCGACGACCAGCAGCAACGACGACGACACCAGGTAGGGCTCGACGCCGATGTCGATCAGGCGCGTCACCGTCGACGCGGAGTCGTTGGTGTGCACGGTCGAGAACACCAGGTGCCCGGTCAGCGCCGCGCGGATCGCGATGTCGGCGGTCTCGTTGTCGCGCACCTCGCCGACCATCATCACGTCGGGGTCCTGGCGCAGGAACGACCGCAGGCCGTTGGCGAACGTCAGCCCCTTCTTGACGTTCACCTGCACCTGGCTGATGCCGTCGAGGTTGTATTCGACCGGATCCTCGATGGTCAGGATGTTGAGGTCCGGCGCGTTGATCGCGTCGAGGCAGGCGTAGAGCGTCGTCGT
>DDSQ01000106.1:0-228 GCA_002343845.1 Planctomycetes bacterium UBA2386 | reverse complement strand
CTTGGTCGTCTTGTCGAGGATGCGGAACACGACGCGCTCGCCGCCCGCGACGGGAACCGTGCTGATGCGCACGTCGACGTCGCCGTCGCCGACGCGGATCGACGCGCGGCCGTCCTGCGGCAGTCGGCGTTCCGCGATGTCCATCTTCCCCATGACCTTGACGCGGCTGATGATCGCTTCCTGGGCGCGGCGGGGGATTGCCTCCATGTCGTAGAGCACGCCGTCGAT
>DDSQ01000127.1:41308-51618 GCA_002343845.1 Planctomycetes bacterium UBA2386 | reverse complement strand
CGCGGCCGATCACCGGGTCGAGCTTGCCTTCACGCGCCAACTCGGTGAGGTCGCGACCGAAGCTGTCGAGCGCGGGCGTCTTGCTCTTGCTGTTGCCGGTCGGCGTGCTCTGGCTCGCCTGCGGCTCCTTGCCCTGGCTGCCGCCGGAACCGCCGGTCGACTCGCCGCTGCTCTCGCCATCCTCTTCGTTGTTGTTCTCCGAGGCGCCGAGGAACTCGAGCACTTCCTCGCGGACCTCGTCGAGCTTGATGCCGAGGTTCATCAGCACCTGGGCCGCGATGCCCTCGTTCTCACGGATCAGGCCGAGCAGCAGGTGCTCGGTGCCGATGTAGTTGTGGCTGAGCTGGCTCGCCTCTTCGAGCGACAGCTCGAGCACCTTCTTGGCGCGCGGCGTGAACGGCAACTGGCCCATCGTCACCATCGAGGGGCCGGTCTTGACGATCTTCTCGACCTCGTGGCGGATCTTCTCGAGGTCGATCGTCAGGTTCTTGAGGACGTTGGCAGCGACGCCGCTGCCCTCCTGGACCAGGCCGAGCAGGATGTGCTCGGTGCCGATGTACTCGTGGTTGAACTTCATCGCCTCCTGGCGGGCGAAGCTCATCACCTTCTTGGCGCGGTCGGTGAAGCGATCGAACATGCTGCTGGGTCCTCGGGGCCGTTGTGATGCCGATCCGTGGATCGGATGCCATGGATATAGGATTGAGCCGGATTGCCAATCCAGCCCGGAGTGGGAGATGCCGGGATTTCGGCCATCCGGGTCGCCGGGCGCTCCCGTTTCGAGCCTGGCGCGGCAGCGGCCACGCGACCAGCGGTTCACGGCGCGCAACCGAGCACTTCGCGCAGCAGTTGGGCGCGCCGTTGGTCGCGTTCTTCGGGCTTCAGGACCTCGCGGGTGTGGCGCTGCAGGTGGCCCGGCTGCGAGAGCAGCAGGGCGCGGTTGATCGCGGCGGTGTCGAAACCGTCGATCAGGTCCTCCTCGCGGCCGAAGCGCACGGCCGACAGGCAGCCGAGAGCCTCCTCGCTGGTCAGGATCTGGGCGCGCTCGAGCGTGCCCAGCGCCCGGTGCACCCGGTCGAGCGTGCGCACACGCGCCGAGCCGCGCAGCAGCGCCGCCCGCACGTCGCGTTCCCACTGCACGAGTCGGCCGACCGCGAGCAGCACGTCGTTCTGGATCTGCTGTTCGTCGCGGCCGAGGGTGACCTGGTTGCTGACCTGGTAGAAGTCGCCGAGCGCCCGGCTGCCTTCGCCGTAGAGGCCACGAACCGCCAGGTGGATCTTCTGCGCGGTGTTGGTCGCCTTGTCGATGTCCTCGGACCACACGAGGCCGGGCAGGTGCAGCATCACCGAGAGCCGCAGGCCGGTGCCGGTGTTCGTCGGGCAGCTGGTGAGGAACCCGAACTCCTCGGACCAGGCCATCGGCAAGCGCTGCAGCAGCGCGTCGTCGAGCCGCTCGGCACGGCGCCAGGCCTCGCCCGGCTGCAGGCCGGGGGCGAACACCTGCAGGCGGAGGTGGTCCTCCTCGTTGACCATGATCGCGACGTTCTCGTCGGCGTCGACGGCGACGCCGCTGGGTCGCTTGCTCGCCGCGAGTTCGCGGCTGATCAGGTGACGCTCGACGAGCACGGTGCGTTCGAGTTCGTCGACCGGCTCGAGGTGGACGACGGTCAGGTTCTCGGGCAGCCCGCCTTGCGCGAGGCGCGTGGTCACGAAGTCGTAGAGCTGGCGCGACTCGTGGTCGGCGAGGCACGGCGAGAACGGGAAGCCGCGCAGGTTGCGGGCCAGCCGCACTCGCGTGCAGATCGCGATGTCGTGCTCCGGGCCAGTGCCCTGGAGCCAGGCGCCTGGGCGGAACTCCGGCGGCTTGTCGCCTTTCTTGGACTTGCTCACGTTGGTGCGGAAGGAATCAGGTCGTCGGGCCGCGTTCGAGCCGCCGCAGTTCGTCGCGCAGCGAGGCTGCTTCTTCGTACCGTTCGCCGCGCACGGCCTCTTCGAGGCGCTTGCGCACGTCGCTCAGCGAACGTTCGTCCGCTGCCGGCGGGGCCGCCGCGGCGAACACGCCGGGCAGTCGGCCGGTGTGGGTCTGCGCCTCGTGGATGCGCTGCAACAGCGGCATCAGTTCGGCGCGGAAGGTCTCGTAGCAGCGTGGGCAACCCAGCCGCCCCTTGCTGCGGAACTCGGCGACCGTCAGGTTGCAGCCGGGGCAGGCTTCGGCGCGCGTCGCCCGCTTCGCCTGCTTGATCCCGCCGAGCAGCATCTCGAGCGTGTCGGCCGAGAACTTCGGCGTCTTCGGCGTCGCCACGCCGAGTTGTTCGGCGCAGGCCTGGCAGAGGTGCTGCGAGCCGGTGACGCTCAACTCGGCCACGTCCATGATGACGACGGTCGCAGGCGCCTTCTGGCAAGCGGTGCAGTACTGCATCGGGTCGGGATGCTACAGCGCCGCGCCACGCTCCGCACGGCTGGCGCCCAGCAGCGCATGGAACTCGAGCGCCCGTGCGCGGAAGTTCGGGTACTGGTCGAACGACGCGAACGCCGGGCTCCACAGCACTGCGTCGCCGGGCTTCGCCGCGGCGAGCGCCTTCGGCAGCGCTTCGCGCAGCGTCGTCGAGACCGAGGTCGGCACGGCGCCGGCGATCGCCGCGGCGAGCGGCGTGGCGGCGGCGCCGAATAGGTGCGCCGAGGCGACGTGGCCGACCACCGCGTCCGCGACCTTGCGGTAGTCGCCGTCCTTGCTCTTGCCGCCGCCGAGCCAGTGCACGGCCCCGCGCAGCGCCTGCAGCGCCGACCGCGTCGACTCGACCTCGGTCGAGACGCCGTTGTCGTAGATGCGCACGCCGTCGCGCACGGCGAGCAGCTGCAGGCGGAACGGCAGCGGTGCTGCCGTCGCCATCGCCAGGCCGATGCCGTGCAGCGAGGCGCCGACGCATCGCGCGGCGAGGCTCGCTGCCATCACGTTCTCCACCTGGAACGCGCCGAGCAGGCGCAGCGCGTCTTCGTGCACCACGCACTCGGGTGGGCCGGCGTCGAGCCGCAGCGCGAGGAAGCCGTCGAGTCGCCCGGCGCTGCGAGGCGCCGGCGGTTCGCCGGTGTAGCGGAGCCGCAGCCGTGCTGGCGAGGCGTAGGCCGACGCCACCGGATCGTCGGCGGCATGGACGACGAATGCCGTGGCGGCGGCGGCGAGACGCCCCTTCGCCGCGTGGTAGGCGGCCAGCGTGCCGTGCCGATCGATGTGGTCGGTGAGCACGCGCGTGAACACCGCCCCGTGCACCCGCAGGTCGGGCGCCATGCGCTGCAGCTGGAAGCTCGAGATCTCGAGCACGGCGACCTGGTCGGGCCGCCAGTGTGCGTCGTCGGCGAGCAGGCTGTGGCCGATGTTGCCGCCGAGCAGCGCGTCCTGGCCGCCGTGCTGCAACGCCCGATGCAACAGCGTCGACGTCGTCGACTTGCCGTTGGTGCCCGTCACCGCGACCACGCGGCCTGGATAGTGGGCGAGGAACAGGTCGCACTCCTGCGTGCAGGCGATGCCGCGCGCGCGGGCCGCGGCGAACAGCGGATGTTGATCGGGAATCGCCGGGTTGACGACGAACCAGCGCACGCCCTCGAGCACGCCGTCGTCCTCGCGCCCGAGCTGCCAGTCGAGCCCGGGCACGTCGGCGAGCGCCTGCCGGACGGCCACCAGGTCGTCGCCCGCACTCTTGTCGGCGATGCGCACGCGATAGCCGGCGCGCGCGAGCCAGCGCACGGCTTCACGGCCGCCGCCGAAACGCCCGAGTCCGTGCACCAGCACCAGGTCGTCGCCGTTCGCCGCGGGCGTGTTCATCGCGCGATGCGCGCGTCGTGCGCGCGAGCAGCGACCGCCGTCGACTCCGCGTTCGTGAACTCGCGCTCGCTGCGAGGATCGGCCGGTCGCGGCCGCACGGCGATCTCGATCGTCGTGTCGGGTCGCCCGCTGGCGGCGCGGGCCAGCAACTCGAGGGGCAGGTCGAGCGGAAACAGCCACGGGCTGGCCGGGGGTCGGATCACGAAGGGCTCGCTGGTCGGCACATGGTCCCAGTCGGCGCGCCCGTCGTTGTCCTTCGGCAAGGCGTCCCAGCGGGCGACGCCGTAGTAGCGGAACGGCAGCGACGGGGTGGGCACGCGCGCGCCGTCGACGAACACCACATGGCCGTCGGGGTTGTGCACGTGCAGTGCTGGACCGGTGCATGCGCCCGCGAACGCGAGGGCGAGAACGGCGGCGAGCGGCGGGGTGCGTCGTGGATGCACGGTTCGACTTCGCCGCGGCAAGCACGGCCCAGTTCCTCGCGTGAGGAACTGGCGGAGAGGGGGGGATTCGAACCCCCGGTACCATTTCTGGTACACCGCCTTAGCAAGGCGGCGCAATCGGCCACTCTGCCACCTCTCCGGCGGCGGCGGCGAGTAGAGCCGCGGGTGGGCCGGGGCGCAACAGGGTTTGTCGGCTCAGCGCGCCCGGTCGGCCCCGAGGTCGATCCGCGGCACGACACGCTCGTTCTGGTCGTCGAGCTCGAAGAACGTCGGCTCCTCGACTCCCATCGCGTTGCCGACGAGGCTGGTCGGGAACGACTCGCGCAGGTTGCGCAGCTCGCGCACGTTGCCGTTGAAGAACCGCCGAGCCGCGGCGATGCGGTCCTCGGTCACGGCCAGTTCCTCCTGCAGCGCCCGGAAGTTCGCGTCGCTCTTCAGCTGCGGGTAGCCCTCGGCGACGGCGAACAACGACCGCATGCCGAGCTGCAGCGCGTTCTCGTCCTTGGCCTGGCTCGCGGCCGAGCCGTGGTTCTGCATCGCGACCGCGCGCAACTGCACGACACGGTCGAGCACGTCGCGTTCGTGCTGCGCGTAGCCCTTCACCGTCGCGACCAGGTTCGGGATCAGCTCGTAGCGGCGCTTGAGCTCGACGTCGATGTCGGCCCAGCTCTCCTTCAGCGTGTGCTTCAGCCGCACGAAGCGGTTGTAGGTGATGATCCACCAGAGCAAGGCCACCAGGCCGACGCCACCGACGACGATCAGGACTTCCATCAGCTCTCCAGGTCTTTGACGAGGTGCCTCGGCCACAATTCGCAGAACCGGCGCAGGAACGCGATGCGCGCGCGGAACGCCGGCGGATCCCAGCGGCGCCGGCCGTCGCTCACGCACAGCGCGCCGCCTTCGAGGTCGAGCATCGGCGGCCGTTGCTCGAGCAGGAACTCCATCATGCGCGGGTGCAGCACGTCGTAGGCGAAGCGCTTGTCGTTCGACTGCACCCAGAACGCGCGACTGAACTCGGCCGACTCGAAGTCGATGTCGTCGAAGCCGAACGCGCCCTTGACCTTGTCGAACAGGCCCTCGGGCCGCACCAGCAGCGTCGGCGACGGCCACGGCGGATGCACGATCAGGTAGCTGAAGCGGTAGGTCGTCGTCGACGTCGACTTGCCGTTGCTCGTCGTGACGCGGTAACGGAAGTCGCCAAGCCGCACTTCGCAGCGGGTGCCGAACAGTTCGAGCGCGCCGTGCATCGTGCGCTGGGCGACGCGCGAATGGCCGCGCCGGAAGATCTCGAACTGGGCGTACTCGTCGTCGTGCCCCGAGTCGTCGTGCGGATCGAAACGCAGGCCGAGTTCCGCCGCGAGCGCGCGCAGTTCCTCCGTGCGCTTCTGCTCGAGCTTCCACGCCCAGATGGCGCCGGCGATGGCAAGCGCCAGAACCAAGATCACGAACGCGGCGGTCACCATGCCACCGTACTGTGGCCGGACCCGCGGCGCGACTCGTCAGGCGGTTCGCGCCAGGGGTCGCGCGTTCGTCGCGGCCTGCAGGTCGTCGAGGAACGCCGCCCGCAACCCCAGCGCATGCACGAGCCCCGCGCGCAGTTCGTCGTGGCCGCGGGGCATCGCCGTCGCGGCGGTGACGAGTTGGAACAGGTCGGCGAGGTGGCGGCCTTCGCCGAGCGTCTGCAGTTCGAACCAGGCCAGCGCGTCGCGGCGCAGGTCGCCACGCTGCAGCAGGGCCGCGAGCACGGGCGCCACGGCGGCCGTGGCCAGCGCATCGCCGCCGAGCACCAGGGCGCCGATGGCCTCGGCCGGGGTGGCCTGTTGCAGGAAGTGCAGCAGGTCGGTGCGCCATCGGCGCGAGCTGGGCGAGGGGCTCGCGAGATCGGCCGCCGACCAGCCGAGTGCCTCGGCGAATCGTGCCGCCAGGGTCGCGCGCGACTGTCCGAGCACGGTCGACGGCGCGATGCCGATCGCGCGCAGCTCGCTGCAGTCATGTTCGTCGAGATGGCCGAGCTCGCGGGCCAGGCGCCGCTGCCAGGGCGCTCGGAGCGCCGCCGGCACGCGCGGCAACGCGGCCTCGAGGTGTTGCGGTGCGAACGCCGCAGCGCCGTGCAGCGCGTGCGCGAACGCCCGCAGAGCCCCGTCCGGCCCGGTGCTGGCCGCACAACGGGCGATGAACGCATGCCGCACCGCGCGGCCGGCCCGTGCGCCGTGCACGAGTTCGGCGATCGTGCGGTCGCCGGCGGGCAAGGGGAACGCGGTGGCGGTGGCCATGGGGTGACGGGCGCGTGGCGCTCCAAGGACTACCCCGTGCGCTTATCCGGCCCGCCCGGACGCCGCCGCGCCCGGCCGCTTGCCCTCACGCAACCGCCGTCCCGCCAGCTCTCCCGGCCGTGCGCCGCCAAGAGAACCGTCTCTTGCTCACCGCAGGGTGCGATCGAGGAACGACCAGGCCAGGGCGCTCAGGAACGCCACCTGCTTGTTGTCCGCCGCACCGCCGTGGCCGCCCTCGATGTTCTCGTAGTAGAGGGCGCCGTGCTTCTGCTCCATCATGCGCGCCATCATCTTGCGCGCGTGGCCGGGGTGGACGCGGTCGTCGCGCGTCGACGTCGTGAAGAGCACCTTGGGATAGACGGTGCCGGCGCGCACGTTGTGGTAGGGGGAGTACTTCTGCAGCCAGGCCCACTCGGCCGGGTCGTCGGGATTGCCGTACTCGCCCATCCACGAGGCGCCGGCGAGCAGCACGTGGTAGCGCTGCATGTCGAGCAGCGGCACCTGGCAGACGATGGCGCCGAACAGCTCGGGGTAGCTCGTCAGCATGTTGCCCATCAGCAGGCCGCCGTTGCTGCCGCCCTGGATCCCGAGGTGGGCCTTGCTCGTGATCTTCTGCGCGATCAGGTCCTGGGCGACCGCCGCGAAGTCCTCGTAGCAGCGATGGCGATGCTGCTTCAGCGCGGCCTGGTGCCACTTCGGGCCGAACTCGCCGCCGCCGCGGATGTTGGCGACTGCGTAGACGCCGCCACGCTCCAACCAGGCGGCGCCGACGGTGGCGCTGTAGCCCGGCGTCAACGACACCTCGAAGCCGCCGTAGCCGTAGAGCAGCGTCGGGTTCTTGCCGTCGCGCGCGATGCCCTTCTTCGCCACCAGGAAGTACGGCACGCGCGTGCCGTCCTTCGACGTCGTTTCGCGCTGCTCGACCGCGAGACCGCTGGCGTCGAAGAAGGCGGGCAGGCTCTTCCACTTCGCCGGCGCGCCCTGGCCGATCGTGCCGTGGAACAGGCTGGTCGGCGTCAGGAAGTCGGTGATCGTCAGGAAGTAGTCGTCGCCGGTCTCGTCGTCGATCGCCGACGCGCTGATCTCGCCGAACTCGGGCAGGCCCGGCAGCGGTTGCCGCTGCCAGCTGCCGTCGCGATGCGTCAGCACCGACACGCGGCTCTTCACGGTGTCGAGCACCGTCAGCAGCAGGTGGTTCTTGGTCCCCGACCAGCCGCCGAGCGACGTGCGCGGGCCCGGCGTGAACAGCACGTCGAAGGTGCGTTCGCCGGCGAGGTACGCCTCGAGCCGGCAGGCCAGCAGCGCGCCGCCTGCGAACGTCTGGCCCGCGACGGTCCAGTCGTCGCGCAGTTCGAGCATCAGCCACTCGCGGTGGACGCCGGCCTTGGCGCTGTCCGGCTTGTCGAGCTTCACCTGCCCGCCGTCGCGCAGCAGGAACAGTTCGTTGGTGTAGAAGGTGACGCCGCGGTAGACGAAGTCGCGCTCGAAGCCCGCGGTCTGGTCGCGCCAGCCGTAGACGAACACGTCCTCCGCCTTGCCCTCGGCGATCGTCGTCGCCGAGGCCAGCGGGGTGCCGCGTCGCCACAGCTTGACGATGCGCGGGTAGCCGGAGTCGGTCAGCGAACCGGGCCCGAAGTCGGTGGCGACGTACACGGTGTCGCGATCGCGCCAGGCGACGTTGCTCTTCGCCTCGGGCAGCGTGAAACCGCCGGCGACGAACTCCTTCTTCACGACGTCGAACTCGCGCACGACGTCGGCGTCCGCACCGCCGCGCGACAGCGACATCAGCACGCGGGTGCGTTCGGGCGCCAGGAACGAGGCGCCGTGCCAGACCCAGTTCTCGCCCTCCTGCTTGCCGAGCGCGTCGACGTCGAGCACGGTCTCCCAGGCCGGGTTCTCCTTGCGGTACTCGGCCAGCGTCGTGCGCCGCCAGACTCCGCGCGGGTTCTTCTGGTCCTGCCAGAGGTTGTAGAAGTGCTCGCCGTGCTTGCCGACGTAGGGGATCTTCGCGTTGGAGTCGAGGATGCCGAGGATGCGCGCCTGCAGGGCCGCGAAGTCGTCGCCGCTGGCCAGCAGTTTCGTGCTCTCGGCGTTGCGCGCCCGCACCCAGTCGAGCGCCTTGTCGCCGCCGACGTCCTCGAGCCACAGGTGCGGGTCGGCGGGTGGTGCGGGCGGCGTCTGCGGCATGGGATCGATCGCGAGCGTTGGCAGGGAGAGGAAGGCGGCCGCGGCGAGCGCGGCCAGCGTCGTTCGGAACATGGCGGACCTCGCGAGCGACGGTAGCCAGCCGGACGGACGCTGCCAACGAAGCCACGGTCGGGGCTGCGCCGATTCTGCATCCTCGCGGCGCGCCGACGCCGACTCCGCGGCGCTGTCCAACTGCGGCGACTCTCGCGTGCTCGTCGGACCGAGGTCGTCGTCGAACGGACGAGAGACTCGGTCGCGTTCGCTCGCTACGCTGCGCGCGGCGGTAGGGCATGCAGCGGATCCCACTCGAAACAGCGCCGGCGCTGAGCGCTCCGGCGTGGATCGACGTCGACCTCGACGCGATCGCCCACAACGCGCGCGCGTTCCGTGGCGCGCTCGCGCCCACCTGCCGCCTGATCGCGGTGGTCAAGGCCAACGCCTACGGCCACGGGATGGTGCGCGTCGCGAAGACGGCGCTCGCGAACGGCGCCGACGAACTCGCGGTCGCGAGCGTGCACGAAGGTGCGGTGCTGCGCGGGGCGGGCATCACGCAGCCGATCCTCGTCGCCGGCCCGGTGGCGCCGACGGAAGCAGCACTCGTCGCGCAGCACGGGCTGGTCGCGAGCCTGGGTGGGATCGAACTCGCGCGGGCGCTGGCGAACGCCACGCGCCGCTTCCTGCCCGTGCACGTCGAAGTCGACACCGGCATGAGTCGGCACGGCGTGGTCCCTCGGGATCTGCCCGCACTCGTCGAGGCGGTGTTGCAGCGCGGGCGGCTCACGATCGCCGGCGTGTTCACGCACTTCGCGGCCACTGGCGTCGACGACGCCGCGGCGCTGCGCGCGCAACTGGCGGCGTTCACCGGCGCCGTCGACGGCGTGCGCGCGCTGCGCGGCGTGCGGCGTCATGCCTGCAACACCCTCGGCGCCGTGCTGCTGCCGGAGGCGCATCTCGACGCCGTGCGGATCGGCGGCGGGCTCTACGGCTTCGATCCGTTCGCCGGCCGCCCCGGCGACCGCGGCGGCCGGCTTGGGCTGCGCCCCGCGCTGGCGCTGAAGGCCCGGCTCGTCGGGCTGCGCGAGGTCTCGGCCGGCACCGCTGTTGGCTACGGCGGCGCGTTCGTCTGCGACCGGCTGACGCGGCTCGGCCTGCTGTCGCTTGGTTATGCCGATGGGCTCGTGCGCGAGCGGTGGAATGGCGCGACCGTACTCGTTCGTGGGTGCCGCGTGCCGGTCGTCGGCGTGGTCAGCATGAACCAGACCGTCGTCGACGTGACGGACGCCGCGGGGGCGGCGATCGGCGACGAGGTCGTGTTGATCGGCGCGCAGGGCGGGCAGTCCGTGCGCGCGGAGGAACGGGTCGCCCCCGGCGGGGCGGTCTACGAAGTGACGACGCTGCTGCGTTCGAGCCTGCCGCGGCGCTACCTCGGTGGCGGTGGCGGCGACGGCGCCGCGGGGCGGCAGGCGACGTCGCGATGCAACGCCGGCGACTGACGACGAAGGGAACCGCACGGCCCGCGAAGGTGAGACCCACCAGGCACCCCGGGCACAAGAAGCCGCACGCTTATGGCTGCTTCCTTCCGGACCTGAC
>DDSQ01000127.1:0-41295 GCA_002343845.1 Planctomycetes bacterium UBA2386 | reverse complement strand
AAATGGCGGAGAGGGGGGGATTCGAACCCCCGGCAACCTTGTGGGCTGCACTCGCTTTCCAAGCGAGCTCCTTGAGCCGCTCGGTCACCTCTCCACGCAACCGCTTGCTCGCCGGAAGGCGCCTGGGCGGTGAATGGGGACGAGCCTTGTAGCTGGCGGCGGTCGCCATGGCAACGGCGCATGCGTTGGGCCGTGTGCGCACCCCGCGAATGCGTGCCTGGCGCGCCGCTGGGGACTGGTCACGGACGAGGTACACTGCACAATCCCGCGGCCACCCCATCCGTCATCCCATGCCCAGATTCCATTCCCTTCTCGTGGCTGCGGCCACCGCCGCTGCGCTGGCAGCGCAGTCTTCCGATCCGCGGCTGATGCTGCACTACGGAGCCTTCGACCCGGCGTCCGGCGAGCCGGCCGTGCTCGAACGGCTGAGCGCGCCGGCCGATGCCGAGTTGCTGCTCGTGCAGTTCCAGTCGGCGCCGACGGCCGCCGATCGCGCGGCGATGCAACGGCTCGGGTTCGACCCGAAGTGGTTCGCGCCGCACGACGGCTACGTCGTGCGCGGCTCCGCCGCCAATCGCGCGCAGCTCGCGGCATTGCCGCGCGTGCGCTTCTGCGGCGCGTTCCACCCGGCGTACAAGCTCGATGGCAAGGTGCTCGGCACCGTGCTCGCCGGCGACGATGAGAAGGCCCGCTACGTGATCGTGCTCGTCGATCCGCGGACCGACGAAGCCGCGGCGGTAGCCGCAGTGGAGCGGGCCGGTGGTTCGATGTGGCGCTACGCCGGCGGCAACCTGCTGATCGAGGCGGACCTGACCCCGGCCCAGGTCGAGTCGCTCGCGCGCGAGTCGACCGTGCTGTGGATCCAGCCGTGGGCCATGCCCGAGGACGACATGGTCAACGCCCGCATCCAGGGCGGCGCCAACTACATCGAGTCGATGGGTGGGCACACGGGCAAGGGCATGCGCGGCCACATCATGGAGGGCATCTACCCCAACCATCCCGAGTACGCGGCGAACGCGTACCGCACGGCCCCGCTGGCGGTGTTCAGCAACGTTTCGACGACGCACGGCAACTCGACGTTCGGCATCAACTTCGCCAGCGGCGTGCTCGCCGCCGCGCGAGGCCTGATGCCCGACGGCCAGGGCTACGCCACCGACTACAATTACATCTTCAACACCGCGGCGATGTCGACGGCGCAGAACAGCCGCTACGGCATCGTGCAGGAGATCACCAATCCCGCCGGCAACTGGCGCGTGATGTTCCAGACCGCGTCCTGGGGCTATCCGCAGATCACCGCCTACGACGCGCGCTCGGCCGAGATGGACTGGATCATCCACCAGTTCGACATCCCGATCTGCCAGAGCCAGTCGAACACCAGCAACCAGAACTCGCGCCCGCAGGCGTGGGCCAAGAACATCCTCTCGGTCGGTGCCGTGGTGCACAACAACACGTCCTCGGTCGCCGACGACACCCAGGCCGGCACCAGCATGGGGCCGGCGAACGACGGCCGCATCAAGCCGGACCTCTGCGCCTACTACGACAACATCCACACCACGAACGGCGCGACCAGCTACACGACCACGTTCGGTGGCACCTCGGGCGCCACGCCGATCGTCGCCGGCCATCTCGGCTTGACGATCGAGATGTTCACCGACGGCTACTTCGGCCATCCGGCGACGCCGTCGTGGACGCAGCGGTTCGACTACAAGCCGCACGCCAGCACCGCCAAGGCCCTGATGATCAACACCGCGCGCCAGTACGACCCGGCGGTCAATGGCAGCGGTGCGACCAATCGTTACCGCCAGGGCTGGGGCTTCCCGGCGCTGCAGGACATGTACGACCTGAAGCGCAACATGCTCGTGATCGACGAGCTCGAGACGCTGCAGCAAGGGCAGTCGCGCCTGTACTACGTGCACGTGAAGCCGGGCACGCCGCAGTTCCGCAACACGCTGGTCTACGCCGACCTGCCGGCGGCGACGCCGTTCAGCGGCCCGCACCGCGTCAACGACCTCAACATCAAGGTGACGTCGCCGTCCGGCGTCGTCTACCACGGCAACAACGGCATGGCGACGTTGCCGATCAACCTCTTCACGACGCCCGGCGGTTCGGCGAACACGCTCGACACGGTCGAGAACGTGTTCGTGCAGAACCCGGAAGTGGGGCTGTGGCGAGTCCAGGTTTCGGCGCCGTTGGTCGCGCTCGACCAGCACGTCGAGACGCCGCAGGTCGACTCCGACTTCGCGCTGGTCTCGAGCGGCATCGGCGCCGGGCGTGACCTCAGCGGTCCGCAGCTCGACCTCACGTCGTCGGGGCCGGGCAACCTGCAGGTCAGCATCAGCGGCGTGCCGGCGAGCTACTCCCAAGGCTACGTCTTCTATTCGATCGACACGGCGCGGCCGTTGGCGATGGGCGACTTCCTCGGCATCGAGGCCGACGACATCACCCTGCTCAGCCTGTCGGTCCCCGCGGCGGCCGGAGATCCGCTGCACTTCTCGTTCTCGGCGGCGCCCGGCGTGTTCCCGAACGCGCCCTACGTCTGGTCGCCGGCGATCGTGAGCCTGCTGGCCGGCGTCACCGTCGACGGCGTCGCGACGTGGCTCGACGGCACTGGCGCGGTGATCGCCTCGACCAACGTCGACCGCGTCGTCGTCCAGTAAGTCGCCGCCGCGGCGCGGCGGTCCGGTGCGCGCCAGCCTTCCCCGTGCCGGGGCGGGCTGGCACACTGCCACGCATGGCGAGCGCGCGCGAATCCGGCCCCGGTCACGAACCCTACCAGGTCGTGGCCCGGCGGTTCCGCCCGACGACGTGGGCGGAGATGGTCGGCCAGGACGCGGTGCTCGCCTCGCTGCGGCAGGCGCTCGCGCAGAAGACCGTGCCGCACGCGTTCCTGTTCGCCGGCAGCCGCGGCGTCGGCAAGACGACGTCGGCGCGCATCCTGGCGCGCTGCCTCAACTGCGAACGTGGCCCGACGCCCGAGCCGTGCGGCACCTGTGAGCTGTGCACGTCGATCCGCGACGGCAGCAACCCGGACGTGATCGAGGTCGACGCGGCGTCGAACCGCCGCATCGACGACATGCGCCCGATCATCGAGCACGTCGGCTTCGCGCCGCTGCGCTCGCGCTACCGCGTGGTGATCCTCGACGAGGCGCACATGCTGACCAAGGAGGCCTCGAACGCGTTGCTGAAGACGCTCGAGGAGCCGCCGCCGCGCGTGGTGTTCGTGCTGGCGACCACCGAGTTGCACAAGGTGCTCGAGACGATCCGCTCGCGCTGCCAGGTGCTGCGCTTCCGGCGCGTCGACGAAGGCGACCTGCAGCAGCGCCTGCGCATGATCGCCGATGCCGAGCGGGTCGCGATCCCCGACGACGTGCTGGCCGAGATCGCGGCGTCGGTGCGCGGCGGCGTGCGCGACGCCGAGACTGCGCTCGAACGCGTGTTGCCGCTCGCGCGCGATCTCGGTGCGAAGTTCGATCTCGCCGCCTACCGCACGCTGGTGGCGCGCGTCGGCCTCGACGCGACCGTCGAGGTCGTCGAACGGCTGCTCGCGGGGGACGCGGGCGCCGGGCTGCACTTCGCGCGCATGCTGCACAGCCAGGGCAGCGACGAGCGCGAGGCGCTCGGCGAGATCGTCGACGTGCTGCGCTGGCTGCTGCTGCTCGTGGTCGACGGGCCGGACAGCACGCTGGTTCCGGTGGGCGGCACGTTGCGCCAGCACCTGCAGCGGCTCGCTGCCAGAACACCCATCGCCCGCCTCGATGGGATGATCGCCGCGGGCGTGCTCGGCCGCGAGCGGTTGCGCCAGCTCGAGGACCGCACCGTGGTGCTCGAGCTCACGCTCGTGCGCATGAGCCAGGCGGCGGCGCTGCCGACGGTGGCCGACCTGCTCGCCGAAGTGCGGGCGGGTGGGATGGCGTCGGCGCCGGTGCCGGTCGCGGCACCCGCCGTGCGNNTGCCGCCGCTGCGCCGCCGGCAGCGCCGCCGCCGGCAGCGCCGATCGTCGCTCCGGCCGGCGATCTGCGCGCGCGCACCCTCGCCCTGCTGCAGAACCACCCCCTGTTGCAGGGCACTATGGAACTGTGCCGTTTCGACGGCCCGAACCCCGCCGGCGTCGTGACGGTGACCCTGGTCAGCGACCGCACGATGTACCGCGACCGCCTGGCCGCGCCGAAGCTCCAGGCCGATCTCACGCAGGTGATCCAGGAAGCCGCCGGCCGGCCGGTGAAGGTCGAATGGAAGCTGCCTTCTGCCGCACCAGCGGCGAACGCCCCTGCAGCGAAGCCGGTGACCGATCCAGGGCCGCGCACGAAGGGTGTGATCGGCGCCTTCGGTGGGCGCGTGGTGCAGGTCAACCCACAGGACCGGCAGCCTTCGCCAGCACCTTCGCCTGCCGACGACGACGGCGCGCCCCTGNNATGAACAACTTCGCGGTCTCGATCTCGATCGGGCTGCAGTACGGCGTGCCGCTGGACGAGTTCGTCGACGCCTTTGTCTTCACCCGTTTCGAACCGGCCGGGCCGGTGACGGGCAACGACTCGGTCAAGTCGGCGACCTCGATCCTCGACTACGTGTTCCGCGAACTGGGGGTCAGCTACCTGGGCCGCGGCGACCTCGCCAACGCCGACCCCGGCGAGCTCAACGCCGACGGCCTGGGCCGCGGCAAGGCCGACGACGACGGCGCGCCCCTGGACGAGCCGCCGCCGAACCTCCAAGAGTGAACGGTCCGCGTCGTGGCGGCAGCACCCGATCGGAGGCATGATCGGGACCGGAGCACACCATGGGTACCGGATTCGGCGACATGCAGAGCCTGCTCAAGCAGGCGCAGGACATGCAGCGGCGCATGCAGGACGCCACGCGTTCGCTCAACGAGCGCATCCTCGAAGGTTCGGCCGGCGGCGGCGCGGTCAAGGCCTACGTCAACGGCAACCAGGAACTGCAGGCGGTCAAGATCCAGAAGGCCGCGGTCGACCCGGCCGACGTCGACACGCTCGAGGACCTGGTGACCGCAGCGGTGCGCCAGGCCTTGGCGGCGGCGAAGGAACTGCGCGACCGCGAAATGGCGAAGGTGACCGGCGGCCTCAACCTGCCGGGCATGGGCTTCTGAGCCTGCACCGGTCGGCATGGCCCACCGCGACCGCACGATCGAAGCACTGATCACCGCGCTGCAGCGCTTGCCGGGCATCGGGCCGAAGACCGCCGAGCGGCTCGCGTTCCACCTGCTGCGCATCGACAGCGCCGAGGCGCTGCAGCTCGCGCGCGCGATCGAGGAGGTGCGCGCGGCCGTGAAGTCGTGCCGGCATTGCTTCCAGCTCGATGCGCAGGATCCGTGCAGCGTCTGCGCCGATCCGGCACGCGACCGTTCGATGTTGCTCGTCGTCGAGGACCCGCGCGAGGTCGCGCGCTTCGAAGACGTCGGCTACCGCGGCCTCTACCACGTGCTGCAGGGTCGGCTCTCGCAGCTCGAGGGCATTCGGCCCGAGGACTTGACCACGGCATCGCTCGTCACGCGCGTGCGGGACGGTGGCTTCGCCGAGGTGTGTCTGGCGACCAATCCCGACCTCGAGGGCGAAGGCACCGCGGCCGTGCTCGCCGAGCAACTGGCGCCGCTCGGGACGAAGGTGACCCGGCTCGCGCGCGGCTTGCCCGCCGGTTCGTCGATCGCGCAGGTCAGCGCTTCGATTCTCGCGGACGCGATCGAAGGGCGGCGACCGCTGCCGTGACCGCGCGCGACGATCTGCCGATCGACGCCGTGCTCCCCGCGGTGCAGCAGGCGCTGCGCGCGACGACGTCGCTGTTGCTGCTCGCGCCGCCGGGCTCGGGCAAGACCACGCGCGTGCCGCCGGCGTTGCTCGGGCAGTTGCCTGCCGACTCTCCGGAGGTGGTCGTGCTCGAACCACGGCGGCTCGCCGCCCGCGCGGCGGCGGCCCGCGTCGCGCACGAACTCGGCGCCGAAGTCGGTGGCCTGGTCGGTTACCAGGTGCGCGGCGATGCGCGCGTCAGCCGGCAGACCAGGATCCGCTTCGTCACCGAGGGCGTGCTGGTGCGGCAGCTCGTGCGCGATCCGTTCCTCGAAGGGGTCGGCGCCGTCTGCCTCGACGAGTTCCACGAACGCCACCTCGAAGGCGACCTCGCTCTGGCGATGCTCGCCGAGACGCGCGCCACCGTTCGGCCCGAGCTGCGGTTGTGCGTGATGTCGGCGACGCTCGATCCCGCACCGCTGCAGGCGTTCCTGCCCGATGCGACGACGATCGAGGCCGATGGCCGCCTGCATCCGGTGCGCGTCGTGCACCTCGACCGCGCGGCGACCGAAGACCTCGAAGTGACGGTGCGCACGCTCGTGGAGCGCGCGATGACGGAGACCGCGGGCGACGTGTTGGTGTTCCTGCCGGGAGCCGGCGAGATCGCGCGCGCCGAACAGGCGCTGCAGAACCTCGCGCGGCGCCTCGACGCGATGGTGCTGCCGCTGCACGGTCGGCTCGACATCGCCGATCAGGACCGCGCGCTGCGGCCGCAGGGGCGGCGCAAGGTCGTGCTGTCGACGAACGTCGCCGAGAGCTCGTTGACGATCGCGGGCATCACCGCCGTCGTCGACACCGGGCTCGCGCGCGAGTTGCGCTTCGACCGCGGTCGCGGCGTCGACGTGCTGCAGCTCGAACGCATCAGCCGTGCGTCGGCGGCGCAGCGCGCCGGCCGTGCCGGCCGCACCGGCCCCGGCGTCTGCTATCGCGCGTGGACCGCCGCCGAGGAACGCGGCATGCAGGCACGTTCGTCCCCGGAAGTGCAGCGCGTCGACCTGTGCGGGCCGGCCCTGCTGGTGCGCGCATTCGCCGGCCGCGATCCGCGCGAGTTCCGGTGGTTCGAGGCGCCGCCGGCCGACGCGCTGGCGGCCGCGGACGCGTTGCTCGCCGACCTCGGCGCGGCAGCACCAGGGACCGGGACGCTGACGCCGCTGGGCCGATCGCTGCTCGAGCTGCCGCTGCACCCGCGGCTCGCCGCCGTCGTGCTCGCGGGCCGCACCGCCGGTGGTGCGGTCGCGGCGGCGACCGCGGCGACGCTGCTCGCCGACGTCGACCAGCTCGGGCGCGGCGATGGCGTCGACCTGCACGCCGCGGTCGATGCGTTCCTGCTCGCCGAGGAACGGGGCTTCCCCGAACACCTCTGCCGCGAGTGTGGACTCGCGCCGTGGCAGGCGCGGCAGGTGGCGGCGGCGCGCGATCGGCTGCTCGGCGGCAGGCCCGCGGGCAGCCGGGACACGTCGGCGCTGGCGCGCTGCTTGCTCGCCGGCTTCCCCGATCGCGTCGCGCGTCGTTCTGCTGAAGGCGACCCGCGTGCGGCGACGATGGTCGGTGGCCGCGGCCTCGTGCTGCCGGCCGCCGCCGATGGCCAGGAACTCGTGCTCGCGCTGCGGTTGCTCGAGACCGGTCGCCAACAGCGCTCGCGCGCGCTGCTCACCGTCGAGGTCACCGCCGAGGACCTGGCGGTGGTGTTCCCGCGAGCGCTCGTCGACGTCGTCGCTCCCGAACTCGACGCCGATGCCGGGCGCGTCGTCGCGCGCCGCGAGCAGCGGTACCGCGATCTCGCGCTGCGCACGGCGCGCGGCGGAGAGTTGCCCGCTGGCGCTGCCGCCGAGTTGCTGTTGCCGCTGCTCGCGCGGGATCCGTGGCAGTGGCTCGGCGAGCAGAAGGAACTGCGGCGTCTGCTCGCGCGCATGCGCTGGCTCCGCGCGCGCGCGCCCGATGCCGGCCTGCCGGAATGGGACGACGCGGCGGTGGCGCGCGCGGCGCTCGACCTGCTCGCGGGGCGCAGCGACCTGCGCGCGTTGCGCGACGCGGAGGTCGGCGAACTGCTGCTGGCGCAGCTGGATTCTGCCCAGCGTCGCGCGCTGCAGCAGGGCGCGCCGGATCGCATCGAACTGCCGTCGGGGCGCGCGGCGGTCGTCGACTACGACGCGCCCGCCGGGCCGACGATCGCGGCCCGGCTGCAGGAGTTCTTCGGCCTGCGCGCGGTCGGCGCGCTCGCCGGCGGGCGCGTTCCCGTCGTGCTCGAGCTGCTGGCGCCCAACCACCGCCCGGTGCAGGTGACGACCGATCTGCCGAGCTTCTGGGCGAACGTCTACCCGCAGGTTCGCCGCGAGTTGAGTCGGCGTTACCCGCGGCATGCGTGGCCCGAGGATCCGCTGGCGGCGGCGCCACAGGCGCGGCCCGCGCGCCGTCGCCCGGATTGAGGCGGCCGCCGCCGCCGTTGCTCAAGTCGACTCCGAGCCCGGTCGAAAGCGCGTGCGGAGCGTTCGCGGATGAGTCTCGAACTTCGCCAGGGCCAGCGGCAGGAACAGCGCATGGCGCTGCTGCCGCACATGCTGCAGGGCATCGAGGTGCTGCAGCTCGCGACGGCCGACCTGGTGCAACTCGTCGAGGAACAGCTGCAACAGAACGAGACGCTCGAAGCGTTGCCGCCGACGCGCGTCGAACCCGAGGTCCCGGCGGCGACGCGCCTCGCCGAGCGCGAGGACACCGGCTGGCAGGAATGGCGGCGTGGGCCCGCCGGCGACGCCGACGACGGCAAGGCCGCGTTCCTCGCCAACGTCGCCGCCCACGGCCAGACGCTGGCCGACTTCGTGCGTCAGCAGCTCGCGTTCCGCGGCACGCAAGCACTGCTCACCGACGCGGTGATGCTGCTCGTCGAGCACCTCGATGAACGGGGCCTGCTGCCGTTCCTGGTCGAGGACCTCGCCGAACGGCACGACGCTCCGCTCGAACTCCTGCGCGAGGCACACGCCGTGCTGCTGTCGCTCGAACCCCGCGGCATCGGTGCCGCGCAAGGCATCGACGCGATGCTGCTGCAGGCGGCCGGCGATCCGGATCTCGCGACCATCGAGCGTGTGCTGCGCGACCAGCTCGAGGCGCTCGGGCGCAACAAGCTGCCCGAAGTCGCCCGGGAACTGCAGATGCCGCTCGACGAACTGCAGGCGTTGCTCGTGCGCATGCGGCGCCTGAGCCCGCGACCCGCGGCGGCGTTCGAACGCGGCGACGACCCGCCGCTGCGGCCCGACGCGTTCGTCTGGTTGCACGACGGCGCGGTCCACGTGGCGCTCGACGACGCGTCGCTGCCGGATCTGCAGGTCTCGGCCGAATATGCGGCGCTGGCTGGCGACCGCGCGACGGCGCCCGAGGTCCGCGACTGGCTGCGGCCGAAGCTGCGTTCGGCGCGCGACCTGATCGACGCCGTGCACCAGCGGCAGGCGACGCTGCTGCGCGTCGTCGAGGCGGTGATGCGCCGCCAGCAGCCATTCCTCGCCAAGGGTCGCACGGCGATCAAGCCGCTGCGCATGAGCGACGTCGCCGAGGCGCTCGACCTGCACACGTCGACGGTCAGCCGTGCGATCGCCGGCAAGAGCGTGCAGACCGACCGCGGCATCTTCCGGCTGCGCGACTTCTTCGACGGCGATCGCCTCGACGGCGCGGCGATCGAAGGCAGCGGGCGCCTGGCGATCGCCGAGCAGATCGCCGAACTGGTCGCGGGCGAGGACAAGCAGGCGCCGCTCTCGGACGACGACCTCGTGCGAAGGCTCGGCGAACGCGGCGTGCGCTGCGCGCGCCGCACGGTCACCAAGCACAGGCAGCACCTGGGCATTCCGTCGAGTTACCGGCGCCGGAGGTTCGGAGACGCATGACGAAGTACGACCCGTTCTCGTTCGGGATGCTGCCGGCGCGCGAGCCCGCGCGCCCGGCCGACGTCGACGACTCCCTGTTCGCGGCGCCCGCCGCGGCGCCCGCCGTGGCGCCAGCGAAGGCCGGCAGCGACGACGACTGGCAGCTGCCCGTGGACCCGCCGGCGAGTGCGTTCGAAGCCGAAGCCGCGCCCGCAGTCGCGCCCGCCCGCCCGCCGATCGCGCCGCCCGTGCCGACGCCGCGCGCCGCGGTCCGGCCCACGGCGACGCAAAAGCCCGCGGTATTGGCGCCCACGGCGGCACCCAAGCCCGCGGCACCGGTGCCCACGGCGACTCCCAAGCCCGCGGCTGCCCCGCCGCGCAAGCTCGCCCCGTTGCCGCTGCCGAAGCGAACGGGCGCCTGGTCGCTCGTCGTGCCGTTGGCAATGTTCGGTGCCGGCGGCGGCACGTCCGCCTGGTTCTTCCTCGCGCAGCAGAACCCGGTGATGGGCGGCATCCTCGCTGCGGCCAGCCTGGTCGGCACCGCGCTCGCGTTCGTGTTCCTGCGGCGCTGACGGCGCGGTTGAAGCGCCGCCCGCGACGCACCTATCGTCGCGCGTGTGCCGACCTACCTGCTGACCATCGCCTACCACGGCACTGCGTTCCACGGCTGGCAGCAGCAAGCCGGCTATCGCACCGTGCAGCAGGAACTGACCACGGCGTTCGCTGCGATCGACTGCCCGGCGGTACACGTCGAGGGTGCTGGCCGCACCGATGCCGGCGTGCACGCGGTCGCGCAGGCCGCCCACGTCGTGCTCGAGCGGGACTTCGCGCCCGAACGGCTGCTGCTGGCGCTCAACACCAACCTGCCCGACGACGTCGCGGTGCAGCGCGTCGTGCGCGCGCCCGACGGCTTCCACGCGCGCTTCCACGCCCGGGGCAAACGATACGCCTACCGCTGCCACTGCACGCCGGTGCGGCCGGCGATCGGGCGTGATCTGGCGCATTGGGTCCGGCGGGCAGTCGACGTGCCGGCGATGCGGCGCGCGGCGCAGTGCCTGGTAGGGCGGCACGACTTCGCTGCGTTCGCGAGCAATCCGGGCTACCCGCGCAAGCGTGGGACGACCCGGGCGCTTCACCACGTGCACCTGGTCGAACGGCCGCGCGGGTTCGACTTCGTCGTGCAGGGTGGCGGCTTCCTCTACAACATGGTGCGCAACCTGGTCGGCAGCCTGCTCGAAGTCGGCTACGGCAACCGTTCGCCGGAGTGGTTCCACGGCGTCCTGGCCGGCCGGGATCGTCGCGCGGCGGGCCCGACGGCCCCGCCGCATGGGCTCTACCTGCTCCGGGTGCTGTACGCCCGCGACCTGTCGCCGGCCGGCGACGAGCCCTTCGCGGCCGACGCCGGCACGGGCGACGACGCCTGACGACAGATCCGGCGGGTGGCCGGGCCACGTCGAGTACTTGCACCCGCGGCCCGTTGTGGTCGCCTCTTCCGTCTCTCCCGGATCCGCCAATGCCCCGACTCGTCAGTGCGTTCGTGTTCCTGACCGCCGTGCCCGTCCTCGCGCAGGCCCTGCCGGTCGTTCCCCAGTCCCCCGAGTCGATCCTGCCCGCCTCGACCTACGCGGTGCTGCGGTTCGGCGGCTTGAGCGCCTGCCGCACGGCGGCCAATGCGATGCCGGCGGCTGCCGCCGTGCACGACTTCCTCGCCAAGGTCCCGGCCGAAGTGCGCGCGCAACACATCGAGGCCATGCTCGATCGCGCCGCCGAAGAACTGCAAGCCGGCTGCGACGACATGCAGCTGCGGCCCGCCGACCTGCGCGCGGCGTTCGGCCGGCCGATGGCGCTCGCTGTCGGGCGCGTCTCCATCGAGGGGTGGGGGCCGTCGGTCGCGCTGGTCATCGACACGGGTGAGCACCGGCGTGCCGTCAACCGCCTCGTGCAGTGGGGCGCGCAACTCGTCGCGCAGCACGCCGGCGTCGCCGAGTCCGGCGAGGTCGAAATCGCGGGCAGCAAGTTCCACTCGCTGCTCCTGCAAGAAGGACCGTCGCTGTTCGCCGGCGCGGTCGGCAAGTTCTACGTCGTCAGCAACAGCCGAGGCATGCTGCGCGAGCTGCTCGGCGTGCAGGCGGGCCAGCAGCCGGGGCTGACTGCGGCGACGCGGCTCGGCAGCTTGCAGGGCGAACTGCCGGTGCCGGCGTTGGCTTCGCTGTTCCTCAACACCGCGCCGCTGATGGCCTCGCTCGCGCCGCATCTGCCGTACGAGGCGTCCGACTGGGCCGACGCGCTCGGGCTCGGCGCCTGCGACGCGGTCTACTGGGCCTCGGGCGCGGGGGAATCGGGCGGCGCCGAAATGCTGCATCTCGGGGTCGGCGGCAGCGAGCGTGGCCTGGCCAAGGTCCTGCTGTCGACGCCCGCCGATCTCGGCGCAGCGCGTTCGTTGTCGCCCAACACCGTGGCGTTCGCCGCTGGCAGCCTCGACATCGAAGGCCTGGTCGCTGCGTTCGAGCGGTTCACGGCGTTGCTGCCGGCGCAGGCACGCGAGGAGATGACGCGCGAGATGCACCACGAACTCGGCCGCGAACTCGCGCACATGGGCACGTCGCCGGCCGAACTGCGCAAGCTGCTCGGCGCATTCGGTTCGCAGATCACGATGGCGCTCGCACTCGAGAAGGGTGCGGTGCCGAAGCCCGAACTGCTGGTGCGGATCGCCGTCCGGGATGCCGACGTCGTCGCGCGTCTGATGCGGCAGATGGAAGGGGCGACCAGTGAGCACGCGGGCCTGCAGTGGAAGTCGCGCGACGTCGACGGTCGGGACGTGCGGTTCTGCGCGCTGCAGCCCGAAGGCGTGCCGTTCCAGCTCAGCCCGTGCTACGTGCTGATGCCGGACGCCGTGTGGATCGGTTCGGATGCCGCCGCTCTCGTGCGCGCGCTGCGCCAGGACGCCGCCGAGAGCCTGGCCGAGCAGCCGGACTTCCAGCAGCTCGTGGCGCAGAGCCGAGGGGCCTCGGGCGTGATGCACTTGCGCCTGTTCCGCGCCGTCGAGATCGGCTGGCGCGCCGTCGAGACGAGCCTGTACCCGATGCTCGACTCGCAGGAGGAAATGATCGGCTTCAGCAGCGAGGCGCTGCCGGACGCCGAGACGATGGCGAAGGCGCTCGGCTGCGACACCAGCATCTGGCACGTCGGCAAGGATGGCGTGACGCTGCACGGCCGCGGCACCTTCGCGTCCGGCTCGCTGCTGGCGGCGCTGGGTGCGGTCGCCGACGAGATCTTCGCTCGCGCGAGCGGCAAGGTGTTCTGACCGGCCGACGCGCGCGGCCGTCAGGGCCGCGCGACCACGACCTTGAGCGGGGGCCGGTCGTCGAACGACGGGAAGTCGGCGTCGACCGGCAGCGCCTCGAGGGAGCGCAGCGGCCGGCCGGCCTTCGCGGCGCAGCGCTGCAGCGCGCCGTGCCAGTCCTCGGCGCGCACGTCCGGCACGTGGTTCGTCGCGACGATCGCGCCGCCGTCGGCGAGGGCCAGCAGGCAGGGTTTCCACAGCGACTGGTAGTCGTGCACGACGTCGATCGTGCCGAACGGCGTCTTCGCGAACCGCGGCGGGTCGAGCACGATCAGGTCGAACGGCTCGCGCGCGACGCGGGGGAACGGCAGGTGCTTGCCGCGCCGTTGCACTGGCATGCCGGCGAGTTGGCGCAGGACCGGCTGGCAGTCGGCGTGCAGATGCTCGATGCGATCGCCGAAGCCGTTGGCGGTCGCGTTCGCCGCCGCCACCTCGAGCGCGCTGGCTGCGAAATCGACATCGAGCACGCGGGAGGCGCCGCCGGCCGCGGCGACGAGGCCGACGCCGCCGGTGTAGGCGAACAAGTTCAGCACCCGCTTGCCGGAGCTGTTCGCCTGCACGAACGCGCGCGCGGCGCGCAGGTCGAGGAACAACCACGGATCCTGGCCGCGATGGCGCGCGCGGAACGAGAAGCGCAGGCGCCGTTCGTGGCAGGCGTGCTCGGCCAGCGCTGCATGCGACGGCTGGTGCGGCACGTGGTCGGGCGGCGGCGGCGGACCGCGGTGGTTGGCGACGATCGGCAGGTCGAGGCCGAGTTCGGCGTTCACGACGCTAGCCACCTCGTCGACCTCGTCGGCGGGCAGCGGCGCCCGGAACGTCTGCAGCAGCAGGCACGAACCGTAACGGTCGACGGTGATCCCCGGCGCCTGTTCGGCGACGCCGTGCAGCAGCCGGTAGGCGTCCGTGCCCTCGGCGTGCAGCCGTGCGAGCAACGACGCACGGCGGGCGATCGCGGGCAGCAGGACATCGCGCAGGGGCATGGCTCCGGGATCATGGCTCGGCGGGCCGGGTGGTCCAGACGGCGCTTGCGCCCTGCCTTGCCGTTCGTACTCCTGTCGGCATGACGAACGACCGGCAACTCGAAGCGCTGCGCCGACGCCTGCGCGGCAAGGTCCACGACGCCCAGGGTGCCGTCAGTGTCGACGCCGACGAGCTCCGCACGGTGCTCGACGAACTCGGCCGTCTGCAGCAGAGCAACGACCGGTTGCGGCGGCAGAACCGCCGTGTGCGGCTGCGCCTGCAGCGCGCCGGGCTGGCCGACGAACCCGCCGGCGGTGACGAGGGTGGCGCGGACGACGCATGAGTCGCGTCGTGTTGGTGCACTGGCACGAGGCCGAGGGCAAGGAACGCGCGGCGAGGCTCCGCCAGATGGGCCACGATGTCGTGCTGCACTGGCAGCAGGACGGCGGCGGTGAATTGACGCGAGCGCTGGCGGGGGAGCTGCCCGCGGCGCTCGTGATCGACCTCGGTCGGTTGCCGTCGCACGGCCGCTCGATCGCGACCTGGCTTCGCGAACGCAAGGCGACGCGGTCGGTGCCGTTGCTGTTCGTTCCCGGCGACGCCGAGAAGACCGAACGTCTGCGCGCGGCGTTCCCCGACGCGACGTATGCGCCCTGGGCGAGGATGAAGGCGGCCCTGGCGAAGGCGATCCGGACACCGGTGCGCGATCCGGTGGTGCAGAAGGCCCCGGACTACTCCGGCACGCCGCTGCCGAAGAAGCTCGGGCTTGGCCCCGACGGCGTGCTGGCCGCGGTGCGCGCGCCGGCCGGCTTCGCGGCAACACTCGGGGACCTGCCGGCGGGGGCGAAGGTGGTGCCGCGGCTGCCCCGCAGTGCGAACGTCGTCGTGCTGTTCTGCCGCGCGCTCGCGGAACTGCGTGCCGACTGGCCGGCGGCCGAACGCTGTCTGGCGGCGCGCGGCGGGCTGTGGGTCGCGTGGCCGAAGCGCACGTCGGGCGTCCTTACCGACTTGCGCGAGGATGTCGTGCGCGCGTTCGGCCTCGGTCACGGCCTCGTCGACACCAAGGTCTGCGCCATCGATGCGACCTGGTCGGGCCTGCGGTTCTCGCGCCGCAGCGGCTCGGCTGCGGGCACCTAGCGGTTCGCCGCCGTTCACACACGGTCGCGCTCGTCTGGGTCGACGGCGTTGCCGGTCGTCACCGGCCGGCGGTAGGCTGCCGGCTGCGTTCCACCGGAGGTCCCCCGTGCACGTGAGCTTCTTCCTGCTGCTGTCGTTGTTCTTCTGGGCGGTCGGTTCGCCGTCCTTGGTCATGGCGCAGGGCGTGCGCTACCAGATGCCCGAGCGCATCGAGCGCGCGACCAAGGCCGACGCCGCCGGCGTGCTGCAGTGGGAAGAGTGGACGGCTCCGAAGTGCCTCTCGTGCACCGGTACCGGCAAGGCCAAGTGCACCACGTGCGAACGCTTCCAGGACGAAGCGGAGATCTGCATCGAGTGCAAGCGGAACGCGCAGCGCGAAGTCGCCTGCCGAGCCTGTGCGGGGGTCGGGACCTACCCCGATCCACTCGACAAGGCGCTGTGCCCCGGGTGCATGGGCGCCAGCTTCCTGTTGTGCCCGACCTGCGGCGGTGGCGGTCGCCTGCGCATCGGTGACGGCGCCAAGAACTGGAGCGCCTGTCCCTGCTGCCGCGGCGACGGCGGGTTCAAGTGCGGCGTCTGCAACGGCAACCGGCTGGTCGAGACGGCCGGGCTCAAGCCGTCGCTGCGCGACGCGCCGCCGAAGGAACTCGCGAAGGCGATCGCGGCCACCGATGCCTGCTTGAAGGAACTCGGCCTGGTCAACCCGGCCGGCGGCGACAAGGCGCGCAAGGAACAGAAGGCGTTGGTGAAGGCGCTGGGGGCCGGGGCGAGCGTGCACCCGGCGATCAAGCGTCTGCCCAAGGTGTTCGAGGACTACATGGGCAAGTGCGCCGCGGGCTCGCAGTTCCAGGGGTACGACGAGGAGCAGGTCGAGTCGATGAACCTCGTCAAGCAGAACGCGGAGTACTACCTGAAGCACCAGAAGCGCATGCTCGAGCTGGCGAACAAGCGCGCCGAAGCGAACGCCAAGCTCGCCGCCGAACAGAAGGGCAAGTGACCCTGCTGGCGCGCGGCGGCGCGCGGTAGGCTCGCGCGGATGGTGCGTTCGCGAGTGTTGTCGTTGGTCGTCGCCCTGACGACCGTGCTGTCGTTGCCTGCCCAGGGTGTCGTCAATCCGACCCTGCTACGCGCGGATCCCGGGGAGACCTCGTCGCCGGCTCGCCGGGCCGGCGCTGCCGGCGTCGTCGCCGCCGTGCGTGGGGCCGTGGTCTGGGTCGCGATCGAGGTGCAGGGTGCGCGGTCGTTCACGATCCAGCGCGCGAGTTCGGGCGTCGTCATCGACCGCAGCGGCCTGATCCTCACGTGGGGCAAGCTCGTCGCGGAGATGGAGGGGGCGACGGACAAGCGCCTGTTCGTGCAGCTCGACGACGCCGAGAACACGCAGCTCGGGGCCACGATCGTGCGCATCGACGCCGCTTCGGGCCTGGCCTTGCTGAGGGTGGTGCCACCGGCCGCGGGTCTGCAGGCGGCCGTTGCCGGTCCTGATGCGCCGCCGGCGGGCGAGCCGCTCGTCGTCGTCGCGCGTCCCGAAGGCAAGGAGATGCTCGCGTTCGGCGGTTGCGCGGGCGCGGCCGTTGCCGGCGTGACGCTCGGCGGTGTCGCCTACGCGGCGAACGAAATCTTCCTGACCGACGCGCGCAACGACGAACGTTGCGATGGCGCGCCGGTGTTCGACAGCGCCGGCCGGCTGGTCGGCCTCTGCAGCACCGAACACGTGCGACGCGATCGCAGCGAACCCACGCTCGAGGAACTGAAGCAACCGAGCTTCGCTGTCGCCGTGCCGCTCGGACGCGCGCGGAAGGCGTTCGCCGCCGAGTTGAACGCCGCGAAGGCCCTGGCGGCGCCCGGTTCGTCGCCCGCCGGGGGCGAGCATCCGCAGGTCGGGGCGGTGCGCGCGGTCGCCGCGTCCGTGGTGTCGGTGTTCGCCGGCGACGGCGAGTGGCCGACGCCGGGGCCTCGCGACCCGGGCGGCGTCGTGCGGCGTCCGGATCTCGGTTCGGGCGTCGTGCTCACGAAGTCCGGACTGGTGGTGGCCAACGCGCACGTGGCCAAGGAGGGTGCGCCGCGCGTGCGCAGCGTCGGCGGCGGGCCGTGGCCGGCCAAGGTGCTCGCGACGCACGCCGGAACCAACCTCGCCTTGCTGCAGGTCGAACTGCCGGCCGGCGTGTCGTTGTCGCCGGCGGCGTGCAATGCCGACGACGACGTCGTGCTCGGCGAGGCCGTGCTCGCGGTCGGCAATCCGTACGGCACCGGTCCGGTCGTCAGTGGTGGCGTGGTGTCCGCGAAGCGCGATCGCGAGGGTGGCCGCATCCAGGCCGATGCCAACCTCGGCGCGCAGAACGGCGGCGGTGCGGTCGTCGACGTGCTCGGCCGGCTGCTCGGCATCGCCGACGCCGGGGCCCTCGACCCCATCGACGTCGCGTTCGCGATGCGCGGCGACCGCGTCTCGACCGAGACCAACCTGTCGACGTTCGTCGGCATGCGCCGCGTGCGGCGCGTGTTCGAAGGCGAACTCGCCGCCGTCGATGCGCAGGAGTCGATCCGCACGCCGGTCGTGCCGTCGCCGGCCGAGCGCGAGCGGCGTCGATCGGCGCTGACGGCGATGATCGAACGCACCAGCGGCGCGATGCTGAACATCTACGTCGCGCGCAACGTCGCCAAGGTCGACGAAGACGATCCGTTCGCCTCGATGAAGGAGCCCGAACTGGTGCCGATGAGCCTCGGCTCGGGCGTCATCATCGATCGCAGCGGGCTCGCGCTCAGCAACTGGCACGTCGTCGACGACGCCACGAACGCGGACGGTTCGGCTGCGGCGGACCACGCGGTGACCGCGCGGGTGTTCGGCGGCAAGGAGTACAAGGTGCGGGTGCTCAGCATCTCGCGCGAGGACGACCTCAGCCTGCTGCAGCTCGAACTCGCTCCCGGCGCGGAGGCCCAGGCCGTCGAACTCGGCAGCTCCGACGCGCTGGCGATCGGCGAGATGGTCGCGGCGATCGGCAACCCGCACGGGCGCGCCAACACGATCACGTTCGGCCTGGTCACGCGGCAGAACGACTTCATCCCGGTGCGGGGCCGGTTCGAGAAGCTCGGGCCGGTGCTCGAGACCGACGCGGCGATCAACGGCGGCAACAGCGGCGGAGCGCTGCTCGACATGAACGGGCGGCTCGTCGGCATCAACAGTGCCGGCGGCGGCACGTTCAACAACAAGGGCTACGCGATCCAGGTCGACCACGTGCGCAAGCAGGTGCTGACGCTGTTGTTCGCTGCCTACAAGCTGCGCAGCCCCGACCTCGGCATGCGCGTCGTCGACGAGGACGGCAAGGTGCTCGTGTTCGACGTCGATCTGCGCGGGCCGGCGGCGAAGGCCGGGCTGCGTTCCGGCGATCGCATCGTTTCGCTCGCGGGCGTTCCGATCACCTGGAGCCCCGGGTTTGCGATGACGCTGCGGGCGCAGCCGCCGGGCGTCGAACTCGAACTCGCGATCGAACGCCAGGGTGCGCCGCAGTCGCTGCGGCTCGCGCCGTTGCCGGCAGAGGTCTGGGGCGTCGTCAAGCAGTCGGGCTTGTTGGTGCGCGATCTGCCGTACGCCGAGAACCCCGAGGCCGTCCGCACCTCCGCGATCGCGCTGCATCGCGCGTTCACCGGCGACGCCACCGGCGAGCCGAACGTGATCCCGGAACGTGTGGTCGTGGTCGAGAAGGTCTACGCCGGTGAGCAGCCCGAAGGCACCGACCTCGCCGCCGGCGACCTGCTGCTCGCGGTCGAACTGCGCGACGAGGCGAACAACCCGGTGTTGCGCCGCATCGGCGACGTCGTCGCTCTGCGCGATCTGTGGAACGACCGCCTGCTCGGCAAGTACGCGCAGGAAGGCGGCCAGCTGTGGCGCTGCCACGTCGCGCGCGGCGGCGCGGTTCGCACGGTCGACATCCGGGCGAGCCGGCTGTTCTGGTGATCGCGGGGGCGAGGCCGGTGCCTCGCCCGGGTCTCGTCAGCGCGCCGTGAACTGGCCCTTGGCGCTCTGCTGGCGATCGCTGTCGCCGAAGCTCCACGCGTAGACGATCTGGCCCTTCGGCAATGGCGCGAAGGGGATGAACGCCACCACGCCGGGAGCGGCGCTGGTGCGGTGCGGACCGTCCGGGAACAGGATCGCGCCGTCGATCTTCTCGCCCTTGCCGGTGGTCACGGTGCAGACGTAGCTCGCACGGTTGCCGAGCCCGCTGGTGCCGCCGAAGTGCAGCGTGATCGGCTGCCCGATCTTCTTCACGCCCGTCTTGCCGTGCTTCTCGAGCAGGGCGACGACGTCCGGCCCCAGGTCGTCGACCGACACCTCGGCGTCGAGCACCGTGTCGTTCTTGCGCGGGAAGTAGTTCCACCCGACGTTCGCTGCCTTCGGCTCGCCGAGGCCGCTCACGGTGTTCATCACCAGGATGTCGCCGTCGACGTAGAGGCCGATCGACAGCACGTAGTTGTTGATCAGCGCGTCGCGGTAGCCGGGCAGGTTGACCCAGCTCTCGAACATCTTCTTCGCCGACGACAGGTTGACCTTCGTCTCGACGATCGCCATCTCGGCGAACTTGCTGCCGAGGTAGGTGCCGCCGAGGTCGACCTGCTGGCGGTGCTGCAGTGCCGGTCCACGCTGGTCCTTGTTGGCCTTCAGGTACTCGGCGTGTTCCTTGCAGCGCGTCGACAGCGTCGCCGACCACAGGACCGGCGTGGCGCCCCATTCCTTGCGCGCGGCGTTGAACGCCTCGAGCCACTTGTCGACGCCCTTGCTGATCGCCTGCAGCGGCGGCGTGTTGTTCTGGATCGCCTTCAGCACCGGCGAGGCGCCGGTCCAGAAGTCCTCCCACTCCTTGTCGAGCTGCGCCACCGACACATCGGGGTGCTTCTCTGCGAACAGCTTCTCGAACTCGGTCGGTTGCTTGATGCGCTTGCTCGCCAGTTCGACCGCCATCTGGTCCATGCCGCGCAGCATCTCGGGATCGCGGCGCATCATGTAGTCGCAGAACGACCACGCCTTGATGCGCTGTTCGTTGGTGAACTTCGCCGTCTCGCAGAACGGCAGTTCCTTCGCTGGCACGCCGCCCGTGCTGCGCCATGCGAGCTCGAGGTTCAGGTTCTTCCAGACGTCGAAGTCGGGCGACTGGTACTCGCGATCCTCTTCACTCGCCGCGGTGCCCTGTTGCTTCTCGAGGTCGATGCCGTGCAGGCGGTTGTTGTTGAAGACCATGCCGACGAAGGTGTGGCCGATGCCCTCGGAGAACGCGTCCGCTCGGAAGCCGGCGTGGATCTGGGCGACCCGGCGAACGCAGGAGTCGAACAGCACTTGCGGCCCGCTGTTGATGCCGACGCGCGTGTTACCGATCGTGCTCCCGCCCGTGTGTTCGAGCTTCCACTCGAGATTCTCGACGTTGTTGGCGCGCAGGATCTGCTGGTAGGTCTCCTTGGCGGTGAACGACGCCATGTCGCTCTGGCTCCACCACTCCTTCGGCACCTGCCACGGGAACGCGGCTTCGCAGACGCGCATCGCGCGCTCGGCCCACTCGAGGGCCTTCAGCAGGTTCTCCTCCTCGGCGGCGTCGCCGTGCAGCGTGAAGTGCTCGCTGCGCACCGTGATGTACTTCACCTGAGCCTTGTCGAGCACCGGGCACTCGACGCCGCTGTCGACCTTCTTGACCTCGTAGGTGACCCTCGACTGCTCCTCGACCACCTTCTCCATCATCTTGCTGCGGTCGAACAGCGTCTGCTCGAGCGCGGTGCCGGTGACGCCGCCGACTTCGCGGTGCTCGAGGGCCTTCTGCGCCTGCGCGTCGTTGTCGACCCAGCGCAGCACCATGCGCCAGTGGTGGAGTGCCAGGTCGGTGCGGCCCGCTTTCGCGGCGCGCTCCGCCTGGCCGCGGTGCTGGTTGGCGAGGTCCTTCTTCAGCGCCTCGTACTGGCGCTGCAGCGGTTGGCCCTCGGCGCCGCTGCCGGTGTCCGTGGTCGGGTAGGGCTTCTTCGGGTCGGGGTTCCAGCCAGCGCCGATCTTGACGTAGCCGAGTGCGGTCCAGGCCTCGGCGTTGTCCGCGTCGTACAGCTTGTGCACCTGCAGCCAGACCACCTTGGCGATGCGCGGGAAGCCCTTGTCGAACGCCTTCTTCGCGAAGGAGTTGAGGGCCTTGGCCTGGCGCTGGTTGAACTCGGCCTCCTCGTTCTGGGCGCTCGCGACGGCGAGCAGCGTGCAGGCAACGAAGGCGGAAACGGCGGTGCGGTGGGTCATGGAGGCGCAGTGGGGCCGGAACATCGAGCGCGCGAGCTTACCGACCGACGCGGCTCGCTGCATGGGACCGTCACGGGAACAGCACCGGGCGCCATTCGCGGTTGTTCGGTCGGGGCCGATCGCCATACTGCTCGCCCTTCGTGGTCCGCCGACCACGTTTCCCGGTGGGCCGGGCGCGCGGCGGATCACGCCGCGAATCCACCAGCAGCATGAGCAAGGTCTACGACATCGGTGTTCTCCCTGGCGACGGCATCGGCGACGAAGTCGTCCGCGAAGCCCTGAAGGTGCTCGACGCGATCCAGTCGATCTACGGCTTCACGACCCGGCGGGAAGCCCTGCCGTACGGCGCCGAGCACTTCCTGAAGACCGGCGAGACGATGCCCGACGCGGCGTTCGACCGCATCCGGCAGATGCACGCAGTGCTGTTCGGCGCGATCGGCGATCCGCGCATCGAGGTCGGCAAGCTCGAGTTCGCGATCATCGCCGGCATGCGGCACAAGCTCGACCTCTACGTCAACCTGCGCCCGGTCAAGCTCTACCACGAGTCGATGTGCCCGCTGAAGGGCAAGACCCCGGCCGACATCGACATCCTGTTCCTGCGCGAGAACACCGAGGATGCCTACGCCGGCATCCACGGCACGACCAAGAAGGACACCGACTTCGAGATCGCGCACCAGTCGATGGTCTACACGGCGCGCGGAACCGAGCGCATCATCCGTCACGCCTTCGAACTGGCGAAGAAGCGCGGGCCGAAGAAGGGCCGCGAGAAGCCGATGGTCACCTTGATCGACAAGGCGAACGCGGTGCGCGCGCAGGACATCTGGACGCGCATCTTCGCCAAGGTCGCCAAGGAGTATCCGGGCATCGCCACCGACCACGCCTACATCGATGCGGCGTGCATGTGGCTGATCAAGCAGCCGGAGTGGTTCGACGTCTGTGTGACGACGAACCTCTTCGGCGACATCATCACCGATCTCGGCGCGATGCTGATCGGCGGCATGGGCATCGCTTCGTCGGGCAACATCCACCCCGGCAAGGTGTCGATGTTCGAGGGCATCCACGGTTCGGCGCCGAAGTACAAGGGCACCGACAAGGCGAGCCCGCTGGCGACGATCCTGGCGATGGGGCTGATGCTCGATCACATCGGGCAGCCGCAGGCGGCGACGGAGCTCGAGGCCACGGTTGCGGATCTGATCCAGAAGGGTCGCATCCGCAGCCTGAAGGCCGGCGACCACAAGTGCAGCGAACTGGGTTCGATGGTGCGCGACGAACTGCTCGCGCGCGCGCGCGTTCGCGCGTGACGTCGACGCCACCGTCAGACCGGCGGTGGATCGGTGGGGATGCGCCAGCGCGGCGGGGTCGCGGGGCGCCCCGCATCGCTGGTCGGGGCAGCCGTCGGGGTCGGTGCCGTTGCCGGCTTGCCGGCATCGGGTCGCAGGGTCGGCGCGGCTTCGTCGGGCATGGGGCCTCCGCGTCAGAAGTGCGCTGGCGGGGGCAATCACGGCGGCGGCGTGGCGCCGCTACCAATCCGTTACGTGGGCGAGTGGAGTCGGCACCGTAACCGTCGCCTACCGTGCCGTGCCCGTGTGGGCGACCGGCCCATACCCGACCGCATTCCCCGAGGAACCCATGAAGATCCGTATCGCGTCCCTGTTGCTCGCTCTCGCCCTGCCGCTCGCCGCGCAGGAACCCGTCGCCGCCGAAACGGAGGCGATGTTCTACAAGGCCTTCTACCTGGAGAAGGGCCAGCGCGACTTCGCTGGTGCCATGGCCCTCTACGAGCAGTTCCTGGCCAAGGCCCCGGAGCACAAGCTCGCCAAGGAAGCCGCCACCCAGCAGTTCCGACTGCTCGACCAGACGGGCAAGACCAAGGAGCGCGACGCCTTCAAGGCGAAGTACGAGAAGCTGCTCGGCAACGTCGCGAGCGCTCCGGCGGCCGGTGCGGGGGAACGCCCGGCGCGCGCTGACGGCGAAGGCCGCGGCGATCGCGCGGGTGGGGGCGCCGGTGGCCGGACCGACATGGCCGCGCGCGTCGCCGAGCTCGAGAAGCAGATCGAGAAGGCGCGCGCCGACGGCAACGCCGAAGAGGTCAAGAAGCTCGAGCAACAGCTCGAGCGCGCCCGCGCGGGTGGCCGCGGGGCAGGTGGTCAGGCCGGTGGCGCTGGTGGCCGCCGCGGCGGGTTGATGGGCGCTCTGTCGGGCAACAAGAAGGTCGCCGAGATGACGGCCGAGGAACTCACGCAGCTCAAGGAAGGCCTCGGCGGGGCTTCGCGCATGATCAACATGATGAAGGAGAACGGCCAGGAAGAGGCCGCGACGAAGCTCGAGGGCAACATCGAGAACCTGAAGAAGGCGCTCGAGGCGAACAAGCTCGACGACGCGCAGAAGGCGCTCGACGTGATCCGCGAGTCGCTGCCGCGGCGCGGTCGCGGCGGTGACGCTGGTGGAGCGGGTCGCCCCGCCGGCGGCGGTGGTGGCAACGGTGGCGGCGGCGGCAATGGCGGCGGCGGCGGGCTCTGATCCCCTCCGCCCGACCGCGCCGGTCGAACCCACGGCCCCGGTGAGCACGGCTCACTGGGGCCGTGTGCTTTCGTCCGGCCCGCGCTTCCGGCGGACGCCGCCGTCCGGCAGATTGGCGGCGTGGCGACGGCGACGATCGATCCGGTGCGGCTCGAGGTGTTCCACCACCTGCTGAGCGCCTTCTGCGAAGAGGCGGGCGTGCGCCTGCAGCGCAGCGCGATCAGCCCGAACATCCGCGAGCGCGCCGACTTCTCGGTCGCGATCTTCGATCGCAACGGGCGCCTCGTCGCCCAGGCGGCGCACATCCCGGTGCACCTCGGCAGCGCGGGCGATGCGGTCGCGGCGGTGCGTCGCGACCTGGCGCTGGCTCCGGGCGACGTGGCGTTGCTGAACGATCCCTACGCCGGCGGCACGCACCTGCCCGACCTGACGATGGTGCGGCCGGTGTTCGTCGACTCGCGCCGCGCGCCGGAGTGGTTCGTCGTCAACCGAGCGCACCACGCGGACGTGGGTGGCAGTGCACCAGGTTCGATGGCGATCGCCGCCGACCTGCACGCCGAAGGGCTCGTGCTGCCGCCCGTGTACTGGCGGCGGGCTGGCGTCCGGCAGCGCGACCTCGCGGTGCTGTTCGCGCGCAACGTGCGCGGTGCTGGCGAACGGCTCGTCGACCTCGCCGCCCAGGAGGCGAGCCTCGAACACCTCGACGCGCGGCTGCGCGGTGCCGCCGCCGAACATGGCCTGCGGCGGCTGCGGGCGGTGCAGGACCAGTTGCTCGCCTACACCGAACGGGCGGGTCGCAGCATGCTGCGCGAGTTGCCGCGCGGCACCTTCCACGCTCGCGACTGCCTCGAGGACGACGGCTTCGGCCACGGCCCGCTGCCCATCGACCTGGTGCTGCGCTTGCGCGGCGGCAGCGCCGAGTTCGACTGGCGCGCGACCAGCGACGAGGCGCGCGGTGGCGTCAACGCCAACCGCAGCATCGTGATGGCGGCCTGCGTCTACGCGCTGCGCTGCCTGTGCCCCGATCGGCTGCCGACGAACGACGGCCTGTTCCGTCTGATCCGGTTGCGCACGCGACCGGGCTCGCTCGTCGATCCACGTTCGCCAGCACCCGTCGCCGGCGGCAACGTCGAGACCAGCCAGCGCCTCGTCGACGTCGTGTTCGCCGCGCTCGCGCAGGCAGCACCCGGCCGCGCGCCGGCGGCGTCGGCCGGCACCATGAGCAACCTCTCGTTCGGCGGCCGCCGACTGGACGGTAGCGAGTTCACCAGCTACGAGACGCTGCCCGGTGGGGCCGGTGCTGCACCGACCGCCGCCGGCCAGGCGGCGATCCAGACGCACATGACGAACACGCGCAACACGCCGATCGAAGAGATCGAGCAGCGTTACCCCGTGCGGGTCGTCGGTCTGTCGGTGCGTCGCGGCAGCGGCGGTGCGGGCGCACGGCGCGGCGGCGACGGCCTGCAGAAGGAACTCGTGCCGCTGGTGCCGCTGCAGGTGTCGTTCCTCGGCGAACGCCATCGCACAGCACCACCCGGCGCGGCGGGCGGCGGTCGGGGGCGGCCCGGCGAACTGCACGTGGTGCGCTCTGGCGCCCGCGTGGCCCTGCCGGCCAAGACCTCGCTGCGCATCGAACCGGGCCAACGCCTGGTCGTGCGCACGCCCGGCGGCGGAGGGCACGGCCGTGCGTGAGCGCGTCGCGATCGCACTGCTCGCGTTGGCGGCGTGCACCGCAGGTCCGTACGAGCCCTGTCCGGTGGTGGTCGACGGCTCGCTGCCGCCGGATGCTTTCGGCCGCTGCAGCGCGGTGATCCAGGGCGCCTTCGGGCCGCTCGCGGTCGCCGATGCCGAGCGGTTCCTGCTGCAGAGCGAATGGGCGCCGGTCGCCGAGCCGGTGGGCGAGCGGCGCGCATCGGTGTTCCGCGCCGCCGCGTCCGGCGGGGACCTGGCGGTGGTCGTCGAACTGCGGCGCCTGGCCACGCCGTGGTTCGGCCTGCCGGAGTGGAGCGTCGCGCGCGGCGATCCCGCCGCCGAACGCGACCTCGCCGCAGCACTGCAGGCGGCGTTGCAGCCGCCGCGCTGACTCAGCTGCCGGCGAACGGCAGCGACGCGACGATCGCAGCGAGCTGGCGGTGCCGCGGCCAGCGCCGGGCCGCGCGCGCCAGCAGGGCCATCGCCGCCGGCAGGCGATGGCGCGCTTCGAGCACGCGGGCGCGCGCCAACACCACGGCCGCCGAGGAGGCCCCGGCGAACCGGCGCGCAGCGCGCAGCGCCGACGTCGCCGCGTGCAGGTCGCCCGCGACGACGTGCGCCTCGCACGCCCACAACCAGGCGGCGCCGTCCTGTGGTGCCACGGCCACGGCGTCGGCGAGCAGCCGCCGCGGCGCGTCGTCGTCGAAGTGGCGCCGCTTCGTCCACCGCCGCAGGATCGCGCGCTCGGGCAGCGTCGCGGCGCGGATCGGGAAGTGCGTGACGAGCCGCCGCAGGCGCAGCAGTCGGGCCGCCGGATCCGGAAGTCGGCGCGGCCGGGGCCACAGCACGAGTGGCGCCCGTTCGCGCAGCAGATCGGCCGCCAGCCCGGTCAGCGCTTCGCCGAGCCGCCGGCACCAGAACGCGTGGTGTTCGTTGCCTGCGCCGAGTCGTTCGGCGACGGCGGCGAGTTGTCGGCGGAACACGCGCTCGTGCACGCCGCGACGGCCGGCGGTCTCGCGCAGGTTCATGCGCCCGTTGCGCATCGTCTGCACGTTGCCGAATTCGGGCGGCACGTCCGTGGCGACCTCCGGTGGCGCTGCCGCCGGGGCGGGCGGCAGGCGCGGCCGGGCCACGAACTGACGATGGGCGAACCGATCGGCGAGCCGCATCCAGCGGGCGTGACGCTCTTCGGAGGGCGCGGCGACGATGGCCTCGGCGTGCAGCAGGCAGTCGATCGCGAGTTCCTGGCGGATCTCGGCCAGGAGTTCGGGGCGGCTGGCGCGCGGCAGCCGCTTCCACGTCGTGATCCGCCGGATCGTCCCCGGCAGCAGGCGGCTGCTGAACGCCTTCAGGTGGGTGAGTGCCTGTTGGCGCACGTCGTCGTCGGGCGTCGTCGTCATGGTGCACCTACAGGGTGTGGCAACGGAGGCAATCGGCGATGCGACTCGAGGCGAGGAACCGCTCGGTGCCCCTGCTATGCTGCCGCCCTTTTCTGCAGCCCGATTCCATGCCCACCACGTGCGTCGTAGGCATCCTCTGGGGTGACGAAGGCAAGGGCAAAGTCATCGACTGGCTCGCCGCGGACACCGACTTCGTCGTTCGTTTTGGCGGCGGCCACAACGCCGGCCACACGCTGGTCCTGCCGAGCGGCAAGCTCGTGCTGCACCTGGTGCCGTCCGGCATCGTGCATCCCCACACGATCAACGTGATCGGCAACGGCGTCGTCGTCGACCCGATCCACCTGTGCAGCGAGATCGAGAAGCTGCAGCAGCGCGGGCTCTCCGTGCAGCTCGGCAAGAACCTGCTGCTCAGCGAACGGGCGCACGTGATCCTCGAGGCGCACCGGCGCCAGGACCAGTGGGCCGAAGGCGCTCGTGGTGCCGGCAAGATCGGCACGACCGGCCGCGGCATCGGCCCGGCCTACGCCGACCGCTGCGCCCGCATCGGCCTGCGGCTGGGCGACCTGCTGCGCCCGGCCGCGCTGAAGAAGGCGCTCGAGGGCTTCGCCGCGCAGAAGAACGCGTGGTTCGGCCCGGCGGGGCTGGCGCCGATCGATGCCGAGGCGATGCACCGCGAACTGCTGGCCGCCGGCGACCGCCTGCGCGCCGGCATCGTCGACACCGGCGCGTTGCTGCGCCAGGCGCACGCCGCCGGCAAGCGCATCCTGCTCGAGGGCGCGCAAGGCTGCCTGCTCGACGTCGAGCAGGGCACCTACCCGTTCGTGACCAGTTCGCACGCCAGCACCGGCGGCGCCTTCAGCGGCACCGGGCTGCCGCCGCACGCGTTGCGCGTCATCGGCATCGCCAAGGCCTACGCGACGCGCGTCGGCGAGGGTCCGTTCCCGACCGAGCTGAAGGACGCGCTCGGCGACCGCCTGCGCATCGCCGGCAACGAGTTCGGTTCGACGACCGGACGGCCGCGTCGTTGCGGCTGGTTCGACGCCGTCGCGGTGCGCTACAGCGGCGCGCTGTCGGGCGCTTCCGAGCTGGTGCTGACCAACCTCGACGTGCTGCGTGGCTTCCCGCTGCGCATCGCGGTCGCCTACCGCCTTGCCGATGGCGTGCGTACGACCGAGCTGCCGGCCTTCGACCTCGACACCGCGACGCCCGAACTGGTCGAGCTGCCCGGCTTCACCGAGGACCTGCGCGAAGTGCGCCAGTTCGAACGGCTGCCCGCGACGGCGCAGGCGTACGTGCGGGCGATCGAGCAGCACACCGGATTGCCGGTGCGCACCATCTCGGTCGGACCCGAGCGGCAGCAGGTCATCGTGCGGTGAAGAAGGGCGGCGAAGCCCCCGGAATGGTCGTGCCGCGCAGCGTCGCGGTGATCATGGACGGCAACGGTCGCTGGGCGAAGCAGGCCGGGCTCGAGCGAATCCGCGGCCACGAGCGGGGCATCGACGCCGTGCGCACGACGGTGACCGAGTGTGCGCGCCTGGGCGTCGAGGCGCTGGTGCTCTACGCGTTCAGCGAGGAGAACTGGCAGCGCCCGGCGCGTGAGATCGCGCTGCTGTTCAAGCTGCTGAAGCGGTTCCTGGTCGAGGAGCTGCCGACGCTGCAGAAGAACCGCGTGCGGCTGCTCCACAGCGGGCGACGCGACCGCCTGGCGCCCGACGTGCTCGACCTGCTCGACGCGACGATCGCCGCGACCGCGGCGAACGACGGCATGCGGCTGGCGCTGGCGATCAGCTACGGCGGCCGCCAGGAGATCGTCGACGCGGTGAAGAAGCTCGCGGTCAAGGTGCAGCGCGGGGAGCTCTCGCCCGACGCGATCGACGAACGCGCCCTGCACGCCGCCCTCTACCACCCCGAGCTGCCCGATCCCGACCTGCTGATCCGCACGGCCGGCGAGCGTCGCATCAGCAACTTCCTGCTGTGGCAGGTCAGCTACGCGGAGATCCACGTCGGCGAGGTGTGCTGGCCCGACTTCCGCGCCGAGCACCTGCACGCGGCGTTTCGCGACTACGGCGCCCGCGTCCGCAAGTTCGGCAAGGTGCCCTGATGGCGAACGACCTGCGCGTGCGCGCGGTGCTGACGCCGGTGATGCTGGCGGCGATCGCCGGCATCTGGTGGCTCGACTCCACGGAAGCACTCGGCGTGCGGCAGGGCGTGCTGTCGGCGGGGCTGCTGTCGCTGCTCGGCATCGCCGGCGTGTTCGAGTTCGTCGGCATGCTGCGCGACGGCGGCTTCGCGGTGTCGCGACGCTCGCTGCCGGTCGTGTCCGTGGCTCTGTTCGCGAGCGCCTTCCTGTTCGCCTGGACGCGGATCGACCACGAGCTCTACCCGCTGGTGCTCGGCACGCTCCTGCTGTTGTTCCCGATGGCCGTGCGCGCGCTCGGCCGCGACGACATGCACGCCGGGCTCGAGAAGCAGGGGGCGTCGCTGCTCGGGTTCGTCTGGATCGCCTGGCCGACCTACCTCGCGATGGGCATCTGCCTGCGCCACCTGCCGTCGGTGTTGTTCGTGGTGCTCGTCTGCAAGGGCGGCGACATCGGCGGCTACTGCGTCGGCAGGCTGCTCGGCCGGCGCAAGCTGATCCCGCACGTCAGCCCCGGCAAGACCGTCGAGGGCGCTGGCGGCAGCCTGCTGGCGTCGATCGTGGTGGCGATGGCGCTCGCGGGTCCGCTGCTGCGGCCGCAGATCGAGCTGCCGTGGTGGGGAGCCCTGCTGGCGGGCATCGTGCTGAACTTCACGACGCAGGCCGGCGACCTGATCGAGTCGCTGCTGAAGCGCCGGTGCAAGGCCAAGGACAGTTCCCGGCTGCTGCCGGCGCACGGCGGCGTGCTCGACCTGGTCGACAGCCTGCTGTTCTCGTTCTGCGCGTGGTTCCTGGCGTTGGTGTGGCTGACGTGAGGTCCGTTGGCCCGTGCCACCGGGCGATGGCCCAGCTTCACGATCGTGGTCGGGGCCCGTGTCGTGACCAGAGTGATGAATCGACCCTCCCGTACGGCGCTACACTCGCCCTGCACTCCGCATGACCGATGCTGACGTCCACATCCCGCTGCAGTCCGTCGACGAGGCCCGCACGCTGCTGGGGCCGCTCGACAGCAATGCGCGGCTGATCCGCGAACTGCACGGCGTGAGCGTGCTGGCCCGCGACGGCAGCCTGCGGCTGCTCGGCGACGCCGGTCACGTGGTCGTGGTCCAGCAGGTGCTCGAGGAGTGTCTCGGCATGCTGCGTGGCGGCCGGCGCGTCAGCACGCAGGAGGTCGCCGGCCGGTTGCGCGCGACGCTGGGCCAGGATGCGACGGCCCAGCCGCTGCCGGGAGACGACCGGGCGCGATCGCCGGTCGGCAACGGCGGCGCGAACGTGCGTGCGCGCACGCCAGGGCAGCAGCGGTACCTCGAGTGCATGGAACAGCACGACGTCGTGTTCGGCGTCGGTCCGGCGGGCACTGGCAAGACCTACCTCGCGGTCGCCAAGGCGATCGAGGCGATGAAGCGCGGCATCGTGCGGCGGCTGGTGCTCGTGCGGCCCGCGGTCGAGGCGGGCGAGAAGCTCGGCTTCCTGCCGGGCGACTTCCAGCAGAAGATCGATCCGTACCTGCGGCCGATGTACGACGCGCTGCAGGATCTGCTCGACCCCCGCACGCGCGTGCGTTGGCTCGAGAGCGAGGTCGTCGAGGTCTGTCCGCTCGCCTACATGCGCGGCCGCACGCTGAACCGCGCGTTCGTGATCCTGGACGAGGCGCAGAACACGACGGTGCCGCAGATGTTGATGTTCCTGACCCGCCTTGGCGAGGGTTCGCGCATGGTGGTGACGGGAGATCCGTCGCAGGTCGACCTGCCCGGCAACGTCGCGTCGGGCCTGGCCGACGCCGTGCGCAAGCTGCAGGCGGTCGAGGGCATCGGCATCGCCACGCTTGGGACGGTGGACGTCGTGCGGCACGCGGTCGTCAGCCGCATCGTCACGGCCTACGACGCCGCGCCGGGACCGGCGCGGCCGGGGCGGTGACGAAGGCGCCCCGGCGTGGCGCGCGGGCCGTGCGACTGCCGGCGCTGCGGCTCGAAGTCGTCGATCGCGGGCGGCCACGCACGCCGCTGCCGCTGCTGCGGCGCGTGGTGCGGGCCACGCTCGCGTTCGCGCGGCGCCCGTCGTTGTCCGTGTCGTTGTTGCTCACCGACGATGCCGAGATCGCGGACCTGCACGCACGGCATCTCGGCGACCCGACGCCGACCGACGTGATGTCGTTCGCGCTCGACGACGGCGCCGAAGTGGTGGTCAGCGTCACGACGGCAGCACGCATCGCGCGCGAACGTGGCCACGCAGTCGGCGCCGAAGTGGCGCTGTACGTCGTCCACGGGCTGTTGCACGTGCTCGGTCACGACGACACGACGCCGCGTGCGCGCGCACGCATGCGCGACGCGGAGCGAACCGTTCTCGCGCGCACGGGTCTCGTCGTGTCGCCCGTCGATGCGTGAGCGACGATTCGCGACGCGCATCACGACAACATCGTTGTGTCGAGAGCGCGGTTCGTGATAGCGTCTGCGCTCGTACGCTCCTTGCCATCGCGATGATGTTCGCTGTGCACGCGCCGACGCGCGCGTCGCGCCGTGCCAGGCGAGCGTTTCGTGGTCAGCGGGCGATCGCACGCGCGGTTGTGCGACGCATCGTGGTGGTGGAGCGGCGGACTTCGATGGGCACTCGCTGCACATGGTGAGCAAATCCGGGTCACGTCCGGTGGGCGCGGTCAGGGCCGCTGCTGCCGAGACGACCGAGGACATGCTGCGTCGCTACCGGCGCAGCGGTTCGCGGGCGCTGCTGGCGAGCATCGTCGAGCGGCAGACGGACGTCATCGAGCAGATGGCCAGTGCGTTGGCGAGCCGCTTGCCGCGCAGCGTCGATGCGCGCGATCTCGTGCACGCCGGTCTCTGGGGCCTGCTGCAGGCGGTCGAGACCTTCGAGCCGGCGCGTTGCGACCAGTTCCAGGCGTTCATGCGCATCCGCGTGCGCGGCGCGATGCTCGACGAACTGCGCCACATGGACTTCCTGCCGCGGCTGTTCCGGCGGCGCGTCCGCCAACGCAACGAGGTGCGCGGCCGGTTGTGCCTGGAGCTCGGTCGCGAGCCCACCGACAGCGAACTCGCGGTGGCGCTGGGCATCAGCGAGGGCGCCTTGTTGCGGCGATTCGAACCGTCCGTGCTGCCGTCCGTCACCGGGGGTGCCGGCGACGACGCCGGCGACGACCGCTGCGCCCAGCTGCCGGACCTGACCAACGAATCGCCGATCGAGGCGATCACGCGGCAGGAACTGCTCGAGCAGATCCGTGCGACGCTGCAGCCCATCGAGTGGAAGGTGCTCGACCTGCACTACCTGCACGGGCTGACCGGCAAGCAGATCGCGAGGCGCCTGCGCTTGTCGGCGTCGCGGATCTGCCAGATCCACGGGCGCGTGCTCGATCGCCTGAAGGCGCGCCTCGCGACCTCGGCGGGCTGAACGTCGCGCCGCGCACTGGCGCCGCGGCCGGCCCATCGGCAGGATCCTCGGCCATGATCCCGGACCGGCAGCCGTGCCCTGGCGCGTCTGGCGCCTCGTTCCATCGACGCGAGGGCGAGACCTGGTGCGAAGACGTGCCGCTGCGCGCGTTGGCCCGACGCTTTGGCACGCCGCTCTACGTCTACTCGCAGACCGCGATGCAGGAGCGGCTGCAGCAAGTGCGCTCGGCGTTCGGCGCCGACGCGATCGTCTGCTACGCGGTGAAGGCGAACGGGACGCTGGGCGTGCTGCGCACGTTGCACGAGGGCGGGTCGGGCTTCGACGTGGTCAGCGGCGGGGAGCTCCGTCGGCTGCAAGCCGCCGGCCTGCCGACGTCGCGCGTGGTGTTCGCCGGCGTCGCCAAGGAACGCTGGGAGATCGAGGCGGCGGCCGCCGCCGACATCCTGTTCTTCAACGTCGAGTCCGAGCACGAGCTGCCCGACCTCGCGGCCGTCGGCCGCCAACTCGGCAAACGGCTGCGCATCGCGCTGCGCATCAACCCCGACGTCGATGCCGGCACGCATGCCTACATCAGCACCGGCAAGAAGGAGAACAAGTTCGGCATCTCGTTGGCGCGCGCCGGCAGCGTCGTCGACGCGATCGCGCGCGAGGCGTCGCTGGAACTGGTCGGCTACCACGTGCATCTCGGCAGCCAGGTGCGCAGCGTGGAGCCGTACGTGCAGGCCTTGCAGGCCGTCTGCGCCTTCGTCGATGCCGCTCCGGTTCGCGCCGCGGGCATCCGCTACTACGACACCGGCGGGGGCTTCGGCATCGCCTACGGCAACGGCGAGCCGCTCGACGTCGGCGGGGTCGCGCGGGCCCTGCTGCCGACCCTGCGGCAGCGCCAATGGACGCCGGTCGTCGAGCCCGGGCGGTTCCTGGTCGGCGACGCGGGGGTGCTGTTGACGGCCGTGATCGGCGAGAAGCAGCAGGGCGGCACCGACTTCACGCTGGTCGATGCCGCCATGAACGACCTGATGCGGCCCGCCCTCTACCAGGCGGAGCACGTGATCGTTCCGGTGAGCCCGCGGCCCGGGGCGCTGCGAACCGTCGATGTCGTCGGGCCGGTGTGCGAAACCGGCGACTTCCTCGGCCGACGTCGGACGTTGCCGCCGCTGCAGCGGGGCGACCTGCTGGCGGTGCTCGGGGTTGGCGCGTACGGTGCGGCGATGGCGTCGAACTACAACACGCGGCGCCGCGCCGCCGAGGTGCTCGTCGCCGGCAACACCGCGCGCCTCGTGCGCGCGCGCGAGTCCTTCGAACAACTGCTCGCCAACGAGGCCGACCTGCATGAGACGTTCGTCGTGTAAGACCGCCGTGCACGCCCTGCTGGCCGCGTTCGTCTGCGTCGCGCTCGGCGGCTGTTCGTTCCTCGCCGACGAGTTCGGTTGGCTCGATCGCCGCGCGCCCGCCGTTGACGACTCGCCGTTGACGGAGCGCCCCTGAGATCCCGTGGACGCGACCACGAACACGCTCCGATCGTCCGCTGCGGCCGCGCAGCGGGGTCGCAACCGGTCGTTCCTCACCCTCTGAGATCCCGATGGTCGGCGTGCGCCTGCGCGAGGTCCTGGTCGCCGGCGAACTTGCCGGGGAGTGCAGTGGACCCGGCGTGTCGAACGGCTCCGCCGAGCATCCGGTCTGCGGCGACCACGTGCAGTTGAGTCTGCGGCGCGAGGGTGCGGCGATCGTCGAGGCGCGGTGGCGCGCGGCCGGCTGCCCCGCCTCGGTGGCCGTCGCGGCCCTCGCCGCGAAGGTGCTCACCGGGGTGCGCGTAGACGAGGCCGCTGCCGTGCTGCGCGCAGCGATCGCCTCGCACGGCGGGCTCGCCGCCCACGAAGGCCACGCCGAGGCGATGGCGTTGCGCGCCCTGGCGGCGGCGACCGGGAGGCCGTGAGTGTCGCGTTGGACCGACTTCCTGCAGCGGCTGCGCGGCGATGCCCGCGACACCGAACGCCAGCGCTGGCTGGCGATCCTCGGCCTCAACCGTCAGTTGGCGGGTGCCGACACCCGCGCAGCGGTGTTGACCGTGCTCGTCGATGAAGCGGTGCGCTTGTTCGGCGCCGAGCGCGGGTTCCTGGTGACGCGCGGTCCCGCGCCGGGCGGGTTCCAGGTCGAGGTCGCTCGCAACCTGGACCACGAAGTCGTGCCGAACCCCGAGCGCAAGGTGTCGACGACGATCGTGTCGAGGGTGCTGCAGCAGGGCGATGGCCTGTTCAGCGAGGACGCGCAGGCGGACGAGTTCGCGGCGGCGCAGAGCGTCGCCGACCTGCGGCTGCGCAGCGTGCTGTGCATGCCGCTGCGCGTCGGCGACGAGGTGATCGGCGCGCTCTACCTCGACCACCGCTTCCAGGCCGGCGTGTTCGCCGAACGCGATCTGCCGTGGCTGATGGCGTTCGCGGACCAGGGCGCGATCGTGCTGCATCTGCACGGGCTGTTGGCGAAGAACCGCGCGCAGGCGCTCGAGTTGGCCGAACGCAACCGCCAGCTCCAGAACACCGTGCAGGCGCAGGCGGAAGCGCTCGCGGCGCCGCTGCCGGCACTCGACCGTGGGCAGCTCCAGCACCCGTTCCCGCTCCTGCTCGGCACGTCTCCAGCCTTGCTGCGCGCGCTGCACGTGCTCGACCGGGTCGTCGACACCGAACTGCCCGTGCTGCTCACCGGCGAGAGCGGCACGGGCAAGGAGGTCGCGGCGCGCGCGCTGCACGCCGGCGGTCGCCGCCACCGTGGGCCGTTCGTCGGCGTCAACGTCGCCGCGATCGCCGAAGGACTGCTCGAGAGCGAACTGTTCGGGCACGAGAAGGGCGCCTTCACCGGTGCGGATCGCGCGCGGCCCGGCCTGCTGCGGCATGCAGCCGGCGGCACGTTGTTCCTCGACGAGATCACCGAGATGAACCTCGAGCTGCAGGCGCGCTTCCTGCGCGCGCTCGAGGAGAGGCGCGTGCGGCCCGTCGGCGGGGATCGTGAGTACACGATCGACGTGCGCGTCGTCGCCGCGACGAACCGCGATCCGCGGCAAGCGATCGCGGCAGGCAAGCTGCGCGAAGACCTCTACTTCCGCCTCGCCGTCGTCACCGTGAACCTGCCGCCGCTGCGGGAGCGCATCGACGACGTGGTGCCGCTCGCCGAGCACTTCCTCGCGGCGTGCGCGCGGGAGCGTGGTCTGCCCGCCCCGGTCGTGGACACCGTGCTGGCCAATGCTCTGCGCGCGCGACCTTGGCCCGGAAACGTGCGCCAGCTCCGCAACGAGATGCAGCGGCTGTGGGCGCTCTGCGGCAGCGAACTGCGGGCCGAGGCTCTGTCGCCGGCCGATCCCCTGCCAGCCGCGGGCCTGCCGTCGTCGCAGCCGCCCACGACCCTCGACCTCGCGGCGCTCGAACGGTGGGCGATCGACCGCGCCATGCAGGCCGCCGGCGGCAACAAGGCCGAGGCGGCGCGCCTGCTCGGCATCGGGCGTCGAACGCTGTACGACCGGCTCGGCGGCGGCTGATCGCGTTGCCGGTCCCGACCGCCGGCCCCAGCCGGTGCCGGGTGTGCGGAATCTGCGCAGGTGAGCAGAGTCGGCGCGCCTCGGCGAAGGCCCGCTGAGCATGCAAGCGCATCGGCTGCAACGGCTTGCGGTTTCGTCTCGCATTGGTCCCGGCTTTGCTCACCGCGCGCCATGCGATGCGCATCGATGACGACCCTTGCGGCCCTGGTGGCCGCCGTCGTCGTTCCCGCGCACGCCGCGCTCGCCCAGACGGCCGCGCTGCCGCGGCTGGCCGACACGATCGAGCGGCCGATCGCCTACCTCTGCCTCGAGGCGATGGCGCCGACGGATGCGGGGGGAGTCGCGGCGCGAACCGCCGGCCCGGTGCAGCGGTTGCTCGCCGATCCGGCCTTCGCAGCCCTGGTGACTGCGGATGGCGGGGCAACGTCCGGTGCGGCGCGCGCGATCGAACTCGTGCGCGGGCTGATCCTGCGCAGCACGGGCGAACTCGAGCTCGTGCTCACGGGCGTCGTTCCCGGCGCGGGGCAGCCGCTGCTCGTGCTGCGCGCGTGCTTGCAGCGTGGCCAGGCCGACAACCTGCAACTCGCGCTCGATGGCGAGGATCTCGCCGCGCCCATGCGGCGCGTCGGCGGCCGGCAGACCTTCCGCCTGCGTTCGGCATCGCCTGCCGCAGGACCAGGACAGGAAGTCGAACTCGCGCTCGTCGGCACCGACCTGCTCGTCGGCAACGACACGCGGGCGCTCACCGAAGTGCTCGACCCGCCGCCGCCGACGACCTCGGCGACGAACCAACGCGCCGTGCTGACCGCCGACGAACGGTTCCAGGCGATGCGCCAGCGCTTGCCCGTCGGTCCCGGTGCTCTGTGGATCTACGGCGATTGGCAACGTCTCGGCCAGCGGCTCGCCGAGTCGCTGGACGGTGTGCCCGGTTGGCTGCTCGGCTCGTCGGGCCTCGGCGATGCCGACGCCGTGATGGCTTCGGTCGCCGGCGAACGCGCCGACCTCGCGGCAACGCTGTTGCTCGGGTTCGCGCCCGCAGCCCCCGACGTCCAGAAGCGAAGGGGCCCGCGCGTCCCGGGGCTCCGTGGGCCGTCCGAGCGGCGCGAGGGACCGTTCCGCGGTTGGTTCGACGCCGTCGAGCCGGTCGCCGCGCGCACGCTGCAGGCCGATCTGCCCGCCGGGGGCTTTGGCGGCATCGTCTTGTCGGTCGACCTGGCCGAGATCGCCGCGCGCTCGCAGGGCGGCGGTCGCCTGCTGCACGACCTGCACCACGCCTTCGACGAGTACGGCCTCGATCTCGAGCGCAACGTGCTCGGGCGGCTCGGTTCGCGCGGCACGGTCCAGTTGCACGTCGGGCCTGGCGAAGGCTCGAGTCGGGTCGGGGCGATCTACGCGATGCGCACCAAGAACAAGAAGGCCGCGGCCGACCTGTTCGCCGACCTGCGCCGCGTCGCCGAATCGGCTGGGCTCGGCAAGGTCGTTGCCGTGGAAGGTCGCGACCCTGGGCGGGAACGGCGCGCCGTCGAGCTGTTGCGGTTGCGCGCCGCGTCGCCGGCCGAGCGCGAAGGGTCGCCGGATGCCGGCGGCGCGATGTTCGTCGCCGCGCACGAGGATGCGCTGCTGTTCGCCGATGACGCCGACACGCTCGTGGGCCACGTCGACGAATTGCGCCGCGGCGGCAAGCCGCGTGCGCGCCGTGCCGATGGCGCGATCGCTGCGATTGCCGGCGAGAACGTCGCCGGCCTGTTCGATCTGGACCTGCAGCCGTTGTTCGAACGGCTGACGTCCGCGTTCACCGGGGCCGCGACCAGGCTCGATCTCTCGAGCCTGCCGCGGCGCCACGTCGGCTACCTCGACCTCCAGCACCACGGCGACGACACGATCGTGCGCGTCCGTGTGTTGTCGTCGCGTTAGCACGTTCCCTGCCCGCTCTTTCTCTTCTCCGACCCGAACTGCCGCGCACCCTTGGGCGCACGGCAGCAGAGTCGAACGACTTCGGCTGTTCGCGGCTCACGCTGCGCGCAGCCACGGATGCACGGACCCTTGCCAAAGGCCGGCCCACACCGGGGCAGGCAGGGTCGGCCAGCGGCGATTCCGCGTGTGTTGCGCGGACCGTGCATCCGATCCTTCTTCGGGCGCATGGTTCGTTTTGTTGTTGGCACGGCCGCTCCCATACCGGGGCAGGCAGGGACGGTCGGGCCAACGTGCGTGAACATCACGCGGCGGACCATGCGCCCGCACTTTTTTCACGGGACAGTGCGCGTGCAATCGCGGCGCCTGCGTCGCCGTCCTGCCGCGATCTTCCGTAACGCCGCGCGCGACCCTACAACGGCGGCATGAGCGGGCCCGGCGAGAACGACGGCGGCGATTCCAGCGCGGCGGACGAGCCCGCGGGCGGCGGGACGGCCGCGAAGCCGGGGCAGGCGACCGCAGTCGGCGTCGATGCGGGCGCCAGCACCACCGGGTCGGTCGTGGTGCAGGATGCGCTGCCCGACACGATGTTCGTGTTCCCGCTGAAGAAGGCGGTGCCGTTCCCGCAGCTGATGATGCCGCTGCTGCTCGATTCGCAGGCCGCGCGGGAGATCGTCGCCAAGGCCGAGGCCCACAACGGCTACGTGTTCCTGGTGCTGCAGAAGGACCCCGAGCAGGACGCCCCGCGCGCCGGCGACGTGCACGACGTGGGCGTGATCACCAGGATCCTCAAGACGCTCAAGCTCCCCGACGGCGGCATGTCGGCGATGACGCAGGGCGTGCGGCGCGCGCGCATCGTCAAGGCGGTGCGCGAGAAGCCGCACCTGGTCGCGCGTGTGAAGGAGTTGGTCGAGATCCCTGCGCGCGGCGAACGGCCGGCGGCGATGTTCCGGCTGCTGCAGAAGCAGCTGCGGCAACTCGCCGAGCTGCAGGAACAACTCGACTCCGGTTTCGCCACGGCACTGCTCAACGTCGAGGATGGCGGTCAGCTCGCCGACTTCTCGGCCGGCGTCGTGCGGGCCGTCACCGACCGCCAGCGACTGCTCGAACAGGCGGACGTCGAGAAGCGCCTCGAACTCGCGTTGCAGTTCGCGATGGCCGAGAGCGAACTCGCGGCGCTCGACAAGCAGATCCTCGGCGAGATCCGCGACAAGGCCGAGAAGGCGCAGAAGGACTACTTCCTCCGCGAGCAGATGAAGATCATCCGCCGCGAACTCGGCGAGGAGAAGGACCCACGGGCGCTCGAGCTGCAGCGGCTGGAGGCGGCGATCGAGAAGGCGCGCATGCCCGAAGCGGCGCTGCGGCGTGCGCGCGAGGAGTTGACGCGGCTGCAGACGACGCCCGTCGAATCGGGCGAGTACGGCGTCGTGCGCAACTACCTCGACTGGCTGGTGGCGCTGCCGTGGAGCGTGTCGACGACGGACGACGTCGACCTCGCGCGCGCGGCGCGCGTGCTCGACGACGACCACTTCGGGCTCGACGAGGTCAAGGACCGCATCCTCGAGTTCCTTGCCGTGCGCAAGCTGCGCCCCGGCAACGCCGGCTCGATCCTCTGCTTCGCGGGCCCGCCCGGTGTCGGCAAGACCAGCCTCGGCCGCAGCATCGCGCGGGCGATGGGGCGCAAGTTCTGGCGGTTCTCGCTCGGCGGCATGCGCGACGAGGCCGAGATCAAGGGCCACCGCCGCACCTACGTCGGCGCCCTGCCCGGCAAGCTGGTCCAGGCCCTGCGCCGCTGCGGGACGATGAATCCGGTCATCCTCCTCGACGAGATCGACAAGCTCTCCCGCGGGGTCCAGGGCGATCCCGCGGCCACCCTGCTGGAGGTCCTCGATCCCGAGCAGAACAAGGATTTCCTCGACCACTACCTCGACATCCGCGTGGATCTGTCGCGCATCCTCTTCGTCTGCACGGCGAACGAGGAGGGCGGCATTCCCGAGCCCCTCCACGACCGCATGGAGGTCATCCGCCTCAGCGGCTACGTCGAGGCCGAGAAGGTCGCCATCGCGCGCAAGCACCTCTTGCCCAAGCAACGCGAGGCCCACGGCCTGAGCGGAAAGGACCTCGCCCTCAGCGAGGCCGCCCTGCGCACCCTGGTCCGCGGCTACGCCCGCGAAGCCGGCGTGCGCCGTCTGGAGCAGCTCATCGCGCGGATCTGCCGCAAGGTCGCCACGGCCAAGGCCAAGGCGCCGCAGGCCTTCCGCAAGGCCAGCCTCGGTCCGGCCGACCTGGTCCCCTACGTCGGCAAGCCTCTGCTGCGCGACGACGACCTCATGCCCCACGCGGTTGCCGGCGTGGTCACCGGCCTGGCCTGGACCAGCCTCGGCGGTGCCACCCTGGAGATCGAAGCCGTCGCCACCCACGAGGGCGAGGATAAGGGCGGCCTGGTCCTCACCGGCCAGCTCGGCGACGTGATGAAGGAGAGCGCCAACCTCGCGCGCAGCTACCTCATGAGCCGGACCGACCTCGGCATCCCCACGGGCTGGTTCGAATCGCACCGGGTGCACCTGCACGTCCCCGCCGGTGCCACCCCCAAGGACGGCCCCAGCGCGGGCATCACCATGGCCACGGCCCTGCTCAGCCTCGCCACCGGCAGACCGGTGCGGCGCAAGCTGGGCATGACCGGCGAACTCACCCTCACCGGCCGCGTGTATCCCATCGGCGGGGTGCGCGAGAAGCTCATCGCCGCCAAGCGCAGCGGTCTGAGCACGGTCCTCCTGCCCCAAGCCAACGAACGCGACTACGAGGACCTGCCGGAGCACATCCGCGAGGGCATCGACGTGCGCTTTGTCTCGCGGTTGGATGAGGTGCTGGGCTTCGCCGGTCTTGCTGGCGAAGCCGGGCCGGGCAGCGTCCGGAAGTCCAAAGGCAGGGTCGTGCGCAAGAAAGGACGGTCGTCATGAACGTCACCGCCACCACCTGGGATCAGGCAGTCATCGCCGAAAGCCGGATCCGTCCGGTCATCGTCGACGCCTGGGCCGAATGGTGCGGGCCCTGCCGCATGCTCGGCCCCATCCTCGACCAGGTCGAGGCGGACCTCGGCGGCAAGGTCGCCCTGGCCAAGATCGACACCCAGGCCGAAAGCGACCTCGCCGGCCGCCTGGGCGTGTCGTCGATCCCCGACGTGCGCCTCTACCGCGACGGCGTCGAGGTCGACCGCTTCGTCGGCCTACGTCCGAAGCCGGCGATCCTGGAATGGCTCACTCCCTGGCTGCCGAGCCCGGGCGACAACGCGGCGTCCGCCGCCGAGGCCGCCCTGGAGGCCAATGACCTGACTGCCGCGCGGGCCCAGGCCGTGGCCGCCCTCG
>DDSQ01000207.1 GCA_002343845.1 Planctomycetes bacterium UBA2386 | reverse complement strand
GCACCCAGCACGCCGAAGGCCGAGGCCTCGTTGGCCGTGGCCACGCCGGTGACCATGGACAGGAAGACGAAGGCGATGAGCAGCACCACGGGGATGAGCGCGCTGGTGGCGCGCACGCGCTCCCAGAAGCTGCGGTCGTCGGGCTCGGGCGGGATGCGGTCGGGGTGGCGCAGCGACCAGAGGATGATGTACCCGGAAAACAACACCAGCACCAGCAACGCCGGCAGGATGCCGGCGATGAACATGCGGATGACCGATACGTCCGACGCCACCGCATAGACGATCATCACGATGGACGGCGGGACCAGGATGCCCAGCGTGCCCGAGCCGCACAGCGACCCGAGCGCCATGCGGTCGTCGTAGCCGCGGCGCGCAAGCTGGCCGAGCGAGATCTTGCCGATGGTGGCGCAGGTGACGGCCGACGAGCCGCAGACGGCGCCGAACAGCCCGCAGCCCAGCACGTTGACGTGCAGCAGCCGGCCGGGCAGGCGGTTGAGCCAGGGCGCCAGGCCGCTGAACATCTGCTCGGCCAGGCGGGTGCGGAACAGGATCTCGCCCATCCAGACGAACAGCGGCAGCGCGGTCAGCGTCCAGCTGCTCGCGCTGCCCCAGATCGTCACCGCCATCGCATCGCCGGCCGGGCGGCTGCTGAACAGCTGCATGCCGATCCAGGCGACGCCCGACAGCGTCAGACCGATCCAAACGCCGCTGCCGAGGATCAGGAACAGGCTCGCGACGAGCAGGATCGTGATGCCGAGCTCACTCATTGCGCGCGGCCTCGTCGGGCACCTCGACGTGGCGCCGGCGCTGCAGTTCGAGGACGAGCTCGTCGACGAAGGCGATCACCAGGATCAGCGTGCCGATGGCCATCGGCAGCTGCGGGATCCACAGCGGCGTCGCGTCGTTGCCGGTGGAGATGTCGTGGAACTGCCGGCTCTGCCACACGAGCCGGCAGCTGTAGAAGGCCGTCAGGGCGGCGAGCGCCGTCGCGGCGGCCAGCGACCAGANNGTGTGCGCGAGCGCGAGGAAGCCGCAGGCGGCCATCAGGTAGCCGGCATAGGCGTCGGTGCCGGGCACGTAGAAGTGCAGCTGCCGGCCGGCGATGGACAGCAGGACCATCGCCAGCAGGCCGATCATCGACAGCGCCGCGAGCCAGGCGGCGCCGTCGTACAGCGCGTCGAGGACACGGCGCACGGCGCGGTCCCGGCTCGAGGGTGGCGGCGCGCCGGCAGCCGCCGTTACTTGCGGTACGCGTCGACCAGCGCCTTGCCCTCGGGGCCGGCCTTGTCGAGCCACTCCTTGAGCATGGTCTCGCCGACCCTCTTCATGTCGGCCGTCAGCTGGGCCGGGGGCGGCAGGATCTGCATGCCGCCGCCCTTCAGGCGGTCCAGGCTCTCGGTGTTCGCGCGCTTGCTCGCCGCCAGCCCGCGCACCTCGGCGTCGGCGGCGGCCTTCAACACCGCGTCCTGGGTGGCCTTGTCGAGCTTGTCGAACGCGGCCTTGTTGACGAGCACCGCGTTCTTCGGCAGCCAGGCCTGCGTGTCGTACCAGTACTTGACGTGCTCGTGCAGCTTGGCGTCCCAGCCGGTCGAGCCGCTGGACATCATGCTCTCGGTCACGCCGGTGGCGAAGGCCTGGCTCACCTCGGCGGCCTGGATCGTCACCGGCTGGGCGCCGACGAGCTCGGCGATGCGGCTGGTGGCCGGGCTGTAGGCGCGCCACTTGATGCCCTTGAGGTCGGCGGCGCTGTTCAGCGGGCGCTTGGAGTAGATGCCCTGTGGCGGCCAGGGCACCGCGTACAGCACCATCATCCCCTGCTCGGCCAGCTTCTTCTCGAGCATCGGCTTCTGCGCCTTCCACAGCTTGACCGACTCGTCGTAGCTGTCGGCGAGGAAGGGGATGCCGTCGGCGCCGAAGATCTGCCACTCGTTCTGGAAGTTGACCAGCAGCACCTCGCCGATCTGCGCCTGGCCGCCCTGCACGGCACGCTTGATCTCCGGCGCCTTGAACAGCGACGCGTTCGCGTGCACGGTGATCTTCAGCTTGCCGGCGCTGGCCTTGTCGATGTCGTCGGCGAACTGCTGCAGGTTCACCGTGTGGAAGTTCGTCGCGGGGTAGGCCGCGGGCAGGTCCCACTTGGTCTGGGCCTGGGCGAAGGGGCTGCACAGGGCGAGCGTCGCACCGGCGACGAGCAGGTGGCGGGTCAGGCGCATCGGGACTCCTCCATCGTGGACAGATGTCTGAAGGGCGATAGCATAGGTCGTGCCCGGCGGCGAGCTGACCGGGGCAACCCCGACTTGCCAGGCCGCCCCGACATGCTCGGCATCCTCCTGCTGCAGACCCGATTCCCGCGCCCGCCGGGTGACGTCGGCCATCCGGCGAGCTGGCGCATGCCGGTGTGCTACCGGATGGTGCCCGGTGCCTCGGTGCGGTGCATCGTGCCCGCGTGCGATCCGGCGCTGCTCTCGCCCTTCGTCGACGCGGCCCGGGCCCTGGTGGCCGACGGGGCGCGGGCGCTGACGACAAGCTGCGGCTTCCTCGTGCGCTGGCAGCAGGCGCTGCAGGCCTCGGTCGGCGTGCCGGTGTGGACCTCGTCGCTGCTGGCGCTGCCCGCGCTGCCGCGGCCCGGCGTGCTGACGGTCGACGCCGCGAGTCTCGGCGCGGCCGAGCTGCGGGCCGCCGGCGCCGACCCGGCCACGCCCGTGGAGGGGCTGGCGCCGGGCTGCCACCTGCAGCACACGCTGCTCGAGGACCTGCCGGCGCTCGATCCGGCACGCGCCGAGGCCGATACGGTGGAGGCCGCCCGCCGCCTCGTGCAGCGCCATCCGGGCCTCGAGAGCATCGTGCTGGAGTGCACGAACCTGCCGCCCTACGCCGGTGCCGTGCAGCGTGCGACCGGCCGCCCCGTCCACCACCTGATGACGCTCGTGCACGAGCGCTGGGAGTCGCTGCGATGAGCCGACCCGAACACGGCCGCTGGCAGTTCTGGATCGACCGGGGCGGCACCTTCACCGACATCGTCGGCCGGCGCCCGGACGGCGGGCTGGAGACCCTGAAGCTGCTGTCCGAGAACCCCGAGCAATACGCCGACGCGGCGGTCGAGGGCATCCGCCGCCTGCTCGGCCTGGGACCCGGCGAGGCGATCACCCCCGGGCAGGTCGAGTGCGTGAAGATGGGCACGACGGTGGCCACCAACGCGCTGCTCGAGCGCAAGGGTGAGCGCACGCTGCTGGTGATCACGCAGGGCTTCCGCGACGCGCTGCGCATCGCCTACCAGAACCGGCCGCGGCTGTTCGAGCGCCACGTCGCGCTGCCCGAGCTGCTCTACGAGCG
>DDSQ01000201.1 GCA_002343845.1 Planctomycetes bacterium UBA2386 | reverse complement strand
ATGATCTACACGCACGTGCTGAACCGCGGCGGCCGCGGCGTGCGCAGCCCGCTCGATCTGGCCTGAGCGGCGGGGCCGCGCCCCGCTTCAGCTCCGCGCGGCTTCCAGCGCCGCGTGGGTCTCCGGCGCCCCCAGCGCCACCAGCCGCTGCAGCCGTGCCCAGCCCTCGTCGATCTCCGCCTGCAGGGCCTGTACCGTGGCGGCGTCAAGCCCGCGGTAGCGCGACTGGATGGCCAGGTAGTCGGCCACCGGCCGCGTCTTGCGCGACTGCACGCTCCAGCGCACGCCGTCCTCCACCTCCAGCAGCGGGAACGCGCCGCTGTCCACCGCCAGCCGCGCGGCCAGCAGGCCGGCGTCGTCGGCCACGCCCCAGCCGTCCAGGCAGGGGATCAGCAGCGTCAGCAGCCGGAAGCCGCGGATGCGGCGCGCCGTCTCCACCTTGCGCAGCAGGTCGGCCAGGTGCCCGGCGCTGGCGGTCGCCACCCAGGGCACGCCGTGCGCGGCCATGATCTCGGGCAGGTTCTTCTTGCGCGAGAGCTTGCCCGCCGGCGTCGAGCCGGTCTTCGCGTAATGCGGCGTCGACGAGGACTTCTGCGCCCCGGTGTTCATGTAGCCCTCGTTGTCCAGGCAGACGTAGAGGATGTTCTCGTTGCGCTCGGCCGCCGAGCTCAGGCACTGGAAGCCGATGTCGTAGGTGCCGCCGTCGCCGGCCAGCACCACCACGGTGGTCTCGCGCCGGCCCTGCGCGTCCAGTGCGCGGCGCAGCCCGGAGGCTGCCGCGGCGCTGGATTCGAGCGTCGGCTGGTAGACCGGGATCTTCAGCGAGCTGGCCGGCTGCGGCCCGGCGATGATCGCCATGCACGAGGGCGGGATCACGGCCACCGCGTCGGGGCCGATGGCGGCCAGCACGTGGCGCGCCGAGAGCGCGTCGATGCAGCCCGGGCAGGCCGCGTGGCCGCTGCACAGCATCGCGTCGGCCGGGGTGGGCAGGATCGGTGTCGGGATCATCGTGCGGCCCTCCTCAGCGCACCCAGATGGACGCGGCGCTGGCCGCCGGCGCCGCCACGGCCTCGCGCACGAGCGCCGCGATGCGCTGCGGCGGCACGCTGACGCCGCCCACGCCAGCCAGCAGCCCGTGCACGCGTGGCGCACCGGCCGTGCCGTACAGCGCGGCGCGCAGCTCCTGGTGCAGCACGCCGCCCAGGCCCGGCGAGTGGTTGCGGTCCAGCACCACGGCGTCGCGCACGCCGTGCAGCGCGGCGCGCAGCGCGGCGGCCGGCAGCGGGCGGAACAGGCGCAGCTTCACCAGGCCGACCGCGTGCCCGGCGTCGCGCAGCGCGTCCACTGCCTCGCGCGCTGTGCCGCACATGCTGCCCATCGTGACGATCGCGGTGGGCGCATCGTCGCAGCGGTAGCGCTCGACGACGCCCCAGCTGCGCCCCGTGTGGCGTGCCCAGTCCTGGTCGGCCTCGGCGGCCAACGCCGGCACGCGCGCCATCGCCTCCTCGATGGCCTGGCGGTGGCGGCAGAACATGTCGGCGCTGACGACGTTGCCCCACGAGGAGGGTCGCTGCGGGTCCAGCCGCTGCGGCGGGTCGAAGGGCGGCAGCCAGGCGTCGACGAGCTCCTGCGCCGGCACGGCCACCGGCTCCAGCGCGTGCGAGACGTAGAACGCGTCGAGATTGACCATCGCCGGCAGCAGCGCCTGCTCGGCCACGCGGAAGGCCTGCAGCACGCTGTCCAGTGCCTCCTGCGCGCTCTCCACGTAGTACTGGATCCAGCCGGTGTCGCGCTGCGCGAGGCTGTCGGTCTGGTCCGGCCAGAAGGCCCAGGGCGAGGCCACCGTGCGGTTGACATTGGCCATCACGATCGGCGCACGCGCGCCGGCCGCGTAGTGCAGCAGCTCGTGCATCAGCAGCAGGCCCTGCGACGCGGTGGCGGTGAAGACGCGCACGCCGGACAGCGAGGCCGGGATGCACGCCGACATCACCGAGTGCTCGGACTCCACGGTGATGATCTCGGCGTCGAACTCGCCGCGGGCCTGGAACTCGGTCAGCAGCTCGAGCACCGGCGTCTGCGGCGTGATCGGGTACACCGGCGCCACCTTCGGCCGCGCCAGCCGCGCTGCCCAGGCCACGGCGTGGTTGCCGGTCAGCAGCACGCGCGGCGGCGCGGCGGCGGGCACCTCGGCGGTGCTCATCGCGCTTCCTCCTGCATCGTCATCGAGCCGGTCGGGCACTCGCGCACGCACAGCCCGCAGCCCTTGCAGTAGTCGCCCAGCACGGTGTAGCCGGCCGGTGCGCCGTTCACGTCCGGCCGACGCACCACGGCCAGGTCCGGGCAGACGATGACGCAGTTGTCGCAGTGCACGCAGCTGCCGCACGAGAAGCAGCGCCCGGCCTCGGCGAGCGCCTGCGCCACCGTCAGCGGCAGCTGCACTTCGTCGTGGCCGCGCACGCGTTCCTCGGCCGGCCGCAGTGCCACCGGGGCCCGCGCCGCGGGTTCGTGGTACCAGGTGGCGATGCCCTGCAGCGTCACGGTGCGGTCGATCGATGGCGGCTCGTCGGCGCCGGTCGGGGTCTCACCGAGCGGGCCGGTCGCAACGGCCGGCGGTCGGCCTGCGCGGCCTGTCGGCGCATCGCTCGGGACCCGGGCGCCGGCGGCGTGCTCGCTCCCGTGCCAGTCGGCCGCCTGCGCGGTGCCCGACCGTTGCAGCAGCACGCGGTGGATGTCCAGCGCGGCGGCCTGGCCCATGCCCACCGCCTCGGTCACGTAGCGCTCGAGGCTCGCGACGTCGCCGCCGGCCCACACCCCGTCGCGCGCGGTGGCCTGCCGCGTATCGGCGGCCAGCAGCCCGCCGTCGTGCGCCAGCGTGTCGCCGAGAATCCCGAGCTCCGGATCCTGGCCGATCGACACCAGCACCGCGTCGGCCCGCAGCTCGAAGGCCGTGCCGTCGATCGGCTGCACCGTGAAGCTGCCGCGTGCCGCGCCGGGCGCGAAACGCACCGCGGTGCCGTGCAGCCGCAGCCCGGCCGGCGTGGCCTCGCAGCCGGTCAGCATCGCGCCGTTGACGATCTCCAGCCCTTCGTCCAGCGCCTCGTCCACCTCCTCGCGCTGCGCCGGCATCTGCTCGCGCGCCTCCAGCGCGAGCACGGTCACCGCGTGCCCGGCGCGCCGCGCACTGCGCGCCGCGTCGAGCGCCGCGCTGCCGCCGCCGATCACCACCACGCGCCGGCCCAGCGCCGGCGCGCGCCCGGCATTCGCCGCTGCCAGGTAGGCCGCGCCGTCCATCACCCCGGGCAGCGCCGGGTCCAGCACGGGCAGGCGCTTGACGCGTGCCGCGCCGGTGGCCACGAAGACCGCGTCGTGGCCCGCGCACAGCTGCTCGAAGGCCTCGGGCGTCGACACGGGCGTGCCGCAGCGGATCGTGATCCCCAGGGCCAGCAGCCGCGCGATCTCCGCGTCCAGCACCTCGCGCGCCAGCCGGTAGGCCGGGATGCCGTGGCGCATCAGCCCGCCGGGCGCCTCGCTGGCCTCGAACACCGTGACGCGCCAGCCGCGCCGGCGCAGCTGGAACGCCGCCGACAACCCGGCCGGCCCGGCGCCGATCACCGCCACGTGCCCGTCGCGCTCGGCCTGCGGCGCCTCGAAGCCCCAGCCAGCGGCGATCGCCGCGTCGCCCACGTGGCGCTCCAGCCGGCAGATCGACACCGCCTCGTCGAAGCCCTGCCGGTTGCAGGCCGCCTCGCAGGGGTGGTGGCAGATCCGCCCGGCGATCGCCGGGAACGGGTTGTGCCGCGTCAGCACCTGCCAGGCCCCGCGCAGGTCCTGCGCGCGCGCCCGCCCGATCCAGTCCGCGATCTCCCCGCCGACCGGGCAGGCCTGGTGGCACGGCGACGGCGCCCGCACGTGCCGCGGCAGCGCGGCGCGCCAGGTGCCGGTCTTGAAGACCTCGGTCGACCCGGTGGTCCAGATCGGCGGCGGCAGTGCGGCGTTCATCGGCAAGTCCCCCGTGAGGGTGCCGGCGGGCCGAGCCCCCGGCTCCCCGGATGCCGGCTGCCCGGCGACGGTGGTCGGGCCTGGAGACCCCCGAGCGTCAACCCAGCGTCCCCGCCGGACGGAGGTCCGCCCGGGCTGTCATCGATCGCCAACCGCTCACCCCCGCCGGGCGATGGTGGTCGGGCCTGGCGACGACTCAGGGACGCATGAGGAGCCAGGCCCGACCGCCGTCGCCCGGCGTGCCAACCCCGGTGGAGGGCAACACCGTCCACGCCACCGCTTGACCGGATCGCTACGGCCGCGTGCCTCATCCCCGCACCTCCGCCGCCAGCAGTGCATCCGCGCAGCGCCACCCGTCCTCGCAGGCGGCGATGTTCTCCTCGCGCAGCCGCGGCGCGTTCGCCGTCAGCGTCGCCGCCAGCACCGGCAGCGCCGGCGCCCCGATCGCGCGGGCGAAGGCGCCCAGCAGCGCCGCGTTGACGATGCGCCCGAGCCCGTGCCGCCGCGCGATGCCCAGCCCGTCCACCGGCAGCACCTGCCGCCCGGGCAGCGTGCGCGCGAAGGCCTCGCGCGGCTGCGCCGAGTTCACGACGATCAGCGTGCGC
>DDSQ01000146.1 GCA_002343845.1 Planctomycetes bacterium UBA2386 | reverse complement strand
GCCGAGCGCCTGCTCGCCGAAGGCCTCGGGGACAGCCGGCCGATTGCCGACAACGCAAGCGCCGACGGCCGACGCCAGAACCGCCGCATCGAGTTCAGGGTCGCCACGCCGGGCTGAGCCTGGCCCGGCACCTTTCTCCCGAGGAACCGTCCCCATGAGCTTCCTGATCGCCAAGATCTCCTTCCTCCTGCTCGCGGCAGCAGCCTTCGGCGGTGCGCTGGCCTGGTGGGGGTTCCGTCGCAATCACGAGGACGTCACGTCCGAACACAGCCGCTGGGCCGAGCAGTGGGACCTGTGGCGCGAGCGTTTCGAACAACGCCTCGCCGAGCGACCGGCGGCCGATCTGGCCCCCTTGACCGCGCACCTGCAGGACCTCGACCGCCGCGTGGCCGGCATCGTCATTCCGTCACCCCCGCCGGCGCCGGACCTTCGACCGTTGCAGGAGCGGCTCGGCGCCATCGAGTCGGCGGTCGCGTCGATCCGCATCCCCGAGCCTCACCCGGTCGACTTGCTGCCGCTCACGCAGCGCATCGGCGACGTCGAGGCCGCGGTGCACGGCATCCACGTGCCGCAGCCTCGCGAGCCGGACCTTTCCGCGATCGAGCTGCGACTGTCCGCACTGCAGTCGTGCGTCGATGCGATCCGCATCCCGGAGGCCCCGCCGCCGGCCGACCTCGAGCCCCTGACGCGGCGCCTGGCGACACTGGAGACGGGCATCGCATCGATCCGCATCCCGGAGCCGCTCACCACGGACCTGACCCCGCTGCTGGCCCGCATCGACGCTCTGGACACGCGAGTCGCGCAGCTGCGGATCCCCGAGCCGCCACCCGCGGCCGACCTGTCGCCCATCGAACGACGGCTGGCGGCGCTCGAGGGGGCAGTGGCCGGGATCCACGTGCCGCCACCGCCGAGCCCCGACCTGAGCCCGGTGACGGCCGGCATCGGCGCTTTGCACGCTGCCCTCCAGGCCATCCGCATCCCCGCACCGAAGGATGTCGACATCGCGCCGCTGGTTGCCGGCATGGACGGGCTGCGCGAAGGGCTCGCCGCGATCCACGTTCCCGCCCCCCCGCCGCCGGCTGACCTGGAGCCCATCGCGCAGCGCCTGGATGCACTGGGGACGGCCCTGTCCTCGATCCGCATCCCCGAGCCGGTCGTGGCCGATCTGGCTCCGCTGCAGGCCCGCATCGATGCTCTCGACGAGCGCCTGGCGCTGTTGCGGATCCCCGAGCCGCCACCGGCGGCCGACCTGTCGCCGATCGAGCGCCGTCTGGGAGCGCTCGAGGCGGCGGTGGCCGCCGTGCGCATCCCGGCTCCGGTCGTCACCGACTTGACGCCGGTCACGGCGGGCCTCGGCGCGCTGCACGCCGCGCTGCGGGCGATCCACATCCCCGAGGTCCCGCCGCCGGCCGACCTCGGGCCGTTCGCGCAGCGCCTGGCGGGCCTGGAAGCGGCCGTCGGGGCGATCCATCTGCCGCAGGCCGAGCCCCTCGACCTCAACCCGCTGCAGTCCCGCGTCGAGGCGCTCGATGCACGCATCGCGCAGTTGCGCATTCCCGAGCCTTCCCCCGCACCCGATCTCGCTCCGCTCCACGAGCGCTTCGCCAGCCTCGAAGCCGCACTGGCCGGCCTGCGCGACGAGCTGCGCCGAAGCGGGCCGGCCTCGCCCGTCATGCCGACGAGCCCGCCACCGCCGACCGTCCCGCACGATCTGGTGCGTGCCGGCAGCCGCAACCTGCTGACTCACGCCGCGCTCGGACAGCCCGATGACCTGAAGCGCATCAAGGGCGTCGCCCAGGTGCTCGAGCGGTTGATGCATGGCCTGGGGGTCTACTACTTCTGGCAGATCGCCGAGTGGACACCCGAGGACATCGCGGAGGTCGACCGCCGGCTGACGGCCTTCAGGGGCCGCATCGCGCGCGACCGCTGGGTCGAGCAGGCCCGCGGCTTCGCAGCCGAGGCCGGCAGCGTGCGCAAGCCCGGTGCCTGACGGCACCGGCGGTCCGCGGGGCTGCGCGTCGCCGGCGTCACCCGGTGCCGGTGGGTGGACCTGGACGGGGCGGCGGTCCGCTCGCCCCGCGTCAGCCGCGCGCCTTCGGCGAGCGGAAGTGCCACCACGGCAACGCACGGGTCAGCGACAGGACCTGCCCTGCATTCGCCGGCGCGGTGTAGCCGGCCAGGCAGGACACCTCGGCCGCCCAGGCCGCGCCGGCCAGGCAGTGCCGCAGGGCCTGAACCGCCGGGTGCTCCAGGCTGTCGTCCAGGCAGACCAGGAAGTAGTCCTCGTCGACGAGCGGCACGAAGCCGAGCTGGTACTCCACCGCCGCCTGCGCCACGCCCACGCCCGCGTCCGCACGGCCGCTGGCCACCGCGGCGGCAACGGCGACGTGGCTCTCCTCGACCGTGCGTTCGAGCATCGCGGCGTGCGTCGCGTCCAGGCCCTGCTCGGCGAGCAGGTGCTCGGTCAGCAGCCGTGTCCCCGATCCGCGCTGCCGGCTGACGAAGCGCAGCCCGGGTGCCAGCGCGGCGCCCAGCGACGTGATCTGCAGCGGGTTGCCCGGCGCAACGATCAAGCCCTGCTGGCGCCGCCAGGCGGCGATCAGCTTGTGGCGGCCGGGCTTGAGCAAGGGCTTGAGCTGCCGCGAGAAACGGTGGGGGCCGCCGGCCAGCGGCGGCACGTGGAAGCCGGCCACGATGCACCGCCCCTCCGCGAGCGCGCGCAGGGCGTCCATGCTGCCGGTGAACTTCAGGTCGATGTGCAGGCGGTGCCGCGAACGCGCGATTTCGCGCAGCAGCGGCAGCGCGAGATCGTGGCTTGCGTGGATCGGCAGGACCTGCTGGCCGCCGTCCAGCGCCTCCGCGAGCACGTGTTCGAGTTCGGCGCGCAGGGCCTCGATGTGCGGCGTCAGCCGCGCGCGGGCCTGCGTCTCGGCCCACAACAGGCGGTCGGCAAAGGGCGTGAGCCGTGCCGGCTGGCCTTGTGCCCAGGTGACCAGTGGCTCGCCGAGCACCTCCTCCCAGTGCTTCAGCTGGCCCCAGACATGCCGATAGGACGCCCCCATCGACCTCGCGGCGTGCTGGATCGAACCGCCCAGGCGCAGCGCCGACAGCAGGTCGAACAGCGGGTTCTGCACGTCGCCACCGCGCTGGCCCTGCGCCGCGAAGCTGTACTGCAGGTGGATGCCGCGGGCCTTCATGAGGCTGCCGCCGGTGCCGGTCCGGCAAGCCCGCCAGCGACCGACGAGATCGCCGCCCGAGCCTGCCCGCCTCCCAGGCTCGTGCGCTGCGGCGGCTCGCCGCCCGCGCGCAGGCGCACGGCGCAGTACTTGAGCTCGGGGATCTTGGCCACCGGGTCGAGCGCCGGGTTGGTCAGGCGGTTGATCGCCGCCTCGGCCCAGCAGAAAGCCACGAACACCGCGCCCTCGGGGGTGCTGTCGTCGGCACGGGCGTACAACGTGACGCTGCCGCGGCGCGACTCGAGCGTCGCCACCGATCCCGGCTCGATGCCCAGGCGCTGCAGGTCCGCCGGATGCAGCAGCGCGACCGGGTCGGGCTCGATCGCATCGAGCGCACCCGCGCGACGCGTCATGCTGCCGGTGTGCCAGNNGTCGGCCGGCACGAAGCGGCCACGTCCGTCCGGCGTCGGGAAACGCTCGGTGAAGATGATCGACGCACCGTCGGCGTCCTCGTGCGACACCGGGTAGGTCACGGCCCCCTGCGCCTGCAGCCGCTCCCAGCTCAGGCCGGCGATGCTCGGCATCACGCCGCGCATCTCCTCGAAGACCGCGCGCACCGCGCCGTCCACGTCCTCGTCGTCGGCACCGTAGCGCCAGTCCAGCCCGAGCCGGCGCGCCATCTGCATCACGATCCACAGGTCCGGCCGCGCGTCGCCCGGCGGGACGATCGCGCGGCGGCCGAGCTGCACCGTGCGGTCGGTGTTCGTGAAGCTGCCGGTCTTCTCC
>DDSQ01000072.1 GCA_002343845.1 Planctomycetes bacterium UBA2386 | reverse complement strand
CGTGGTCAGCGCGTCGGCGACGATGGACACCTGCGGCAGCGTCAGCCCGGCGGCCGCGAGCCGGCCCTCGTCGACCGGACACAGTCCGCGCGAGGGCACGACGATGTGCGACGCGAAGCCGCCGTGGATGTCGTTGCCGGGCATCTTCTGGCTGCGGCAGATCGTCGACAGGCCGCGTCGGCACAGGTCGCACTCGCCGCAGGGCAGCACCGCCGGCACGATGACGGCGCGGCCGAGCCAGGCTTCGGCACCCGCGCCCGCCGCGGCAACGCGCCCGCTGATCTCGTGCCCCAGCGCCAGCGGCAGCGGCTGGTTGGTGCGCACGCCGTCGTAGTAGTAGCCGAGGTCGGTGTGGCACACGCCGCAGCCGGCGATCGCGACGACGACCTCCCCTGGGCCGGGTTCGGCGGCGAAGTCGGCGCGCTGCAGCGGCGCCTCGGGGGCGGTCATCAGCCAGCGGTGGGCGGCAAGGGGCATCGTGCGTCTCCTGCAGGGGCGGCCGCGGTGGAACCCGCTGCGGCCAACCGGGACACCGGGGTCGAGCCGGTGTTCACCCGTAATTTGGTACTTGAATACCGTTTTCGAGTGCATTCTGGCGAGCCGAGAGCCGATTTCCTTGATCTGGTTCACGGACGGCACATCGCGCGGCGCAGTCCACTGGCAACCCGCAGACAGGCTTCGCTGGAGAACGGCCTTGGACACGAGCACCGCGCGCTGCGACCGCACGCCCACCGGCGGCGACCGGGCGGCCCCCGATGCCGCCGGCACGGCCGCCGCCGCCGGCGGCTTCTCGCTCGCCCTGGCCGGCAGCGGCGGCGCGGGCGTGATGACCGCCGGCACGCTGCTGCTCGACGCGGCGGCCCGCGCCGGGCTGTACGGCCTGATGGTGCGCACCAGCGGGCCGCAGATCCGCGGCGGCGAGGCGGCCGCGCTGCTGCGGCTGGCGGCTGCACCGGTGGCCACGCTGGACGACCGCTTCGAGCTGCTGCTGGCCATCGACTGGCAGAACCTCGAACGCTTCGCCGACGAGATCCCGCTGGCCGCGCACAGCCTGCTGATCGGCGACAGCGAGGCCGGCGAGGCCCCCGCGGTGCTGCTGGCCGGCGGCGCGCGGCTGCTCACGCTGCCGATGAAGAAGACCGCCAAGGCCACGGGCGGCTGGGTCAACATGGTCGCACTCGGCGCGGCCGGCAGCCTGGCCGGCCTGCCGGCGCAGGCGCTGGAGGCCGCGCTGCGCGCGAGCTGGAAACGCGGCGCCGAGGCGCTGGCGGCGAACCTGGCCGCGCTGGCCGAAGGCTGCCGGATGGCGCGCGAGCTGCGCGACGAACCCGCCGCACGCGCCCTGCCCGCGCCGCTGGCCGTGACCGGCCACGCGCCGCCGGGCCGCTGGCTGCTCTCCGGCAACGAGGCCGCGGGCTGCGGGGCGATCCGGGCCGGCGTGCGCTTCGTCGCCGCCTACCCGATCACCCCGGCCACCGAGCTGCTCGAATGGTTGGCGCCGGCGCTGGCCCGCGTCGGCGGCACACTGCTGCAGGCCGAGGACGAGCTCGCCTCGGTCAACATGATCATCGGCGCGTCGTATGGCGGCGTGCCCTCGCTGACCGCCACCGCCGGCCCGGGCCTGGCGCTGATGGCCGAAGGCATCGGCCTGGCGGTCGCCGCCGAGGTGCCGATCGTCGTCGTCGACGTGATGCGCGGCGGGCCTTCCACCGGCATCCCGGCCAAGAGCGAGCAGAGCGACCTGTCCTTCGCCGTCGACGGCCTGCACGGCGACGCGCCGCGGCTGGTCCTCGCGCCGAGCTCCATCGCCGACTGCCTGGCCACCACCGAGTGGGCCGTGCATCTGGCCGAGGCGCTGCAGGCGCCGGCGCTGGTGCTGTCGGACCAGTTCATGGGCCAGTCGCGCGCGGTCATCGACCGGCCGGCGCACGCCGCGCAGCCGGCGCTGCGCCTGAGCGCGCCGGCGCACACGCCCGGGTACCGGCGCTACCTCGACACGCCCTCGGGCGTCTCGCCGATGGCCGTGCCGGGCACGCCGGGCACGGCCTACACGGCCGATGGCCTGGAGCACTCCGAGCGCGGCATCCCCAGCAGCGGCGCGGCCGACCACCGCCGCCAGCTCGACAAGCGCGAGCGCAAGCTGCTGCTGCACGACTATGGCGAACGCTGGGCCGACGTCGAAGGCCCGGCGGACGCCGCCTACGCGGTGATCAGCTTCGGCTCCACCACCGGCGCGGTGCGCGAGGCGCTGGACCGCACCGCGGCGCGCGGCGTGCCGCTGCGGCTGGTCGCGCTGCGCCTGATCGCGCCGCTGCGCACGGCCGCACTCGAGCAGGTGTTGCAGGGCGTGCGCGAGGTGCTGGTCGTCGAGCAGAACCACGGCGGCCAGCTGCTGCGCTACCTGCGCGGCCGCACCGAGCTGCCCGGCCGGCCGGCCGGGCTGCACCGCCCCGGGCCCCTGCCGCTGCGCCCCGGCGAGCTGGCCGAAGCCTTCGTCGACTGGGTCGCCGCGCACGAGCGCAGGCGGGGCGCCCAGCCCGCCGCGCAGGCGGGCTCGGGGCCGCTGGCCCCGGCTCCCGCACCGGAGCATCCGCCACTCCCGCAGGAGCGTGCATGAACGACATGACCGCCCCGCCGGCCTGCACGCCGGCGGACTACAAGTCGGACGTCAAGCCGATCTGGTGCCCCGGCTGCGGGGACTTCACCGTGCTGGCCTCGCTGACGCGCGCGCTGGCGAAGCTCGACCGGCCGGCGCACGAGGTGGCCGTCGTCTCGGGCATCGGCTGCAGCTCGCGCATCCCGGCCTACACCGCCTGCTACGGTTTCCACGGCGTGCACGGGCGCGCGCTGGCCGCGGCCACCGGGCTGAAGGTGGCGCGGCCAGAGCTGACCGTGGTGGTCGCCGGCGGCGACGGCGACGGCTACTCGATCGGCGGCAACCACTTCCTGCACGCCTGCCGGCGCAACGTGGACCTCACCTACATCGTGATGGACAACCACGTCTACGGGATGACCAAGGGCCAGGCCTCGCCGACCACCGAGCCCGACTGGGACAACAAGCTCTCGCCGGGCGGCACCGGCATCCGCGCCTTCCACCCGCTGGTCATCGCGCTGGCCTCGGGGGCGAACTTCGTCGCCCGCGCGTTCTCGGGGGACCCCGGCGGCACCGCGGAGATCATCGCGCAGGCGATCCGCCACCCGGGCTTCTCGTTCGTCGAGGTGCTCAGCCCCTGCGTGACCTTCCGGCCCGAGCAGCGGCAGTGGAAGGAGCGGGTGCACCGCGCCCCGGTGGCCGAGACCGACGACCCGGCACGGGCCGCGCGCCGCATCATGACCGACGACGGTTTCAACCTCGGCGTGCTGTACGCCGGCGCGCGCCCGGTCTACGCACCCGCGCCGGCGGCCAGCGCGGACCTCGCCGCGGTCGAGGCCGCCTTCGACATCTGACCCGCAGCGGAGACCCCCGATGAGCACCCCGCAGACCGTCGAGGAGCTGATGGCGCAGGCGCTGGCGATGGAACGCGAGGCCGTCGCGCGCTACACCGAGCTGGCCGAGATGATGGAGACGCACCACAACCTGGACGTGGCCGCGCTGTTCCGCAAGATGGCCGAGATCGAGGGCCACCACGTCACGCAGATCCTCGGCGAGATGGGCTGGGCCGAGGACATGCCGGCCCCGCGCGAGGCCGGCGCGTGGACGAGCTTCGAGGGGCCCGAGAGCGTGCCCATCGACGAGATGCACTACCTGATGCACCCGTGGCACGCGCTGAAGCTCGCGCTGCAGGCCGAGCAGCGCGCGGTGGACTTCTTCGACGCGCTGGCGCGCACGACGACCCGCGAGGCCGTGCGGCGCGCGGCGCTGGAGATGCGCGCCGAGGAGGCCGGGCACGTCGAGCTGGTGCAGGCCTGGCTGGCCAAGGTGCCCAGGCCCGGCGCCGAGTGGGCCTACGACCCCGACCCGCCGCGCTACACCGACTGAGGCGCGAGCGCCCTGCCCCGAAGGAGCCCCGATGCAGACGCTGCTGCCCCCCGGCTGGACGCCCCCGATCGGCTACGCGAACGGCATCGTCGCCGAGGCCGGCCGCCTCGTCTTCATCGCCGGGCAGGTCGGCTGGACGGCGCAGCAGGTCTTCGAGTCCGAGGAGCTGGTGCCGCAGTTCCGCCAGGCGCTGGACAACGTGCTGGCCGTGCTGGCGCAGGCCGGCGGGCAGCCGCAGCACATCGCGCGGCTGACGGCCTACTGCTGCGACAAGCCGGCCTACCTCGCGGCGCGGCGCGAGCTGGGCGCGATCTGGCGCGATCGCATGGGCCGCCACTACCCGGCGATGAGCATGATCTTCGTCGACGACCTGCTGGACCACCCGGGGAAGATCGAGCTCGAGGCGACGGCCGTCCTGCCGCCCGCGCCGGCGCCCGCCGCGGAACCCGAAACTGGAGCATGAGGCGATGGACTACCAGGACCTGATCGTCGAGCGCCGCGGCGGCGCGCAGTGGATCACGATCAACCGCCCCGAGCGGATGAACGCGTTCCGCGGCCGCACCTGCGACGAGCTGATCCACGCGCTGCAGGCGGCGGCCTGGAACCGCGAGGTCGGCAGCATCGTGCTGGCCGGCGCCGGCGACAAGGCCTTCTGCACCGGCGGCGACCAGTCGGCGCACGAGGGCCAGTACGACGGGCGCGGCACCATCGGCCTTCCGATGGAGGAGCTGCACGCGGCGATCCGCGACGCGCCCAAGCCGGTGATCGCGCGCGTGCAGGGCTACGCGATCGGCGGCGGCAACGTGCTGTGCACGGTGTGCGACCTGAGCATCGCCTCCGAGCGCGCGGTCTTCGGCCAGGTGGGGCCGAAGGTGGGCTCGGTCGACCCGGGCTACGGCACGGCGCTGCTGGCCCGCGTGGTCGGCGAGAAGAAGGCGCGCGAGATGTGGTACCTGTGCCGCCGCTACAGCGCGGCCGAGGCGCTGGCGATGGGGCTGGTCAACGCGGTCGTCCCGCACGAGCAACTCGACGCCGAGGTGCAGCGCTGGTGCGACGAGATCCAGCAGCGCAGCCCGACGGCGATCGCCATCGCCAAGCGCTCGTTCAACATGGACACCGCGCACCAGGCGGGCATCGCCGGCATGGGGCTGATGGCGCTGAAGCTGTACTACGACAGCG
>DDSQ01000156.1 GCA_002343845.1 Planctomycetes bacterium UBA2386 | reverse complement strand
GCGATCTCGCCGCGGTTGGCGATCAGGATGCGTTGGAACATGATCCGGCTCTCAGCGGATCAGGAACAACGGCTGGCCGAACTCGACCGGCTCACCGTTCTTCACCAGGATCTCGAGGATCTCGAACTCGCGCTCGGCCTTGATCTCGTTCATCACCTTCATCGCTTCGATGATGCAGAGCGTGCGGTCCGCCGTGACGCGGTCGCCGACCTTCGCGAACGCCTCGGCCTCGGGCGATGCCGCGCGGTAGAAGGTGCCGAGCATCGGCGACTTGAACACCTCCCCCTGCGGTTCGGCGGCAGCCCCCGGCGCGGCGCCGTGGCTCGGTGCTGGCGCCGCGTGCGGCACGGCCAGGGCCGGCATCGCCATCGCTGGCGGTGCGGCGTAGGTGACGGTCTGGGGCTCGGTGCGGCGCACGCGCCAGCGGGTGCTGCCCTCCTCGAGTTCGACCTCGACCACGTCCTTCTGGACCATCAACTCGATCAGGCGTTCGAGCTGCGTCAGGCGGTCGGCTTGACCACCCTTCGCGGGGGCGGCGGACTTGCCGCTGGGAGGCGACTTCTTCTTTCCGGACATCGAGAGGGCTCCAGGGGCGGCAACCGCCGCCGCGGGGCACGCAAGGGAACGGTTCGGCGGGACGGAATCAAGGGCGGCGTGCCCGCGCGCGTGGCGAGCCTAGAGCCGCTCGGCGATCTGCACCGCGTTCAGCGCCGCACCCTTGCGCAGCTGGTCGCCGGCGAGCCAGAACGTGAGGCCGTTGGCGAGCACGCGGCCGGCGCGCAGCCGGCCGACCGCGACGTCATCGCGGCCGGCCATCGCGATCGGCATCGGGTAGCGCTTCTGCGCGGGGTCGTCGACGACCTCGAGACCGGGCGCCGACGCGAGCAGGGCGCGCGCCTGTTCGACCGTGAGCGGCCGCTCGAGCGCCACCGCGACGCTCTCGCTGTGGCAGCGTTCGACCGGCACTCGCACGCACGTCGCGTCGACGGCGAGCGTCGGCAGGCCGAGGATCTTGCGCGTCTCGTACAGCAGTTTGTCCTCTTCGCGCGTGTAGCCGTCGGCGAGGAACACGTCGACGTGCGGAAAGACGTTGAACGCGAGGCCCTGTGGCAGCGCCCGCGGCGGCGGCGCCGGCTCGCCGCGCAGCGACGCCGCCAACGATTCCCGCAGCTCGTGCATGGCCTGTTGCCCGGCGCCCGACGCCGCCTGGTACGTGGACACCACGACCGAACGCAAGCCGGCGGCGCGGTGCAGCGGTGCGAGCGCCAACACCAACAGGATCGTCGAGCAGTTCGGGTTGGCGACGATGCCGCGATGGCCGCGCAGCGCCTCGACGTTCACTTCGGGGACCACCAGCGGCACGTCCGGGTCCAGCCGGTAGGCGGAGCTGTTGTCGACGACCACGGCGCCAGCCAGCACCGCCCGCCGGGAGTGTTCGCGCGACACCGCGGCCCCGGCCGAGAACAGCGCCACGTCGACGCCTTCGAAGCTGCGTTCGCTCAGCGGGTGCACGGGCAGCTGTTCGCCGCGAAACGGCAACCGCTGCCCCGCCGAGCGCGCCGAAGCGAACAACCGCAGTTCGCGCACGGGGAAGGCGCGCGCTGCGAGCACGGCGAGGAACTCCTGCCCAACGGCCCCGGTGGCGCCAACGATCGCGACGACCTTGCCGGTCCCGGTCACCGGCCCGGCTCCCAGAGGCCGGACTTGCCGCCCGACTTGTGCAGCAGCCGCACCCGCTCGATGCAGGCCCCGCGGCAGCGCGCCTTCACCAGGTCGTAGATCGCCAGCGCGGCCACGGCGGCGGCGGTCATCGCTTCCATCTCGACGCCCGTGCCCGCAACGGTCGCGGCACTGGTCTCGACGCGCACGGCATCGGTCTCGTGCGGAACGATCTCGACGCCAACATGGCTCAGCGGCAGCGGGTGGCACAGCGGCACCAACCGCGCGGTTTCCTTCGCCGCCTGGATGCCGGCGATGCGGGCGACCGCGAGCGCATCGCCCTTCGGCAGCGTGCCGGCGAACAGGGCCTCGCGCGTGCCGGGATCGAGGCGGATGACCGCCTCCGCGACCGCACGGCGCGCCGTCTCTGCCTTCGCCGAGACGTCGACCATCACCGCCCGCCCACGGGCGTCGATGTGCGTCAGGCCAGCGGAGGTCGCGGTCTTGGTCGATCGGCGGCGCGTCACGGCGAGCACCCTACCCACGCCGGCGGGCGATGTCGCGCGCCCCCGCGGCTGAATTCCGTTCGGCAACTCGCGCCGCGAGACGTATAGAACCCGCGTTGGTGCCGCGATCTGGCGGCTGCCGCATCGCGCCCACGCAGTCGGCCCGAGGCCCTGGCCGGTTTCCGTGCACGCGCGGTGCGCCGAACGCCGATCTCGACACCGCCCGCCCCGCCGACCGCACCTGCCCACCCGCACGATGCCCTACATGATCCCGTCGCCCGCCTTGCGCCTCCTGTCGGTCGGTTGTCTCTGGGTCGCGGGCGCCACGTCGTCGGCGACCGCCCAGGACCTGGCCGGTCAGGTCGCGACCTTCCTGCAGCAAGCGGCCAGCGCCCCGATGGCGCAGGTGTTCGAACTCGGCGCCGGCCTCGCCGACCTCGCTCCCGACGAGAATCTCGACGGCTTCCGCGACGTGCTGGGGCGCGCCACGAAGGACGTGCCGCCGAAGGCCCGGCTGTGCGCGGCGATCGCGCTGCGCGACGTCAAGGCGGACACGACCTACGGCCGCGATCTGCTCGACCTGGTGAAGCCGCTGGTGATGGCCGACGACGATGCGATCTCCGCCGCGGCGATGACGCTGCTCGGCGACGAGCGCTACTTCAACAACCGCATCCTGCCCGACGTGCAGAAGCTGGTCGACGAGCGGGCGAAGGACGAACAGGTGCCGCCGCTCGTGCGCATCGAGGCGGCACTGGCCCTGTGGCGGATCGGCGGCAACCAGGCGCAGATGGCTTCCGCCAAACGGGTGCTCGAGGAGTTCCTCCGCTCGGAGGATCGTGACCTCCGCCAACGCGGCGCGCTGGCCCTCGCCGAGACCGGTGTCGACAGCGGCCCGGCCTGGTCGGTGCTGCTCGAGATCCGCGACCAGCCCACCGACGCCGGCCGCCAGGCGCGGCTCTACGTGCAGCGCGCCCAGCAGCGGCGCGAGTTCGAGCAGATGGTGGCGCGCCTCGTCGAGGCGAACCCGCTCGGCACCTCGAAGCCCGACGACTACGCGCTGCTGACCGAGCTGCGGCGCCGCGTGCGCGCCGCCCACGTGCGCGGCAGCGAAGTCACGGACGAAGAACTGCTCGAGTACGCGGCGAAGGGCATGCTGTCGGGCCTCGACCAGCACAGCACCTACTTCACCAGCGAGGAGTTCCAGAAGTTCTTCTTCGACCTCAACCGCGAGTACGGCGGCATCGGCGCCTTCGTCAACTTCGACCAGGACGGTGACTTCTCGATCGTGCGCCCGATCTACAGCGGGCCGGCCTACCGCGCCGGCTTCCGCAGCGGCGACAAGATCCTCGAAGTCGACGGCTGGGAGACCGCCGGCCACACCAGCGAGGAGATCACCGCCCGACTGAAGGGTCGCCCGGACACCGCCGTGCAGCTCAAGTGGTTCCGCGTGGGCTTGCAGGAACCGCAGGTCACGCACGTCGTGCGCCGCCAGATCTCGGTGCCTGCGGTCAGCCACGCGATGGTGCCGGGGCAGATCGGCTACATCGAGCTGGTCAACTTCAGCCAGAACCTGACCGCCGAACTGCAGGCCGCGCTGCGCGACCTCGAGCAGCAGGGAGCGCGCGGCATCGTGCTCGACGTGCGCAACAACAGCGGCGGCTACCTGGTGCAGGCGCGCGACATCGTCGAGCAGTTCGTCGAAGGCGGGCGACTCGTCGTCTTCACGAAGGGCCCGATGGAGCCGGAGCGCAAGTACAACACCACCGAACGGCAGCGCAACATCTGCAAGCTGCCGCTCGCGGTGCTGACCAACAACTTCTCGGCTTCGGCCAGCGAGATCACGGCCGGCGCCGTCCAGGATCTCGGCCGCGGCGTGGTGATCGGCCAGCGCACCTTCGGCAAGGGCAGCGTGCAGAACCTGCTGCCGCTCGCCAGCTCGCCGCGCGAGGAGTTCGAAGACCTCAACCGCGACGACAACTGGCAGGAAGGCGAGCCGTACGTCGACCGCAACAAGAACGGCAAGTACGACCCCGGCGCGCACATCAAGCTGACCGTCGCGAAGTACTACCTGCCGAGCGGTCGCACGCCGCACCGTGAGTTCGACAAGGACGGCCGCATCGTCGATCCCAACTGGGGCGTGACCCCGGACAAGGTCCTGGACCTCCTCGAGAACAAGCCCGAGGACGCGTGGAAGAACTCGGCGGTGTTCGCGCTGCTGAAGAAGAACGCGTTCCGCGAGTACGTGAAGAAGCACCTGCCGGCCAACGAGGCCCTGTTCCGCGAGCTGGCCGAGGGCGACGGTGGCGACCCGACGCGCTACCCCGACTTCGCTGCGTTCTACGCCGGCCTCGACACCAAGCTCAGCGAGGACGATGTCCGGCGCTGGGTGCGCTACGAGGTGCGCGATCAGGTCAGCGACCTGCGCGGCGCGGTCTACCCGGGCCAACGTGCGCTCGGCGACCCGCAGGAGGACGCGCAGCTCCAGGAAGCCGTGCGCACGCTGCTCGGCAAGCTCGGCACCGACATCCGCGACGTCGCCGCCTACAAGGGCGTGCTGAAGATCAAGTTCGACGAGACATCGACGTCGACCGCGACTTCGAAGTGAGCAGCGGGTCGCCGGCGTGACCGGGCGACCCTGGCTCGATCAGAGCCCGAGGCGCAACCACGCGCCCCGGCTCGCGGCGACGCCGAGGAACGGCGCCAGCGGCGCGCCCGCGGCATCCTCGATCAGCCACTGCCCGCGCAACTCCGCGCCGATCAAGGTCAGCACGTTCGGGATCGGCAGCGGCTCGATGCGCACGCCGCTGCCGTTCGTCGCGGTGATCCACACCGGCAGGCCGGCCGCCGGATCGACGAGCAGCGAGCAGGCGCCCGCCAGCGGCAGCGCCGCCGCGGCATCGCTCCACCACAACACCGCGAGCGCCGACGGCGCGGCGTTCTCGACGCCGATGCGGAAGTTCGCGTTGCCGAGCGACGGCACCCCGTTGTTGCGCATCCCTGGCAAGCCCACGACGCCGGGGCATCCCGCGCCGTAGAGCGTGAACGACGCCGCGGTGCCTGCCCCGACGTACCACGGCACGGTGAACGCGTTCGTGGTGAAGAACTGCTGCAGCAACGCGGCGACCTTGCCGCGGCCCGCCGGACTCGGATGCGTGCCGTCGGGCTGCACGTCGGCGCAGGTCCAGACCAGACCGTCACTGCGTGGCGTCGTCCCGTCGGTCCAGAGGTAGGGCCCGAACCCTAGCCACGGTGCGACCACCGGCCCCGCGGCCGCGTCGGCGTTGAGCTGGGGATCACCGGCGATCTGCTGCTGCAGCAGCCACTGCACCGCGAAGCCCGACTCGTACGCGTACGGCTCCGGATTGAGCTGCGACGTCGCGTAGCCGGCATAGGTGCGGCTGCTGACGAAGCAGAGCTGCACGTTCGGGTAGCGCGCCTGCAGGTTGCGCGCGATCTGGCCGAGCAGGCCCTGCAGCTGCTGCGCCGCCGCCGGGAAGCCGCCTCCCACGCCCGCGATCGCCTCCTTGAGCCACACCACCTGCACCTGGTTGCCGTTCACGCCGGCGGCGGCGAGGCGCTGGTCGACGACGGTCCAGAAGTTCGCGTTGGGGTTTGCGACCACGACCGCGTCCTGGCCGCCCTGCGCGCCGTCGACGATCGTCACCGCCGGGTTCTTGTTCGGGTCGGCGTTCGCGGTCGCGAGCCACGTCGAGAACTCCTGCGTCGTGTTCGACATGCCGATCGACAGCAGCACGATGCGGCCGTTCGGTGCCGGCTGGCCCGCCGCGTCGCGCGGCACGACGCCGAGCCGTCGCGCGTGCCCGAGGGTCTGATGACCCGATGGCGGCGCGTTCTGGCCAGCGCCGTAGAGCCCGCCGGCGAAGCCCAGGTAGGTGCCACTGCCGAGGTCGTTCAGGGGCACCGCGCCGATCGAGGTGTTGGCGCAGTTCTGCGCCGCAACCGCCATGGCGAGGGTGAGGGAGGCGACGAACGCCAGGGGGACGTGCGCGTGCATCATGCGCCCAGTATCCCGTCTGTCCCCGCTCCGGCCCAGGCCTGCCAATCGCGCTCCGTTCCATGCACCTCCGCTCCGTCGCCGCCGTCCTCGCCTGCCTCGCTCCGCTGCTGCCGGTCGCCTCGGCCCAAGCCCAAGGAGCAGCCAAGGTCCCGACGTTCACCGAGCACATCGCCCCGCTGGTCCACGGCTCCTGCGCCAGCTGCCATCGGCCGGGCGAAGTGGCGCCGTTCCCGCTGCTTACCTACGCCGACGTCAAGAAGCGCGGCACGAACCTGCTGCAGGCCATCGAGGAGCGCTACATGCCCCCGTGGCACCCCCATCCCGGCTACGGCCGCTTCCGCAACGACCCTCGGCTGTCGACGGAGCAGATCGAGACCTTCCGCGCGTGGGTCGACGGCGGCATGCCCGAGGGCCCCGCCGACAAGCTGCCGAAGCTGCCCACGTTCCCCGAGGGCTGGCAGCTCGGCGAGCCCGATCTCGTCGTGCGCACGAGTGGCGCGTTCGAGGTGCCGGCGAGTGGCCGCGACATCTACCGCAACTTCGCGTTGCCGCTCGGCCTGCCCGAGGATCGCTGGATCACCGCGATCGAAGTTCGCCCGTCGGCGCGCGCCGTGCTGCACCACGTGCTGGTGTTCCTCGACGAGAGCCGCGAAGGCCAGCAGCTCGACGGCAAGGACGGCCGCCCGGGCTTCTCCGGCATGCGCATGCAGCGCGCGCCGATGATCGCCGGCTGGGCGGTCGGCGGCATGCCCGAGCATCTGCCGGAAGGCCTCGCCATCAAGATCCCGAAGGGCAGCGACCTGGTCCTGCAGAGCCACCTGCATCCCTCGGGCAAGAAGGAGAAGGAGCAGACGACGATCGGCCTGTACTTCGCGAAGCAACCGCCGTCGCGTTCGCTGGTGTCGATCCAGTTGCCGCCGTTCTTCGGCATCACCGCGGGTCTCGACATTCCGGCCGGCGAGGCCGACTACCGGCTGCAAGACAGCTTCGAGCTGCCGTGCGACGTCGACGCCGTGACGATCGGCGGCCACGCGCACATGCTCCTCCGTTCGCTGCACATGTTCGCCGAGCGCAAGGGAGCCGAGGAGATCCCGCTGCTCAAGATCACCGACTGGGACTTCGACTGGCAGAACCGCTACACGTTCGCCTCGCTCGTGCGCCTGCAGAAGGGCGACGTGCTGCGCGCCTCGCTGCAGTACGACAACAGCAAGGACAACCGCAGCAACCCCAACAACCCGCCCCGCCGCGTGCGATGGGGTCGCGAGACGACCGACGAGATGGGCAGCATCACGGTGCTCGTCACGCCGGCCGACGAGAAGGACGCTGGCCTTCTGCTCGACGCGGTCGCGAGGAAGAACATGCAGATCCCCCTCGCGCGGGCCGAGCAGGCCGTCGATCAGCAGTTCGCCAGCCGCGACAAGAACGGCGACGGCAAGCTGAGCCGCGACGAAGTGCCGCGGCAGCTGCGGATCTTCTTCGAGCGGCTCGACAAGAACGGCGACGGCGGGTTGACCCGGGAAGAGGCCAAGGGCATCACCGAGTTGCTCGGGGAACTCGGCCGCGGCCTCCCCGGCCAGCCGGGATCTGGCGGCGACCGCCGACCCGATGGCGGCGGCGGCAGGCAGTGAACCGGGCTTTCGGAAGCGCCCTGCTGCTGCTCGGCTGCGCCTGCCACGCGCCGTTCCGCGCGGTCGACATCGACGGCCGCCCCGTCGACCCGCTGTCGCCGATGCCGGGCCGAGTGCACGTGCTGGTCTTCACCAGCCACGAGTGCCCGATCGCGAATGCGTACGCGCCGCGGCTGCGGGAACTCGCCGCAAGCGCAATGGGCGGGGACGTGCGCTGGTTCTTCGTGCACGTCGATCCCGACCTGACCCCGGCCGCCGCGCGCCAGCACGCCACCGACTACGGCCTGCCCGACACCATCGTGCTCGACCCCACCCACCGCCTGGCGCGCGAGCTTGGCGTCACGCGCACTCCCGAAGCGGCCGTCGTCACGGCGCAGTTGGTCGTCTATCGAGGACGGATCGACGACGGATGGGTCGCCCTCGGACAGCGCGCGGGAACGGTGGAGCACCACGACCTGCGCGATGCGATCGCCGCCGCGATCGCCGGGCAGTTGGCGGCGCGACCGTTCGTGCCCGCAGTCGGCTGCCTGCTGCCCGAGCCCGCGCGCCATTGATCGCCCCCCCGTCGAGCCGGGTCTCTTGGCTGGGCACGGACGAACGGCCCGGCGGACAACGGACGCCGGGGCCCTCGAGCCGACGAGCACACCCACACAACGGTCGCGCGCAGGACCTTGATTGCGAAACACTACGGGCGGCGACGAGCACCGTGCCGGCAACGGACTTCGGACTTTTCGCTACCGGTGGGTTGCCACCCTGTTCCGCACCCAATATCTAGTGGCACCCTGCACTCGCGGGTGCCGATCGTCCCCCTCGGTCCGCAACGGCGGCGAGGCCAAGGCAGCCCGCGGCGCAGGATCCGGACGGTCAGGCCGGAGCACGTTCTCTGTCAGCATGTCTTGGTGTCGGTCGCAGCCCGAGGCTGACGACCAACCTGCGCCTGGAAGCCTTCTACGAGCCAGCGGCGCACACCCCGCCTCCCTTCCCGACCTCCCTCTTGTCGGGCCCGACCATGAACGGTCGTCATGCACGGGATGAGCGAGCGTCGTGCCGCCGCGGCCAGAACGCCCATCCAGGGTCCCGCCTTTCGGGACCGCCTCCTAGGAGCGGCAGCAGGATCAGGCGCAGGTTCTCGGCGAACCACGTCGCACCCGGATAGCAATCCGTTACACGTCCCGCAGCAGTCGCGGTCTCGCAGCAGTTCGCAGTGGCGGTTCGACAACAGGCGGTGGCACGGCCACCCCTCCAGGAGGAAGTCGAGTGAAGGTCTCTCGTCGTTTCACGGTCAAAGGCAAGTCTGCGTACGAAGGTATCCCGTTCAGCAAGCGGAGCTCCGAGATCCGCAATCCGAACGGCTCGCTCGTGTTCGAGGCGCGCGACATCGACGTGCCCGCCCACTGGAGCCAGGTCGCCGTCGACATCCTGGCGCAGAAGTACTTCCGCAAGGCCGGCGTGCCGCAGCGCGGCGAGAACGGCGAGCGGGTGCTGACCGACGACGCGGGCAATCCCGTGCTCGGCGGCGAACGCGACGCACGGCAGGTGTTCCACCGCCTGGCCGGCTGCTGGCGCCACTGGGGTGAGGAGTACGGCTACTTCGACACGCCCGACGACGCGCAGGCGTTCGAGGACGAGTTGTGCCACATGCTCGCCGGCCAGCACGCGGCCCCCAACTCGCCACAGTGGTTCAACACCGGGCTGCACTACGCCTACGGCATCACCGGCCCGGCCCAAGGCCACTGGTTCGTCGATCCGACCAGCGAGGGGCCCGGCTCGGATGGCAAGAGCCAACCGCCGAAGCTCAGCAAGAGCCGGTCGGCGTACGAACGACCGCAGCCGCACGCCTGCTTCATCCAGGCCGTGACCGACGACCTCGTCAACGAGGGCGGCATCATGGACCTCTGGACGCGCGAGGCGCGCCTCTTCAAGTACGGCTCCGGCACCGGCAGCAACTTCTCGATGCTGCGCGGCGAGAACGAACCGCTGTCCGGCGGCGGCAAGAGCTCGGGACTGATGAGCTTCCTGAAGATCGGGGACCGCGCTGCCGGCGCCATCAAGTCGGGTGGCACGACGCGCCGCGCCGCCAAGATGGTCTGCCTCGACCTCGACCACCCGGACATCGAGAACTTCGTGTCGTGGAAGGTGATCGAGGAGCAGAAGGTCGCCGCCCTGGTGTCGGGCAGCAAGCTGATCCGCCGCCACCTCAACGCGGTGATCAACAGCTGCCACCAGCGGGACGCCGAAGGTGCCGAGACCGTGGTCGTGATCCCGCGCGAGAACGACCGCTTGCGCGCCGCCCTCAGCGAGGCCCGCGCCGCCTGCGTGCCCGAGAACTACCTGCAGCGTGCGCTGCAGCTCGCCGGCCAGGGCCTGAAGGCGATCGACGTGCCGGAGTACACCACCGACTGGGACGGCGACGCCTACGCCACCGTCAGCGGCCAGAACTCGAACAACTCGGTACGCGTGCCAAACGAGTTCTTCCGCGCCGTCGACGAAGGCGGCAAGTGGCGCCTGATCCGCCGCACCGACCACGGCGTCGCCAAGGAAGTCGACGCGCGGCAACTGTGGGACAAGGTCGCCTATGCCGCCTGGGCCTGTGCGGATCCGGGTGTGCAGTACGACACCACGATCAACGAGTGGCACACCTGCCCGACCGACGGGCGGATCAACGCCAGCAACCCGTGCAGCGAGTACATGTTCCTCGACGACACGGCCTGCAACCTGGCGTCGATCAACCTGCAGAAGTTCCTGCACGACGACGGCACCTTCGATCTCGAGGGCTACAAGCACGCCTCGCGCCTGTGGACGATCGTGCTCGAGATCTCGGTGCTCATGGCGAGCTTCCCGAGCAAGGAGATCGCGCTGCGCAGCTTCGAGTTCCGCACGCTCGGCCTCGGCTACGCCAACCTCGGCACCGTGCTGATGCGGCTCGGCATCCCCTATGCGTCGCCGAAGGCCTACGCGCTGGCTGGCGCGCTCTCCGCGGTGCTCTGCGGCGAGTCCTACGCGACGTCCGCCGAGATGGCGAAGGAGCTCGGCACCTTCCCCGGCTACGAACGCAACAAGGAGCCGATGCTGCGGGTGATCCGCAACCACCGGCGCGCGGCCTACAACGCCACCGCGTCCGAGTACGAAGGCCTGACGGTGGCCCCGGTCGGCATCGACCCGCAGCTCTGCCCCACCACGCTGCTCGAAGCGTCGCGCGAGTGCTGGGACCGCGCGCTCTCGCTCGGCGAGAAGCACGGCTTCCGCAACGCGCAGGTCACCTGCATCGCGCCGACCGGCACGATCGGTCTGCTGATGGACTGCGACACCACCGGTGTCGAGCCCGACTTCGCGTTGGTCAAGTTCAAGAAGCTCGCCGGCGGNNGGCGGCTACTTCAAGATCGCCAACCAGAGCCTCGCACCGGCGCTGGCCAAGCTCGGCTACTCACCCGCGCAGATCGACGACATCCTCGCCTACGTCGTCGGCAAGAAGACGCTCGCCGGCGCGCCCGCGATCAACCACGAGACGCTGACCGCACGCGGCTTCGACGACGCGGCCCTGCAGAAGATCGAGAAGGCCCTCGAAGGCGCCTTCGACATCGCCTTCGCGTTCAACAAGGGCATCCTCGGCGAGGACTTCCTGCGCTCGCGGCTGCACCTGACCGACGCCCAGCTCGAGGACTGGAGCTTCGACCTCCTGCGCCACCTCGGCTTCACCAAGGCG
>DDSQ01000103.1 GCA_002343845.1 Planctomycetes bacterium UBA2386 | reverse complement strand
AGGTCGCACTGGATGCGGCCGTCGTCGAGCTTGTGCCACCAGCGGGCGGGGTGGGCGCTGCCGAAGTCGTCGTCGGGGCCGCTGGCCGGTGCGCGGCCCGCGGCGGCAGCTGGTTCGGGACCGCGGTGCGGGGCCGCCGGTCGGGCAGGGGCCGTCATGCGATGTCCTCCTTGAACTGGCGCACCCCGTAGCGTGCGCACTGCAGGTCGGCCGCCCAGAAGCCGTCGGGCAGACCGGCCTTGCGCTTCAGGGCGCCGACGAAGGCTGCCGGCTCCGGCAGCTGCTCCCACACCTGCGGCAGGAACGTCGCGCGCTGGCCGCGCCATTGCAGGACCAGGCCGTCGACACCCGGCTGAAGCTGTCGCAGCAGGGCGGCTTCGTCGACGGCCGCGATCCGGCTCGCGGGCCCGAGCAACGAGACCTCGATGCGCAGGGCCTGCATCTCGCGGACGGTGACCGGTGCGAAGCGCGGGTCCTGGAAGGCGGCGGCGCGTGCGTTGTGGTGCACGTCCTCGCCGAGCGGGCGGCGTGCCTCGAGCGAGCCGATGCAGCCGCGCAGATCGGCGCCGCGGCGCAGCGTCACGAAGCTCGCGCCCGGCCGGGCCAGCGCCTGGTGCGCGGGCTCGTCGACAGCCGGCAGGCCAAGGGCCGAGCCGATCGCGTTGCGCGCGCGGCCGGTCAAGGCAGCGCCCAGGGCATGGTCGTCGTCCGCGTCGTCTGCGTCATCCGGCCCACCGGCCGTGCCCTCGCCCCGCGCATCGTCGGCGTCCGCCGCGCCGCGGACCGGCTCGAAGGCGATCGCGCAGTAGCCGACGACCCGCGAACGGTCGCCGGCGGTGTCGCCGGAGTTNNGGCGTCGCGCCGCAGGCCTGCTCGTGATCCAGCGTCGCGTCGAGTGCGAGGATCGCCTGCACCGTCCGTTCGTCGACGGCCCGGGCCTGCGCATAGGGCCGGTAGTGCGAGAGGTCGGAGCTGATCACGATCAGGGTCTCGTCGCCTCCCCACAGGCGCTCGAGCACCTCGGCCACCTGCTGCGGCGGCAGATGACCCACGGCCAGCGGGACGATCGCGACCTCGCCGAGCACCGCCTGCAGGAAGGGCAGCTGCACCTCGAGCGCATGCTCGGCGGCGTGTGCGCCGTCGTGCGCGACCACCTGGGGCAGGTCGGCCAGCGAGGCGATCGCCTCCCGATCGATCGGCACGCGGCCCATCGGTGTCTCGAAGGCGTCGACCGTCGGCACGGCGATGCCGCGGACCGCGACGCGGTGCGTCGGGCCGGCGATCACGACGCGCCGGATCCGCCCCCGCTGCGCTGTCAGCCTTGCGTACGCGCGCGCGGCCACGGGTGCCGAGTAGACGTACCCGGCGTGCGGCACCAGCACGATCTTCGCGGGAACCGCCCGTGCATCGCCCTTCGCCTCGGCGAGGTAGGCCGCGACCTCGGCCTGCAGGGCCCGGCCCTCGCCGGGGTAGAACACGCCCGCGACTGCTGGCCGCCGCACCGTCATCGAACTCATCGTCGTCTCCCTGATCAGGACCATGTGGGGACCGGCAAGAGCCCCTTCAAGGCAAGCGCTGCGCGCCGCGACGAGGACCCCGCGAGCCCGCCCGCCGAGGGCGCTCAAGCCCGTCCACGGTGGCGAAACACCTGTCGCGAGCGGCACGGTCCCTTGAGCGTCGCCAGCCCGCCGCGGTTCCCCAGGGCGGCTGCAGCCCGTTCGGCCCCGTCGCGGCTCAGTGCGACATCAGCACGGGCACGGTCATCGAGTGCAGGATCGTGCGCGTGACGCCACCCATGGCCAGTTCCCAGGCCCGCGGGTGCCCGTAACCCCCCATGACGATCAGGTCTGCCCCGGCGTCCGCCGCATACGAGAGCAACGCGCCGGCGATCGGCACGTCGACCGCATTCGAGTGCAGCATCCGCTCCTGGAACGAGGGTGCGGCCAGGTGCTCGACCCGCGTGCGCGCGGCAATGCCGTGGCGGCCGAGCCAGGCGACCGCGGCATCGGTCATGCCGTCGTCGGCCTCGTCGTGGCGCAGGAAGCGCATCAGCTCGACCTGCCGCGACCCGCGCATCAGCGGCAGCGCGTCGCGCAGGGCGCGCGTGCTCTCGCGCTTGGGGGTCCACGCGACGAGCACGTGGCCGCCGACCGGGGGCGCGCCGTCGGCCTGCGCCGGCAGCGTGTCGACATAGGGCACGAACAGCAGCGGGCAGCCGGAGCCGACGAGCACGCGTTCGGCGAGGGCGGGCGCGGTACCGTCCGCGTGCCGCGGGTCGCGCTGGGCGATCACGATCAGGTCGGAGGTGCAGGCCTCGCGCAGCGCCTCGCCGACCGGGTCGTGCTCCGTGTGGACCAGCGTGATCGGCAGGCCGGTCTGCCGGGAGGCCTCCGCGACGCGGGCGGCGGCGGCGGCCCGGCGCTTGGCTTCCTCTTCCGCGGCCCACTGCACGGCGAGCCCGGCGGCTTCAGGGGTCATGTAGGCACCGCTGCCGATCGGCTCGACCGCGTGCACGGCATGCAACCCGGCGCCGTGCGTCCTGGCCAGCCGCGCGGCCAGCGCCAGGACCACCGTGCTGCGTTCGCTGTCGCTGATCAGCGCGACGATTCGTCGGATCTCGCCCATGCTGTGGCTCCCGGAGCCGCGGGGCGGCCCCCGTGCCACGATGCTAGGGACAAGCGGCATGGGCAGGCAACCGCCGTTGCGGCGGGGCGTTGACGGGCGTCAAGGCCGCGCGCGCCATCGGCCGCCTGGCCTGCCGGGCGTGGCTGGCGCTGCGGTAGGCTCCAGTCCCATGAGGACCGGTGGCGAACGGCCGCAGGACTGGCACGCACGGGACACCGACGCGCTGCTGCAGCATCTGCAGGCAGACCCGCGCCGCGGCCTGCAGCCTGCCGATGTCGAGGCCCGTCGCGCCGAGCACGGCCCGAACACGCTGCGCGAAGTGCCGCCGCAGCCGCTGCTTCACATCTTTGCCCGCCAGTTCCGCAGCCCGCTGATCGCCATCCTGTTCGTCGCGGCGCTGCTCGCAGTCGCGCTGGGCCATCTCGGGGATGCCGCGGTGATCCTCGTCGTGGTCGTCGTCAACGCGGCCATCGGCATGTTCCAGGAGGGCCGCGCCGAGCGCTCGATGGCCGCGCTGCGGCGGCTGGCGGCGCTGCGCGTGCGGGTCCGGCGTGACGGCCAGGTGCAGAGCATCGAGGCGCGTGACCTCGTCCCTGGCGACGTGCTGGTGCTCGCGGCGGGCGACGCGGTCGGCGCGGATGCCCGGCTGCTCGAGTCGGCACAGTTGCACGCGGCGGAAGCGGCGCTGACCGGCGAATCGGTGCCGGTGGCCAAGTCGCCCGCGCCACTGCCACCGGCGACGGGTCTCGCCGACCGCGCGAACATGCTGCACGCGGGCACGCACGTGACGGCCGGCCGGGGGGAGGCGCTGGTGGTCGCCACCGGCGAGCGGACCGAGGTGGGCCGCATCGCGGGCCTGACCGCCTCCGCGAAGGAGCCGGCCACGCCGCTGGAGCGGCGCATCGCGCGCTTCGGCCGCTGGCTGGTCGCGGCCGCGATCGTGCTCTTCGTCGTCGTCGTCGTGCTCGGCCGGTGGCGTGCGTTGCCGCTGGCCGACGTGCTGATGGTGGCCATCAGCCAGATGGTCTCGATGGTGCCGGAGGGCCTTCCGGTGGCCATGACCATCGCGCTGGCCGTCGGCATGCAGCGCATGGCCGGGCGGGGCGCGATCATCCGCCGGCTCGCCGCGGTCGAGACGCTGGGCTCGACGACGGTGATCTGCACCGACAAGACCGGCACGCTGACGCGCAACGAGATGACCGTCAGCGCGCTGTGGCTGCCGGACGGGAAGGGCGGCCGCGAGATCGCCGTCGGCGGTGTCGGCTACTTGCCGCAGGGTGAGCTCCGGGCCGCCGACGGTGGCCCTGTGGCGCTCGGCGCCGCGCTGAACGAGCTGCTGCTCGGCGCGGCGCTGTGCAACGACGCGCGGCTCGTCCCGCCGCAGCCCGGGCGGCCGACCTGGACCGTGCAGGGCGACCCGACCGAAGGCGCGCTGCGGGCGCTCGCGGCCAAGGCCGGCCTGGACCTGGCTGCCCTCGATCGCCGATGGCCGCGGGAGGCCGAGCTGCCGTTCGACGCCCGGCACCAGCTGATGGCGACCTGGCACCGGGCAGACGACACCCCGCGCTGCGTCTTCGTCAAGGGTTCGCCCGAGGCGGTCTTCCGGCTGGTCCACGGCGACAGCCGCGCCGCACTGCAGCCGGC
>DDSQ01000161.1 GCA_002343845.1 Planctomycetes bacterium UBA2386 | reverse complement strand
GTGTTCTTCCAGACCGACGTCAGGCGCGACGGAGTGTGGATCGACAAGTCGTTCCTCGTGCAGCAGGCCGCGGTCGTGGTCGGCGTGCCGCTGCTCTGGCACAAGGTCGTGTGCCGCGCCCCGGCAGGACAGGCGACCGGCGGCCGCCCGGCCTATGCGCACCTGCTGTGCTTCGCGCGCGAGGTGCGCGAGCCGGACGGCGCGGCGACTGCCGACGTGCTGCCGGATCTCGGCGCCATGACGTGGTCGCGGGCGATGGGCCTGGCGGCGGCGAAGTTCGCCGTCGGCTGGCTGCGCGAGCACGCACGGGCGACGTGCATCGTCGATCCGTTCTGCGGTGTGGGCACCGCGTTGGCCGTCGCGAACGCGATGGGGCTCGACGCGATCGGCGTCGAGCGGAACCCCGGGCGTGCGCAGCAGGCGCGCGAGCTCGTGGTGTGAGCAGGCGCGCTGCCATGCGCTTGCTACCGAGACCAGCGCTACGGAACCTCGTCCCGCCACGTTACCCGCCACCGCAGACGACGCTCGCGCGCCTCGACGCCGCGCCGCTTGCCCGCCTTCGCCCCCTGCCACAACGCCCGCAGCGGCATCGCGAACAGCCGCGGGCCGAACGGCAGTCCCGCGTCGCCGTCGTGCAGCACAACCCCGGCCGCGAAGTGCTTTCCCGTCGCCGCCTGCAGCTTGCGCAGACCGTTGAAGTCCGACCCGGTCACCGTCGCCCCGGCCTTCACCTCGATGCCGAGCACGGCGCGACCGCGCTCCACCACGAAGTCGACCTCGCCGCCGTCCTTGTCGCGGAAGTGGGAGATCTTCAGCTCGTCGTCGCGCCAGCTCGCCTGGCAGCGCAGCTCGTGGAACACGAACGACTCGAGCAAGCGCCCCATCAGCTCGCGATCCTGCGCCAGATCCGCAGCGGTCAGTCCAAGCAACGCGCAAGCCAAGCCAGTGTCGGCGACATGCAGCTTCGCAGTCTTCACCAGGCGGCTCAGCCGGTTGTGGTGCCACGGCCGCAGCTCGGTGAGCAGGAACACGCGCTCGAGCAGCGTGACGTAGTCGCGGATCGTGGGTCGACTGACCTGGAACGGCGCCGCCAGGTCGTTCACGTTCAGCAACCGCGCCGTCTGGCTGGCGGCAAGTTCGAGCAACCGCGGCATCAGGTCGAGCCCGCTGATTCGGCCGAGGTCGCGCACGTCGCGCTGCACGATCGTGTCGGCGTAGTCGCGGTACCACGCCGCCCGCTTCCTGGTCGTCGTCCTCTGCAATGCGGCCGGGAAGCCGCCGGTGACGAGCAGGTCTGGCAGCTCAGCGCCCAACCGCTTCGCGGGTCCGAGCGGCAGCTCCGCTGCGAACGCAAGCTCGAGGAACTCGGATGGCAGGCCCGCGAGTTCGGCCTGCGACAGCGGGAACAGTCTCAGGATCGCCATGCGACCTGCCAACGAGTCCGCGAGTCGCGGCAGCAGCAGCACGTTCGTCGAGCCCGTGAGCAGGAACCGCCCCGGCCGGCGATCGCGATCCACGGCCGCCTTGATCGCCAGGAACAGCCCGGGCACGCGCTGCACTTCATCCAACGCGACGCGGTCCGGGAGCCCGGCGACGAAGCCGACCGGATCCGACTGCGCTGCGGCGCGAGTGCCCGCGTCGTCGAACGTCAGGTACACGCGGTCGTCTTGGGCACCGACGATCCGGGCGAGCGTCGTCTTGCCGCACTGACGTGGACCGTGCACGAGCACAACCGGGCTGTCCGCGAGTGCCTCGAGCAGTGCGCCGGCAGCGAAGCGTGGATGCAGCCGAACCTCGGGCTCCCGATACACCGCCGCAGGGTGCCCGCAGCCTCGGCCGAATGCAAGGAACCCCCTCGGCTGATCGAAAGGAACCACCTCGGCCAAATGAAAGAAACCCCCTCGGCTATCGGAAACCCGCCGCGCTCACTCCCAGCGCAGCGCTTCGACCGGATCGAGCCGCGCCGCCTTCCACGCCGGCCACAACCCGAAGAACAGCCCGACGCTCGCCGAACCCGCGAACGCGAACACGCGCGCCCAGACCGGCGTGCTCGCGACCAGTTCCGGCACCACCAGCCCCACCAGCCACAGCAGACCCTCGGCGACCACCAGCCCCGCGAGCCCGCCGATCGTGCACAGCACCATCGCCTCGACCAGGAACTGGCCGAGGATGTCGGCGGAACGCGCGCCGACGGCCTTGCGCAGGCCGATCTCGCGCGTCCGCTCCTTCACCGACACCAGCATGATGTTCATCACGCCGATGCCGCCGACCATGAAGCCGACGGTCGACAGCAGGAACATCACCGCCAGCGTCGCGAACACGATCTCGTCGAACGCCTGGATCAGCGTGTCGGCGGTGCCGACCTCGAAGTCGTTCTCCTCGTTCCATCGCACGCGACGCTGCTTTCGCAGCACCTGCGCGATCTCGTCGAGCGCAGCCGTCATCTCGCCGGGCCGGCAGCGCGCGGCGAGGAAGTGTTCGTCCTCGCCCGGATAGAAGCGGCGCATCGTCCAGTACGGCGCCAGGAGCAGCGTGTCCTCCTCGTTCTGCCCGCCGAACGGCCCTTCCTTGCGTTTCTCGAGCGTGCCGACGACGCGGAACTTGCGGCCGTCGACGAGGATCTCCTTGTCGATGGCGCCGCCGTTGGGGAACAGCGCCTGCGCCGACGCATGCCCGAGCACGACGACCGACACGCGGTGCTCGTTCTCCTCCTCGGTGAAGAATCGGCCCTCGGCGAGCACACGGTTGGCGACTTCGACGTTGTCCGGGAACACGCCGCGCACGCGTGGGCTGTCGATCTCCTCGCGGCCGTTCTGCGCACGCTTGAGGAACATCGGCACCCGGATGCCCGCCGACACGATCTCGACCGACGGGCAGTGCCGGCGGATCGCCTCGGCGTCCTCGAGCCGCAGCGGCCTGCGAGCCCGCATCTCGCGCGACATCGGTCCGAGCTGCACGAACGGCAGCCGGGTGATGTAGACGTTGTCGGTGCCGAACTGCTCGACCTGATCGACGACGGACTGGCGGAATCCGTTGAGCACCGCGGCGACGGTGACGACCAGCAGCACACCGATGAAGATGCCGAGCACGGTCAGGAACGACCGGAAGCGGTTGGCGCCGAGCGTCTCGAACGCCAGCTTGACGTTCTCGGTGATGGCGACGAGTCGGCGCATGGTCAGTCCGCGCGCAGGGCTTCGATCGGGTCGAGCCGCGCGGCGCGCCGCGCCGGGTGGATGCCGAAGAACACGCCGATCGCCGTGCAGATCACGAACGCGACCGGCGGCGCCCAGAACGGAAACTCGGCCGGCAACGGCGTCTTCGCCGCCAGCAACGCCGAAGCACTCCACGCGATCGCGATCCCGACCGCACCGCCGAGACACGACAGCAGCACCGACTCGATCAGGAACTGCCGCACGATGTCGCTTTGGCGCGCTCCGACCGCCTTGCGCACGCCGATCTCGCGCGTCCGCTCGACGACGCTGACCAGCATGATGTTCATGATCACGATGCCGCCGACGACCAGCGAGATGCCGACCACGAACAACGCGACGCTGAAGATCGTCGCCGTCAGGTTGCGCCAGAGGCTGTTGATGCCCTCGGCGGTCACGACTTCGAAGTCGTCGGTATCGCCCGGCTCGAGGTGATGCCGCGCGCGCAGCACGGCGCGCACTTCGTCGATCGTCTCGGCCATGCGGGCCGGGTCGCGGGCCTGCACGCTGATGTTGACCGAGCGGTGCGCGCCGAACAGCTTGCAGTGCAGCCGGAACGGGATCTTGACGAAGTTGTCCTGCGAGAAGCCGAGGAAGCTGCCCTTCTTCTTGGCGACGCCGACGACGTGCAGGTCGATGCCCTTCACGCGCAGCTGCTTGCCGATCGGGTCGACGCCCGGGAACAGCCGCTCGGCGATGTCGTGGCCGATGAAGGCGACGGGAGCGCCGCTGTCGCCCTCGTGCTCGGCGAGGATGCGTCCGTCGGCGACGTCGTAGGGCTCGATCTCGAGGATCGCCGGGGTGATGCCGCCGATGTCGACCTCGCGGAGCTCGTCCTGACCACGCTTCAGGTCCAGCCTCGAACGCACTTCCCAGGCGACGGTGGCGGCCGTCGGGCAACGTTCCGCGATCGCGAGCGCGTCCTCCGACGTGAGTCGGCGGTTCTTGCGCACCGCGTCGAGGAACTCCTGGCGGTTGGTGATCAGGCCGAGCCGCTGCACGGTGAACACGCCCTTGCCGAGGTTCGACAGCTTGTCGCTGACGTAGGTGTTGAGCCCCTGGATCACCGCCGCAGTCGCGATGATCGACGCGATGCCGATGATGACGCCGAGCAGCGTCAGGAACGACCGCAAGCGGTTCGCCCAGATCGACTCGACGGCGAGTCGCGCTGACTCGACCAGGTTCACCGTGCTTCCGCCGCGGCGCGCGCGCGCAGCTCGTCGGCCGCGACGCGGCCGTCGCGGATCGTCACGATGCGCGCCGCGCGGTCGGCGATGTCGCGTTCGTGCGTGACGACGATGATCGTGTTGCCGGCGCGGTGCAGGCGGTCGAACAGACCCATGATCTCGTCGGAGGTCTTGCTGTCGAGGTTCCCCGTCGGCTCGTCGGCGAGCAGCAGTGCTGGCTGGGTGACCAGTGCGCGGGCGATGCTGACGCGCTGGCGCTGGCCGCCCGAGAGCTGGTTCGGCAGGTGGGTCATGCGGTCGCCGAGGTCGACCTCACGCAGCGCGCGCTCGGCCCGCGCCCGCCGTTCCGCCGGCGGCACGCCGCCGTAGATCAGCGGCAGTTCGACGTTGCGCAGCGCGTTGGCCCGCGCGAGCAGGTTGAAGGTCTGGAAGACGAACCCGATCTCCTGGTTGCGGATGCGCGCGAGGTCGTCCGGGCCCAGCTGCTCGACCGGCGTGCCGTTCAGCGCGTAGCGCCCGCTGGTCGGCGTGTCGAGGCAGCCGATCAGGTTCATCAGCGTGGACTTGCCCGAGCCCGACGGCCCCATGATCGCGACGTACTCGCCGCGCCGGATCACCAGGTCGACGCCGCGCAACGCGTGCACGGTGTTGCTGCCCATCACGAACGAACGCGTGAGCTGCTCGGCGCGGATGACCTCCTCGCCGCTCATCGCTGGCTGCCCGCGCCCGCGTTCTGCATGCGCTTCGGATCGAGCGCGACCCGGTCCCACTCCTTCAACGTGCGCAGCACCTGGTACGGGCCGCTGATGACCTCGTCGTCCTGCTGCAGGCCCGACACCACCTCGACGTCCATCGTCTCGCCGACCACGCCGAACTCGGCCGGCACGAAGCGAGCGCGCCCATCGCGCCGCACGAACACGCCCTTCAGCTCCTTTCGTTTCGCGCGCTCGGCCGCGGTCAACGGCACCTCGATCGCGTCGGGCTCCGGTTCTGGCGGCGGCACGTAGCGGCCCGCGGCGTCGACTTCGACCTCGCGCGCGGTCTGCGCCTGGAACGGGATCACCAGCACGTCGCTGCGCGTGGCCGTGACGATCTCGGCCGTCGCCGTGAAGCCCGGCCGCAGCGTCGGCGGCGGCGACGTCAGCCGCACGACCACCTTGAACTCCTTGCCGTCCTGGCTCTGGGTGTTGCCCGACTGCGTGTTCTGGATCGGGCTCTGGCCGATCTCGGTCACGACACCGGCGAACTTCACGTCGCGCATCGCGTCGACCTCGACTTCGGCGGGAGCTCCGAGCGACACGTCGACGATGTCCGCCTCGGCGACCCGGATCTCGGCCTCGATGACCGACATGTCGGCGATCGTCATCAACGTCGCGATCGGGTTGCTCTGGATGCCGGGTACCGCGCGTTCGCCCTTCTCGACGTTGAGCTTGGTGATCAACCCCGACAGCGGCGCGCGCAGCGTCGTCTTGCCGACCATGTCGGTGGCGCGGGCGAGCGACGCCTGCACCGCTTCGAGCCGCCGGCACGCCGCGTCGCGCTGGGCCTTGGCCGCGTCGACCCGCGTGCGCCCGGCCGCGACGCTCGACTCCGCCTGGCGGATGCGCGCCTCGTTCCACTGCCAGCGCTGCTCGGCGAGCCGGGCCTCGGCCGCCGCCACCTCGAATTCCTCGCTGCCGATCAGCTGCTGGTCGTGCAGTTCCTTCTTGCGCGCGAACGACGCCTTGGCGCGGTCGCGCGAGGTCGCCGCCTGTTCGGCCTCGAGGCGGGCGTTCGCGAGCGCCGTGTCGTCGGCGGCCAGATTGGCCTCGGCGGTGGCGACGCCGACGTCCCCGCTGCGCACGTCCGCTTCACCGGCTCCCACCTGCGCGCGCACGCCGTCCTGTTCGGCCTTGAGCTGCAGGTCGTCGAGCCGCAGCAGAACGTCGCCCTTCTGCACGCTGCCGCCCTCGCGCACGTGCAGTTCGGTGATCAGGCCGGCGACCTCGGCCTGGATGTCGACGAACTCCTTGGCGCGGATCTCGCCGGTCGCCGACACGATCGAACGCAGCGCCGGCAGGCGTTCGACCTTCGCCGTCACCACCAGGATCGGCGGCGTCGGCCGCAGCGACTGCCAGGTGACGAGGCCGGCGACGGACAGGCCGAGGACGAGCAGGACGATGGTTCGACGCTTCATGCGGGGCGGGCGGGCGGACGCGTGGCGGGCGCAGTGTGGCCGATCGCCGGCGCAATCCGTGCGCGGTCGTGGGTATTTTCCAACGACGCATCGTCACGCGCGAGCGGTCGGCGAGGAACAGCGCCTCGTCAACACGAACGCCGCCTGTTCCTTGGGCCGCACCTACGGCTACCCCCGGTCGCGCACTTCCATGGAGAGCCCGTCTCGCACGATGGCCCCGGACGCGCGCGTGCCCCATCGACTTGACGAGTTTCCCCGCGCTCCGGACCCATCCAGCATGACCGCCAGCCCCAGGAGCTACGACTTCAGCGGGAGCGCCGCCGTCGCTATGTTCGCGAGCGTGATCCGCAAGCTAGTGGTCAGGAACTTCCGCGGGTTCGAGAAGCTCGAGCTAGATGGGCTCAGGCGAGTCAATCTGATCGTCGGCAAGAACAACTGCGGGAAGACGTCGCTGCTGGAGGCGATCTTCCTGTCGTGCCAGCCGCCGCTCCTCCACAACGAGATCCCGAGACAACTGCGAACGCAGCCCCCGAACACGGAGCGTGACTACTTCCGCTGGCTCGTGCGGGACGGCACGCGGGATGAGGCATGGATCCTGCGTGAACCCTCCGAGAGCCGAGTTCTCATGGCGGGTCCTCTACACCGTTTGAGCAAGGGTGGGCCATGGCTACACGGGGTCAAGCACGTCGACACGCCAGCATTCGAGATGGCGGTTGGTCGCAACTTCGCGCAACTGAACTGTCGCGTCGTGTCGCTGGGGCCGCGAACGCAGGATGCCCTCACACAACTGCTGGATCTCGTCCTGAGCCGCAAGGACGGCGAGGAGAGCATGGAGGACATGCTCCGCAGAGTCGACCCGCGGTTGAAGAAGGTCCGCGTCCGGGCTCCGCAAGGAGAAGCGCCCTTCATCGAGTTGGACCTCGGGCTCTCCGAGCGCATGCCACTGGCGCAGGCAGGTCATGGCATGAGTCGACTGGTCGCCCTCTTCTCGGAGCTGCTTGCGCAGAAGACTGATGTCTGCCTCGTCGACGAGGTCGAGAACGGCCTGCACTACTCGCTCCTGCCTCAACTCTGGCGGGGAATCGCCACCGTCGCGCGCGACCGCGGCGTGCAGGTCTTCGTCACGACGCACAGCTACGAGTGCGTCGAAGCAGCGCACGAAGCCATGTCCACTGAGCCAGACTACGATTTCAGCATCGTGCAGCTCTTCCGTTCGGAGACCGACAAGCCGCTCGATGTCCAGGGCCGGGTGCTCGACCGCAGCCTGATCGAGGCGGCGATCCAAGGCGACGTCGACCTGCGATGAGAGGACGTCCCCGGGAGGAGGACCACGATCGCTTCCTGTTGGTCGAGGGGTACAGCGATCTCCACTTCGCGGCCGAACTGCTCGAACACATGGGGTTCCCGCGACTCGGAGAACCGGGCTCGTGCTTCATCAAGGAGTGCAAGAGCAAGACGGAACTGCTGAAGGAGATCGAGGTCTGGATCGACCCCGAGCGCTTAGCGCGCGCCAAGGCGATCGGCGTCCTCATCGACGCCGATGCTGCACCCACCGACACACGCCGCAGCCTCGCCAACCTGCTCACGCGGACGACCGGAGCCGACCTGGGCGTAGACGGCTCCTGGAAGGCGTCGCGGTCCAAGGCGAAGGTCGGGTTCTTCGTCGTTCCCGGCGGCGGCGACGAAGACGTCGGCGAACTCGAGACCCTGGTCTGGAGCGCGTGGGCGGCCCACCCGCAGAACGCCGCCAAGCGCGCGTGCATCGAGACCTTCCATCGCTGCATGAAGTCGGCCGGCTCGACGCCGAAGAGCCTACACAAGGGCCTGATCGGGTCGCTGCTCGCGATCGAGAACGACGAAGACCCGCGGCTCGGGCCCGGCGCGCGCGCCAATCGCTTCGACCTGGGCGCCGCCGCATTCGCGCCGCTACGAGCCTTCCTCGAGGGCCTCCGGTAACCGCGCCCTACAGATTGCCCAGGCGGATCGCGCCGGTCGGGCAGTTGCGTTCGCAGGCCATGTCGCGCGTGCACTCGTAGTTGTGCAGCTTGCGCACCACGTCGCCGAGCGGCACGGCCGCGAAGCCCGCGGTGGCGCACGTCGCCGCACAGATGCCGCAGTGGATGCAGGCGTTCATGTCGACGTGCAGCGCCACATGGTCGCGAACAGCGCCAGCACCGCGGTCGACGTCGGCGACGACGGCGGCGTCGCACAGCCAGCGGGTCAGCGGATGTGTGGCCAGCACCTCGATCGCCTGCCGTTCGCCGATCCGCACGATCTCGCGCACGTCCGGCATGTCGAGCAGGCCGAGGTGGCTCACCATCGGCTTGATCACGACGGTGCGTTCGTCGACGTAGCGGTGCAGGTTGTGCTCGTTGAGCGCCTGCCCCATCACCTCGTAGGTCTGGAACAGGATGTGCGGCAGGCTCGCCCGGTACGACCGCGGCGTGTGCATGTCGCGGTGCGACAGATCGACCGCGATCACCAGGTCCGCGCCGCGCGCCTTGGCGATGCGCAGGCCGAGCGTCTCGGTCATGCCGCCGTCGACGAACCAGTCGCCGCCGATCGGCAGCGGCTCGAAGATCGTCGGCAGGCAGGCACTGGCGTAGACCGCGTCGGCGACCGGCACGTCGACGGCGCCGGGCATGCCGAAGAACCGCGAGGCGCCGGTGGTCAACGACAGCGCGTTGCAGAAGAACGGCTTCTTCAGGTCGGCGAAGCGCCCGTGCGGCAGCCACTTCCGCAGCAGCTCGTGGAACGTGCGGCCCTTGTAGACCGACGCGTGCCGGTAGCCGCGCACCAGGAACTTCAGCAGGTTGAGCCGGAAGTAGTCCTTCAGCGAGATCTCGCGCGCGGCGACTTCCATCTCGTGGCTGTCGCGCCCGGCCGCGAACAGGCCCGCCATCACCGCCCCCATGCTGGTGCCGATGACTTCGTCGATCGGGATGCCGAGGCGTTCGATCGCGCGAACGATGCCGATGTGGCAGAAGCCGCGCATGCCGCCGCCGCCGAGCACGAGCACCGTCTTGCGCGGGCGGGCCGGGACGGAGTGCGCGTTCGGCATGTTCGAGAACCGCGCCGACCCGCAACGGGACCGCGCCGTGGCTTCTAGATCGGCCGGGTTCCGAGGTTGCCTGAAGGCGGCAACTGCGCGCGTCCGACAACTAGTACCAAGGACACCAGGGAGACGCGTACACGAATGACCGGTTGGCTTCGCCTGCAGCGGCTCGGACGCGGCGAGCAGCGCTCGCTGCAGGACGCGCTGCTCGCGCGCTACGTCCGCGAATACCTGTACCCGTTCTCGCCGTACTACCGGCGACTGTTCGACGCGGCCGGGGTCCGGCCGGAGCAGGTCCGAACCGTCGACGACCTGCGGCGGCTGCCGTTCACGCAGAAGCGCGACCTGCTGCCGGGGCCCGACGACCCGCAGAAGTTCAAGCAGTTCATCCTGCAGCCCACCCCCGAGTCGATCCGCGCGTCGTGGCCGCTCGGCAAGAAGCTGCCGCTGCTCTGGCAGAAGTGGACGCACGGCGGCGCGGCGGCGCGGCAGCGCGTGCGCGACGAGTTCGCGCCGTGCTTCATGACCTTCACGACCGGCCGCTCCGCCGAGCCGGTGCCGTTCTTCTACTCGCCGCACGACATCGCCAACCTGCACACGACCGGGGCGCGCCTCGTCGACGTGATGGGGCTCGACCGCGAGTACCGGATCGCCAACGTGTTCCCGTACGCGCCGCATCTCGCGTTCTGGCAGGTGTTCTTCGCCGGCCAGGCGACCGGGATGATGGCGCTGTCGACGGGCGGCGGGAAGGTGATGGGAAGCAGCGGCGACCTGCGCGCACTGACACGGCTGCGCGCCGACGCGCTGATCGGCGTGCCGGGCTACGTCTACCACCTGCTGCGCCGCGCGGTCGCCGAACGGCTCGACCTGTCGTCGCTGCGCTGCGTCGTGCTCGGCGCCGAACGCGTGCCGCCCGGGTTGAAGGCGAAGATCACCGCCCTGCTCGACCAGCTCGGCGCGCGCGACGTGCGCGTGTTCGGCACCTACGGCTTCACCGAGGCGCGCATGGCGTTCGCCGAGTGCCCGACGCCGGACAACGCCTACACCGGCTACCACACCTACCCCGACCTCGCCGTCTTCGAAGTGATCGACCCGGCGACCGGCGAAGTCGTGCCCGAAGGCCACGACGGCGAACTGGTGTTCACGCCGCTGCACGCGCGCGCCAGCACGGTGTTCCGCTACCGCACCGGCGACCGCGTGCGCGGCGGCCTGCAGTACGGGCCGTGCCCGCACTGTGGCCGCACCGTGCCGCGCATCAGCAGCGACCTGACGCGCGAGTCGAGCCTGAAGGACCTGCAGCTGCTCAAGGTGAAGGGCACGCTGGTCAACCTCGAGGACTGCGCGGTGCTGCTCGGCAGCATGCCGGAGGTCGAAGAGTGGCAGATCGAACTGCGCAAGAAGGACGACGACCCGCTCGAACTCGACGAGCTGACCGTCCATCTGGCGCTGCGCGCCGGCAGCCAGCCCGAACCCGCCGCCGCGCGTGTGCGTGAGCTGTTCCTGTCGCGTCTCGAGCTGTCGCCCAACCACGTGCGCTTCCTCGAGCTCGACTCGATGCTGAAGAAGATCGGCATGGAGACCGAGATGAAGGAGCGCCGCTTCGTCGACGGCAGGCCCAAGGCATGAAGCCGGACACGAGCAAGGACCTGGCGATCGTGGCCGGCGTGCGCACGCCGTTCTGCAAGGCGGGCGGCGCGCTGCAAGGCGCGTTCGCCGCCGACCTCGCGGCCCACGTCTTCCGCGAGTTGCTCGATCGCGTGCCGATCCGCGCCGATGCGATCGACGAGGTGATCCTCGGCTGTGCCGGGCCCGATCCGCGCGAAGCGAACGTCGCCCGCGTCGCGACGCTGCGCGCCGGGCTCCCGGTCGCCACGCCGGCGGTCACCGTGATGCGCAACTGCGGGTCGGGCCTCGAGGCGGTGCTGCAGGCGCGCCAGAAGGCCGCGGCGGGCGAAGGCGAGGTGTTCCTCGTCGGCGGCGCCGAGTCGATGAGCAACTACCCGCTGCTGATGGGCAGCGACCTCGTGCGCATGTTCACGAGGCTCGGCCGCGCGAAGTCGCTGCGCCAGCGAATCGCCGCGCTGGCGACGCTGCGGCCGCGCGCGCTGCGGCCGCGAGTCGCCGTGCTCGAGGGGCTGACCGACCCGACCACCGGATTGCGCATGGGCGACACCGCCGAGCAGCTCGCGCGCGACTTCGGGATCGACCGTGCGGCGATGGACGCCTTCGCGCTGCAGAGCCACGTGCGCGCCGCCGCCGCGCAGCAAGGGCGCTTCGCCCGCGAAATCGCGCCGATCGTCGCACCACCTTCGTTCGCGGCGGCCGTGGGCGCCGACGACGGCGTGCGCCAGGCCCAGTCGATGGGCGCGCTGGCGAAGCTGGCGCCGGCGTTCGATCGCCGCGATGGCGAGGTCACCGTTGGCAACAGCTGCCAGCTCACCGACGGAGCGGTGGCGCTGCTGTGCGCGACGCTGCCCGCCTGCCGCCGGCATGGCCTGCAGCCGCTCGCGATCGTGCGCGGGGCCGCGACCGCCGGACTGGCGCCGGCGGCGATGGGGCTCGGACCGGTCCACGCGACGCCCGATGCGCTGGCGCAGGCCGGGCTGACGTTCGACGACCTCGACCTGTTCGAGATCAACGAAGCGTTCGCCGCGCAGGTGCTCGCGTGTTGCCGCGCGTTCGCCGACGACGAGTGGTGCCGGCGCGAACTCGGCCTGCGGCAGGCACTGGGCGCGATCGACCCCGAGCTCCTGAACGTGCACGGCGGCGCGATCGCGCTCGGTCACCCGATCGCCGCCACGGGCGCGCGCCTGCTGCTGACGCTCGCCCACGAACTGCGGCTGCGCGGCCGGCGGCACGGCCTCGCCGCCCTGTGCATCGGCGGCGGCCAGGGCCAGGCCGTCGTCCTGGAGGCCGCATGACCACACGCATCGACACCCCAGGCGGCACGCCGCGCGTGGCACCGGCACCCCCTCGAGTCGTGCTCACGCACGAGGACGGCATCGCCACGCTGCGGCTCGGCGGACCCGACGAGAGCGTCGTGACCATCACCAGCGGGCGACTCGACGCGATCGCGCAGGCGCTGGACGACGTCGAGGCCCTGGCCGCGGCGGGAACCGTGCGCGGCCTGATCGTCACGGGTCCTGGGCCGGCGATGTTCTGCGCCGGCGCCGACCTCGCGTTGATCCAAGGCGTACGCACCGCCGACGAGGGTGCTGTGGCGGCGGCACGCGGTCGCGCGGTGTTCGCGCGGTGCAGCACGCTGCGCGTGCCGGTCGTCGCCGCCATCGAAGGCCCGTGCCTCGGCGGCGGGCTCGAGCTCGCGCTGTGGTGCGATGCGCGCATCGCCAGCGAGCACGCCTCGACGCAGCTCGGCCTGCCCGAGGTCAAGCTCGGCATCCTGCCCGGCTTCGGCGGCACCTGGACGCTGCCGCGCCTGGTCGGCCTGCCGCAGGCGCTCGATCTCGTGCTGCGCGGCCGCACGCTGCGGTCGCGCCAGGCGAAGAAGGCCGGCGTCGTCGATCGCGTGGCGCCGAGCTGCCGGCTGCTGCAGATCGCGCGCGAACGCTGCGAACAACTCGCCGCCGCGGGCCGGCCATCGGCGCCGCGCGCGCTGCGCGGCCTGGCGTGGTGGACGAGCCAGACGCCGCTGCGCGCGCTCGTCGCCGCGCGCGCGGCGAAGGCGCTGCGCACCGGCCCCGCCCGCTTCCTGCCCGCACCTGCCGAAGCACTGCAGAGCTGCGTGCGTGCGTTCACGCGGCCGATCGCGGAGCACGCCGCAGCCGAAGCACAGGCACTCGGCGAGTTGGTGGTGACGTCGGCGTGCCGTGGGCTCGTGCACTTGTTCGTGCTCGGCGAACGCAAGAAGCGCCTCGGCCGCGGTGCTGGCGCCACGGACTGCACACGCGCCGTCGTGGTCGGCGGTGGCGTGATGGGTGCTGGCATCGCCGGCCTGCTCGCCGAGAAGGGCACGTGGACGCGACTCGTCGACGTCGACCTCGCCCCGCTGGCCCGCGCCAAGGCGCGCCTGCAGCAGACGCTGCAGCAGAAGGCCCGCCGCGGCCAGCTCGCTGCGCACGAGGTCACGGCCGCGCAGGACCACCTCGCCGTCGGCACCGACGCCGGCCAACTGACGACGACGGATCTGTGGCTCGAAGCCGTGGTCGAGGACCTGGGCCAGAAGCAGCGGCTGCTCGCCGACGCCGTCGCGCGTGGTCTGCCGGCGACTGCGGTGGCAGCGACCAACACCAGCTCACTGTCGATCGCGGCGATGGCCGAGACCGTGCCCAACCCCGAACGCGTCGTCGGCATCCACTTCTTCAACCCGCCCGAGAAGATGCCGCTGGTCGAGGTGATCCGCGGCAAGGCGACGAGCGATGCGACGGTCGCGACCGCCTGCCGCCTGGCGCTGCGCCTCGGCAAGGTGCCGGTCGTCGTCGCCGACGCCCCGGGCTTCCTGGTCAACCGCTGCCTCGCGCCGTACGTGAACGAAGCCGCGCGCCTGCTGCTCGAGGGCACGAGTGCGCAAGCGATCGACGCCGCGATGCTCGACTTCGGCATGCCGATGGGCCCGTGCCGCTTGCTCGACGAGATCGGGTTCGACGTCGCCGCGAAGGTCAGCGCCGTCATGCACGCGGCATTCCCCGACCGCATGCAGCCGAGCGAGTTGTTCGCCGCGATGAGCAACGCGAAGGTGCTCGGCCGCAAGTCCGGCGGCGGCCTCTACGGCAAGGACGGTGCTGGCCCGGGGCCCGGCCGCGCGATCGTGGCGATGCTGCGCGCGTGCGGCGGCGTGCCGGCACGCACCGCCAGCCGCAGCGAACTCGTGCAGCGCCTGATCTACCCGCTCGTCGACGAGGCCTACCGCTGCCTCGATGCGGGCGTCGCGCTGGACGAAGGCGACCTCGACCTGGCCCTGGTGCTCGGCATGGGCTTCCCGCCGCACACCGGCGGCATCACGCAGTTCGCCGCACGCGAGGGTCTGCGCACGATCACCGCAGCGCTCGATGCGCTGGCGCGGACCGCGCCACGCTTCACGCCGAGCGATGGCCTGCGGCGCCGCGCGCTCGCCGTCGCGCCCTGATACGAACGTGATGCAGGGCGACCTGCTGGCACCTACCGGCCACCGGCCAGAATCCGTGATCGTCGCGCCCGCCCAAGCGCGCCCAGGTCACACATGCACCTCGCCACGTTCTCGTCGTTGGCTGCCGCTCTCTTCCTCGCGCTGGCACCAGCAACCGCGCAAGGTCGCGGCCGCGGCCGCGCCGAGGAGATCCAGAACCGCGTCGGCGCCTTCTTCACCGACGTCAAGGGCCCGCTGCCGTCCGGCGACCAGGCCGGCGACCTCGCCCAGACCGACCTCGTTCGCGCCGCAACAGGCCGCGGCCAGCTCGCCGTGCTCTACCTGGTCGACAGCAGCGACGAAGCGACGGTGCGCGAGCAGTTCGAACGCACGGTGCTCGGCGGCGACGAACTCGGGATCATGCTGCGTTGCTTCCACTGCGGCCGCATCGACCTGCGCACCGAGCCGCTGCTGGCCGCCAAGTTCCAGAAGCAGGCGCCGGCGTTCGTCGTGTTCGACAAGACTGGCAAGGCCGCCGATGTCGTCGCGATGTCGGGCTACAAGGCGAGCCCGAAGTCGCTCGAGGACGCGCTCGTCGCGGCGGCGCGCGGCGTCGTCAAGCCATCGTTGACGGCGTTCGCCAAGGACTACGGCGGCTTCGTGCGCGATCTCGAGCAAGCGCTCGGCAAGAAGCAGATCGCCAAGGAACGACACGCCAAGGCCGGCGCCGACAAGGCGAAGAAGACCGAGGCGGAGAAGGACCTCGCGGCGGCGGAGAAGGAGGAGCAGCACTTGCTCGATCGCGAACGCGAGTTGCTCGGCAAGCTCGAGCTGCCACCGCGGTCGCCGGACGCGCGACGGCTCGGCGGCCGCGGCGGCGCCGGTGGCAACGGCGGCGCCGGTGGCCGTGGCGGCGGCGGTTAGCGGCGACGTCGCAGCCGACGTCCCAAGGGCAACTGCGTCCGAGCCACGGCTGCCACTTGCAGCCTGCGCCGGATGCCGGTTTCATGCTTGCCCCGCCAGCCGCGAGCCGGCTCGCCAAACGAGTTCCACCATGGTCCTCCGCCCAGCCACCGTCCTCCTGCTGACTGCAGGCCTCGCCACCGCCCAGATCCCCACGAATCCACTGGTGCCGCCCATCGGCCAGCCAGTGCCCGCCGCGCAGGACCCCGACAAGGCGAAGCCGAAGTCGCCGGAGCAGGAGGCCGCAGACCTTGCGGCCGAGAAGGAGCGGCTGCTGCGCGAGATCCGCTACGTGCAGGATCGCGGCAAGAACCAGAAGCGGCTCCTGGCCGACAAGCTCACCGGCAAGCCGCAGTCGTTCCGCTCGATCGACGCGGGCAGCAACCGGGCGGCACCGGCACCCGTTCCGACGGCCGCTCCCGACACCAAGCCGAGGTTGGCGCGCATCGCCACGCCGGAAGAGATGGCGAACCACCCCACCGGCACGATGCTGGCGGCGAACGGCCGCGCCATCTCGCAGCGGGCGTTCGACGACCTCATGCAGTGGCTCGCCGATTCGCCGGGCCAGCCCGACGAGAAGATGCGGGCGCAACGGGCGCTGTACGAGTTGATCCGCACGGAAGTGTTCGCCTCGCACTTCCCCGACTCCGACGTCGCAGAGCGCATGGCCGACGTCGAGGCCCAGGTCGCCGCCGGCAAGTCGATGACCGAACTCGCCAAGTCGGTCGGCACGATCTCGGGCGCCGCGCCCGGCGGCGCGGTCAACATCACGCGCAATTCGGCGTTCGGAGCGAGGCTGGAGATCGCGGCGTTCTCGACCGAGGTCGGGAAGCGGGCCCAGCCGTTCCGCCACCTGAACGGGCTCGTGTTGCTGCAGATCGACAGCGCCGAGAAGGGCACGCCACCCGCTCCCGATCGGCGGACCGGCACCGTGGTGTTGGTCCCCTACACCACCGAACTCGGGGCCATCCAGAACGTCCACGCGGCGATGAACACGGGGCAAGTCGACATCCTGGTCCGCGATCAGGCGGTCCTCGACATGCTGCCGACGTTCTTCACGCGCCACGTCACGCCGGTGCCGTTCCAGGAAAGCCCCACCGGCAAGATCATGGCGGAGATCTCGCAGCTCGACGCCGACATCGGCCATCTGCTCGAGGCGGGCGATGAAGCGTCGCTGCAGAAGGCCGGGCCGTTGCGCGCGCGGGCGAACGAACTGCGCAAGCAACTCGAAGCCCTGGGGGTCGACATGGGCGACACGCCAGGCGGTGCACCGATCAAGGTGCAAGAAGAGCCCAAGAAGGACGAGCCCAAGAAGGAAGAGGCCAAGAAGCAAGAGCCCAAGAAGCAAGAGAAGACCGGCGGCTGATCTGCCGCCGCGTTTCGCTGCCTCGCCCCCTTCGCTCGACACCCGGGAGTTCCCATGGCCGCGCTCCGGAAGAGCGGCAGCATCGTCCTGTTCCATTGGCACGGTGAGCTGACCGATCCGCGCGACGCGGCCTTCGCAGCCGCCCTGCAGCAGCGCCGGTTCCGCAGCATCGAGACCGCGGCCAGCGAGGAAGTGTCCGTCGGCTGGGTGACGCCGCTCGATCCGACCGGCGACAGCTTCGCGTCCGAGGACCTCGACGGCGGCAACGGCACCTGGCTGCGCTTCCGCATCGACAAGAAGAAGCTGCCGATGAAGTGGCTGCAGATCCGGCGCGACGCCGCCGAGAAGGCGCGCGGCAAGAAGCTGTCGGCCCGCGAACGCCGCGAGCTCAAGGACGACCTCACCGAGACGCTGTTGCCGCGCGTCTTGCCGACGATCACGCTCGTCGACGCGCTGCTGTGGCACGAACGGCGCACCGTGATGCTGTTCGCGAGCAGCAAGAACGCACGCGAGGTGTTCGGCAAGCTGTTCTTCGAGACCTTCGGCCTGCCGCTCGAGCGCAGCAATCCGCTCGTCGCGGGCCTGCGCGCCGGGCTCGGCAACGAGGCGGCGCACCGGCTCGAGCGCCTCGAACCGGTGCGCTGGCCGCGGCACGAGAAGGCGGGAACGATCGCACGGACGACGACGACCCGTATCGCTCCGGGCGCCGCTGTGGAGGACGCATGAACACGCCCGACCAGGCAATCGCGACGCACGGCTTCCTCGGCGAGGAGTTCCTGACCTGGCTGTGGTTCCGCTGGGAGACCGACGGCGGCGAGTTCACGCTGCCGGGCGGTCGCGTCGTCGGCGTGGCGCTCGACGACTTCCTCGCCTTCGCGGCAGGCAGCGACGACGAGACGCAGCAGACCTTGCGCCGCGGCCTGCCGACACGCACCGCCGAGGCACGCACTGCGCTCCGCCAGGGGCACCGCCTCGCCAAGGCCCGCTTGCTGGTGGCCGAGGGTTCGCGGCAGTGGACCACGACGCTCGACGCCGCGACCCTGACGTTGGGCGGCGTCCGGCTGCCCGAGGACGCCGAGGAGTGTGAATCCGACGTCGACCGCACCGCCGACCGCGCCGCGAACTGGCTCGCACTGCACGAGATCGTGCAGGCGCTCTACGCCGTGTTCCTGCGCGACCGGGTCCGCCCGGACTACCTCGCGACCACCGGCGAAGCCCACGCTCGCTGGATGGCCGGCTGACGGTCAGTCGACCGCGGCGCCGAGCCGCACGAAGACGTCGCGCAGCCAGGCAGCCGTCGCTGCCGCATGCCCAGGGTCGGGATCGGTGGCCCCCCACACGATCGCCAGCACCCGCGTCGTCGCCGGGCTCGTCTTCGTGCGCTGCGCGTCCTTCACGGCGTTGGCGCACGGCCCCTCGTCGTCGTGCAGGGAGACGAGGCCCGCCACGTCGATCGTCTGGCCGCTGCGGTTGAACACGTAGCAGGCGCCAGGCCCCGGCACGTCGATGCGCGGCGGCCCGCGCAGGCAATCGCGATCGACCACGCTGATCGGCAGGCCCGAGTGCAGGGACACCACGTTGCCGGCGTCGACGGCGGCGTTGATCGAGCCGAGCTTGCCTTGCTCGATCGCCGAGCGCAGGTACTCGGACGACGGCTTGCCGCGGCCGGTCGGCCGGTAGCCGTGGACTCGCAACACGTCGCGCACGGCCGCCCGCACCAGGTCGTTCGAGCGCAGCGGCGCTTGCCCGTCGATGGCGAGCAGAGCGAGCAGCCAGGCGGGCACCGGCACGTCGCCGAGCGCACGCGGGAACGCGACGGCCAGCGTGGGCACGACGAGCCCCGGATACGGCACGACAGGAACGTTCATCGTGGCCTCGACGGCAGCCGCGAGAGGGCTTGCCGGTGCAAGGCAGCGACCAGTTCCGCGGCGTCGCGCCAGTTGCGCGGCCCGCCGCCGAACGGCACCACCTCGGGCGGAGCGTCGAGTGCACGATGCGGATCCCGGCCGTCGTCCGTCGCGCGCCGCCAACTGCCGCGCTGCGGGCACGACCAGACGATTCCAGCACCCTGCGTCGACACCAGGCGCCACTCGAGATCCCAGGTCGCTTCACGCAGCGGATCCACGCCGACGACGCCGAAGTCGTTGGGCACGAGTTGCAGCACCGCTTCGGCGGCGAGCACGCGACCGCTGGCCGCCGGCGTCGGGCGCCTGCCGTCGGGCGAGGCGGCGCGGAGCAGTTCGGCGGCGACGTCGGCCGGCACGACGCTGTAGCCGCGGGCGCGCAGCGCGGGCTCGAGGCCCGTCAGCAGCAGGGCGCGCGCCGCTGCGAACTCGGCGCCGACGTCGGGCCAGATGGCGATCGTGCGCGGCAGGTCGCCGCGCACCGGCAGCGACGTCGGAGGCGTGGCGCAGGCGGCGGCCAGCACCAAGAGGCTCGCCCACCCACGACGCACTCAGCGCCCTCCGTTGCCCGCGCCGCCCGGCCGGCCCGGCCGACCCTCGCGCGGCGCGACCTGGTGCCGCGGCAGTCGTTCGTCGCGCTGCGCGGTGTGCCAGACGAAGCTCGCCATGATCACCGATGCCTGCTTCAGGTCGTCGGCGACCGCATGGTCCCAGACGTCCATGTTGCTGTGGTGCGTGCGCGTGCTGTAGCTGACGGGATCCTGGATGAACTGGAACCCCGGCACGCCGACGCCATGGAACGCGAGGTGGTCGGTGCCGCCGGTGTCGTCGAGGGTCAGCGTCGACGCGCCGTGCGCGTGGAACGGCCGCAGCCAGCGCCGGAAGATCGGTGCGACGGCGTCGTTGCCCTGCAGGTAGACGCCGCGGATCCGGCCCGTGCCGTTGTCGAGGTTGAAGTAGCCGGCGACCTTCTCGTGCCCGGGCTTCGGCTCGGCCGCGGTGCCCAGATGCTCGGCGACGAACGCGCGCGAACCGAGCAGGCCCTGCTCCTCGCCGCTCCACAGGCAGGCGCGCACGGTGCGCCGCGGCTTGACGCCGCTCTTCTTGCTCCACGCGCTGATCAGCCGGCTCGCTTCGATCACCACCGCACTGCCGCAGCCATTGTCGGTCGTGCCGGTGCCGGATTGCCAGCTGTCGATGTGGGCGCCGAGCATCGCGAACTCACCGCCGAGCACCGGATCCCCGCCGGCGAGGTCGGCGACGACGTTCGTGTCGTTCAGGTCGTCGGTGAAGAACGTCACGCGCAACTCGAGAGCCACGCGCACGGGCAGCCCCTTCTGCAGCAACCGGCACATGCGGTTGTAGTGCTCGACCGCGATCGTGAACTGCGGGATCACGTCGGCATCCACGTCGCGTGCGCTGGCCCGCGCACCGGGTGCGGCATCGGGCTTCGGCACGGCACTCGCTCCCTGCACGAACACGGTGCCGTAGTCGCCCTTCGCTGCGCGATCGATCATCGCCAGCGGCCGCTTCTGCTGCACGATGCGCCGCATCTCCTCGCTGCGCTGGAAGCCCATGCGGAAGTCGTTGTCGCCGCGCGCCGCGGCGGCGCGATCCGCCGGCCGCTGCACCTCGGCAGCCTGCTGGTCGGCGAGCCGCAGCAGGTCCTTCTCCTCGAGCCGCTTGCTGTAGCCGTCGAACGGCTCGCTGATCGGCCGCACGTCGTCGACCAGCGCGACCTTGCCGGTCAGGTCGGTCGCCAGAAGTTGTTCCTTCGTCAGCGCCGCCACGTGCACGACCTCGGCCTCGATGCGCCCGTCGACGCCCGGCGACCAGACCTTCGGGTAGGCGATCACCGGCCACGGGTTCTCGCCGACGACGGCCATCGTCACGTGGTCGCAGCGCCACCCACGCCCGAACGGCCCCCACGACTCCCTGCGCGCCGTCATGCCCATCGCGCTGAACGTCTGCGTCGCCCACCGCTGCGCCCGCCGCATGTTCGGCGAGCCGGTGACGCGCGGACCGTAGACGTCGCACAACCAGCTCAGGTGCTCCATCACCTGCGAACGCTGCAGCCCTTCCTCCAGGAAGAAGGCGACCGCCGCCTCGTCGACGGCGTTCGGATCGGCGACGGCCGGGGGTGCCTGCGCGGCGAGCGCGAGCGGGAGCAGGACGGGAACGAACAGGCGCGTGGTTCGGTGCATGGCGGACCTCGGGGTCGCTGGTCTACGGCACCGCGCGGATCGGCGCGAGCGCCGGACCGGCGAATGACGTCCTCGATACCGGCGCAGTGCCTCGCGCGCCGCTAGGCTGTGGCGAAGGAGGTCTGCATGCGCCAGCTTCTCGTCGCCACGTCGATCGCCGCCGCCGTCGCCGCCGTCATCACCGCCGTCGGACCACGGACGGAACGGGCAGCGAGGCCGGTGCCCGTCGACCTCGGGCCGGTGCGCGGCTTCGTCGCAAACCACGGGCAATGGGCATCGACCGCGCTCTTCGCCGCAGCGACGCAGGGCACCTGGCTGCACGTCACGCGCGACGGCTTCCGCACCGGCCGCGGCGATGTGGCGATCGCGGTGCACACCGGCGCCGCCACTGCATCGAGCGCCGGCGAGGCGACAGGAACGGAGTGCCACTTCCTGTTCGGCGCCGATCCCGATCGGCACGTGCACGCCGTTCCCGTGCACACGCGTGTGCGCCAGTTGGCCGTCGCGCCCGACGTCGATCTCGAACTGCGCGCTGCCGCCAGGGGCGACGGTTTCGCCTACGACCTCCACGTCGGTCCTGGCGCCGACCTCGCTGCGGTCGAGTTCGAGGTCCGCGGCGTGGAACGTCTGGCGATCGACGCACGCACCGGCGAACTCGTGCTCACCGCCGCGGGCGGCGAACTGCGACAGTCGGCGCCGATCGCCTTCGTCGGGGCAGCCGCCGACCGCCGCTCCGTGCCATGCACCTTCGAGCTGCGCGGCGGACGTCGCTACGGCTTCCACGCCCCGATGCGCGATGCGGGCGAACCACTGTTCATCGATCCGGACCTGCGCTGGTCGACGACCTTCGGCAGCGGCGGCTACGACACACCGTACGGCGTGGCCGTCGCCGCCAACGGCGACACGTTCGTCACCGGCTCGACGCAGTCGACCACGTTGCCGGGAACGGCAGGCGCCTTCGACCCGACCTACAACGGCGCCAACCCGGTGCCGTTCGCCGTCGGCGACGGCTTCGTCGCGCGGCTCGCAGCGGCGAACGGCGCGTTGCTCTGGTGCACGTACCTCGGCGGCGCCGAGAACGACCGCATGGTCGCCGCCGGCACGATCGGCAACGACGTCGTGGTCACCGGCTGGACGTCGTCGACCGACTTCCCGACCACGGCCGGTGCCTTCGACACCACGCACAACGGCACCGGCGACGGCTACCAGTACGGCGGCGGCGACATCTTCGTCACCCGCCTCGCAGCCAACGGCCAGAGCCTGGTGTGGAGCTCGTTCCTCGGCGGCGCGATGCTCGAGTATCCGTCGTCGATGGCGATCGCGGCGAACGGCGAGGTCGCGGTCAGCGGCCACGTGCACAGCCTCAACTTCCCGGTCACGCCCGGGGCCCACCGTTCGACGCGCGTCGGCTACAGCGACTACTTCGTGACGCGCTTCGCCGCCGATGGCGGCTCGCTGGTCGGATCGACCTACGCCGGCGGCAGCGACCACGAAGAGTACTGCCACGCCATGGCGATCACGCCGGACGACGACATCGTCGTGGCCGGACCGACCGACTCGGCCGTGGGGCTGGCGACGCCGGGCGCCTACGACACCACCTACAACGGCGGCACCGAGCACTTCGCCGACGGCTTCGCGGCGCGCTTCGATCGCACCTGCTCGACGCTGCGCTGGTGCACGTACCTCGGCACGCCGAACAACGAGTACGTGCGCGGCATGGTCGCCCACGCCGATGGCACGTTGACGTTCAGCGGCCAGATCGACGGGCCAGGCCTGCCGACATCGGCCGGCGTCTTCGGCCCGCAGCACTTCGGCGCGCGCGACGCGTTCTTGTGGAAGCTGTCGGGCGACGGCACCACGAGCCTGTGGGCCAGCTACTACGGCGGCGGCAGCAACGACCGCTTCGAACGGTGCGTCGACCTCGGCGGCGGCCGCGTGGCGGCCGTGGGGTCGACGCAGTCGGCGAACGCACCGCTGACGCGCGGTGCCTACAAGACGACCGTGCAGACCGAGGACGGGTGGCTCGTCGTCGCCAGCGGCGACGGCAGCGTGGTCGAGTACGCGACGACGGTGGGCGCGCAGTCCAGTGAATGGGCCGTCGACGTGCAGCAGCACGCCAGCGGCGAGTTGGTCGTGACCGGGCACACGTGGTCGAGCACCTTCCCGATCACGCCGGGCGGCACGGCCTACAGCGGCGGCGGCGACGCCTTCTGCGTCCAGCTCGCCGCACTGCCTGTCGGCACGGCGCGGCACGGCGCGCCGTCCGGGGCCTGCGCACGGAACGCGCGCGTGCGCGCGCGCTCCGGACCGTTCGTCGGCGAGGCCGCGTTCGCGTTGAGTTGCGGCGGCATCCCCGCGGGCGCTCCCGCGATCGCCGCTGCCGCGACGGCGGTGGTCGCCACGCCAACACCGGTGCACGGCATCGACGCCTGGATCGATCTGAACACCTTCCTCACCACGATCGGCGTCGGCGTCGACGCCTACGGCAGTGCGGTGCTGCCGATGCCGCTGCCGCCGACGGCGACCCTCGCCGGCGCCAGCATCGCGCTGCAGTTCGCCTGGCTCGACACCTGCGCCGGCCAGCCGTTCGGCGCCTCCGACGCGCTGGTCGTGACCGTGCAACCGTGACGGTCGCGTTCGACTGCAGCCGGGACGCCACGCGGACCGATGCCTTGACCGCCGCCGTCCCGTATCGGAGAGTCCCCCCGTCGTGAACGCCGCTCGACACCTTGCAACCTGGCTCGTGGCGATCGCCATGGCCATCGTGGTGTCGGGCCTGCCGCGGCTGCTGGTCGTCTGTTCGGCCGGTGACGGCCGGGCGCACGTCGAGTGGCTGCACGCGCCGGGGGCCTGCTGTGAACACGACGCCGCCCACGGTGGCGGGCCGTCACGCGACGATGGCGTGCAGGGCGACCAGGATGCGCTCGCCGCCAACCCGCACTGCGAGCACCTCGGGTTCGCGTCGGAACTCGGCGCCCCGCCAAAGGGCGGCACCCCCACGGCCGCGGCCGCTGCGGCGGCGTGGCTGCCGCCCACGGTCGCCGNNCCCGCCGCAGGCGACCGGACCGCCGCGCCCCGACGGGCGCCTGCGCCTGCGCGCGACGACGCTGCTGCTGCTCTGAGTCGAACCGGACCGGGCGCGTGCTCCGCACGCGTGTTCTGCCCGCCAGGGCCGATCCGTTCCGCGACCTCCGACTCCGCATGCTCCGATTCCTGTTGCCCGTCTGCGCCGCCGCTGCCGCGTGCCACTCGTACGCGCCAGCACCCGTGGACCTTGCCGCGCACGCCGCCGCGTTCGCCACACGCCTGCCGGACAGAGCGACCCTCGCGGCCCTGCAGCCCGCCGACGCCGAGCCGTTCGCGATCGACCTCACCGACGGCATCGACCGCCGGGAAGCGCGGTGGATCGCGATCTGCTTCCAGCCTGCGTGCCGACTCGCCCGCGCCGCCGCCGGCGTCGCCGCCGCCGATGCCG
>DDSQ01000116.1:2200-2718 GCA_002343845.1 Planctomycetes bacterium UBA2386 | reverse complement strand
CGACGACCAGGTCGGCAACGAGGACGACGGCTCGGCCGCGGAGAACACGTGATGGAACGACAACGATGGCTGGCCGCCCTTCTGCTGGCGGCCGCGGGGCTCGCGCATGCGCAGACGCCCCCGGCGGCGACGGCGCCGAACGGCAAGAAGGACCTCGTGCAGAAGATCGTCGTGCTGCAGCAGCCGGCCGTCGAGGCTCTGGCGCGGCGGCTCGTCGAGATGCCGGCCGCGCAGATCCTGCAGCAGGCGGGGGCGGCCCTTCCGCAGCGCGTGCCCGCGGAGCGCCGCGAGGCGGTGGCCGCCGAGATCCAGGGCGACGCACGGCGCTACGTCGAGGAGTCGCTGCCGGGCGTGCGCGACCGCGCGCTGAAGGTCGCCCCCGAGGTGCTGGCGCCGATCCTCGAGAGCAAGCTCACCGAGGACGAACTGCGCCAGGTGCTGGCGGTGATGCAGCAGATGGAGGCGCCGGCGTTCCGCAAGTACAACTCGCTCGGGCCCGAGCTCGAGCGCGCGCTCGG
>DDSQ01000116.1:0-2176 GCA_002343845.1 Planctomycetes bacterium UBA2386 | reverse complement strand
CCGCGGGCGGCAAGAAGCCCTGAGGCGCCCGAGCGGACGCCTTCGCGCGATGGCCGACACGCCGAACCCCGGGCTGCTTGCGCTGCGCGAGAAGATCGACGCGGTCGACCGCGAACTGCTCGCGCTGCTGAACCGCCGGGCGCGGCTCGCGCTGGAGGTCGGCGAGATCAAGAAGCGCGAAGGCTCGCCGGTCTTCCGTCCCGAGCGCGAGGCGCAGGTCATCGACGGGCTGAAGCAGGCCAACCCCGGCCCGCTGCGCCAGGACAGCGTCGCGCCGATCTGGCGCGAGATCATGTCGGCCTGCCGCTCGCTGGAGTCGCCCACCCGGGTCGCGTTCCTCGGGCCTGCCGGCACCTTCAGCGAGCAGGCCGCGCTGGGCTACTTCGGTTCGTCGATCGTCCGCGTGCCGTGCGCGAGCATCGACGAGGTGTTCCGCTCGACGAGCGCCGGCGCGGCGGACTTCGGCGTCGTGCCCGTCGAGAACTCCACCGAGGGCGTCGTCGCCCGCTCGCTGGACCTCTTCCTGCACACGCCGCTGTCCATCGTCGGCGAGACGAGCCTGCTCGTGCGCCACAACCTGCTGCGTCGCACCGGCTCGCTGGAGGGCGTCGCCGCCGTCACCGCGCACCCGCAGGCGCTCGCGCAGTGCCATGCGTGGCTGTCGCACCACCTGCCGAACGCCGAGCGGCGGCCGGTGGCCAGCAACGCCGAGGGCGCCCGCCTCGCGTCGCGGGACGAGGCGCTCGCGGCGATCGCCAGCGAACGCGCCGCCGGCGAGTACGGCCTGCACGTCGTCGCCCCGGCGATCCAGGACGACGCCCACAACCGCACGCGCTTCGCCATCGTCGCGCACCCGCAGGGCCATCCTTCACCGCGCGCGAGCGGCCACGACTGCACGAGCCTGGTCGTCTCGGTGCCCAACCGCCCGGGCGCCGTGCACGACATGCTGGTGCCGCTGAAGGCGCACGGCGTCTCGATGACGCGCTTCGAGTCGCGCCCGGCGCGCTCGGGGCAGTGGGAGTACTACTTCTACATCGACATCGCCGGCCACCCCGACGAGCCGCCGGTGGACGCCGCGCTGCGCGAGTTGCGCGCGGTGTGCGCGTTCTTCAAGGTGCTGGGCACCTATCCGATCGACGCGCACTGAGCGTCCCCGCGCAGCGGCCACCATGTTCGAGCAGCTCGGCGTCATCGGTTGCGGCCTGATCGGTGGCAGCTTCGCGCTGGCGATGAGGCAGCGGGGGCTGGTGCGGCGCGTCGTCGGCTGTGCCAAGTCGGCATCGAGCGCCGATCGCGCCCGGCAGCTCGGTGTCATCGACCTCGCCCTCGCCTCGCCGGCACAGGTGATGGCCGGCAGCGACATCGTGCTGCTGGCGGTGCCGGTCTCGGCGACGGCCGCCACGCTGCAGGCCGTCCGCGACGCGCTGGGGCCCGGCGTGCTGCTGATGGACGCCGGCAGCACGAAACGCGACGTCGTCGACGCCGCGCGCCGCGTGCTGCGCGAGCGCGTCGGCAGCTTCGTGCCGGCGCACCCGATCGCCGGCAAGGAGTCGTCGGGTGTCGAACACGCCGACGCGGCTCTCTTCGACCGCCGCCAGGTGATCCTGACGCCGCTGCCCCAGACCCGGCCGGATCTCGTGGAGCGTGCCACGCGGGTGTGGACGGCCATCGGCGCACAGGTCTCGACGATGGCGCCCGAGCAGCACGACGCAGCCTTCGCCGCGGTCAGCCACCTGCCGCACGTGCTCGCCTTCGCGTACTTCAACGCGATCCTCGGCCAGCCAGGCAGTCGCGAGATGCTGGCGCTGGCGGGCCCAGGCTTCCGCGACTTCACGCGCATCGCGGCCAGTGACCCCACGATCTGGCGCGACATCCTCGGCGCCAACCGCGAGGAGGTGCTGAAGCAGTCGCAGCGCTTCCGCCAGGCGCTGGAGGCCTTCGAGACGGCCATGAAGACCGACAACGGCGATGCGCTCGAGGCGCTGATCCGCGGTGCTGCGCAGGGGCGCAGCCGCTGGCACATCCAGGGACACGGCGGCTCGGGCACGCGGGGCTGAGCGGCAGGCGTCATCGCGATGCGGCGCATCCCCTTCCTCGACCTGCCACCGCTGCGCGGCGCCAGCGGACGCGTGCAGCTGCCGGGCTCGAAGAGCATCTCCAACCGCGTGCTGCTGCT
>DDSQ01000086.1 GCA_002343845.1 Planctomycetes bacterium UBA2386 | reverse complement strand
CGGCCGAGCGCCAGAGCTGGCGCAGCCGGCGCCGGTGCAGCGCCGTCAACGTGACCGCCGGCGTGACCGCTGCCTCGGTGGGCCCCTTGATCGACGGCAAGCCCCGACCCGGTTGCGTGGAGAATCGCCCGTCCATGGCGACACCCTACCAAGTCCCACGAGCGGCAACCACCACCCGGCCGGGCCCGTCCGTGCGGGAGTGCGGCCGATGACGCTGCGCGCGGCCATCGTCGGCGGCGGCCTCGGCGGCCTGACGGCGGCGCTGTGGCTCGGCCGCGCCGGCATCGAGGTCAAGGTCTACGAGGCCGCGGCCGAGCTGCGCGAGGTCGGCGCCGGCATCGTGGTGCCGCCGAACATGGTGCGTGTGCTGGAGCGCCTGGGTCTGGACGGCGCCTTGCCGGACTTCGCGGTGCGGCTGGACGTGGCCTGGGAGTTCCGCCGCTGGCAGGACGGCCGCGTGCTGTCGGCGCAGCCGATGGGCGAATCCTGCGTGCGCCTGTACGGCACGCACTGCTACGTGGCCCACCGTGCCGACCTGCTGGCCCTGTTGCAGCAGGCGCTGCCGGCGGGCACGCTGCAGCTCGACCGCCGTTGCACCGCGGTGACGCCGCGCCCCGACGCGGTGGACCTGAGCTTCAGCGACGGCAGCGGGCGCACGCACGAGCTGGAGGCCGACATCGTCATCGGCGCCGATGGCATCCACTCGGTGGTGAGCCGGGCGGTGGCGCAGCCCGAGCCGGTGCCGGCGCGCTTCTCGGGCCTGTGCGCCTTCCGCTGCCTGGTGCCTGCGGCCGATGCGCCCGACATGGCGCTGCGCCCGGTGCAGACGCTGTGGCTGGGGCCGGGGCGGCATTTCGTGCACTACCCGGTGTCCTCGGGCCGCCTGGTCAACGTGGTGGCCATCGTGCCGGCCGGCGACTGGCGCAGCGAGTCCTGGTCGGCCGAGGGCCGTGTCGAGGACCTGCAGAACGAGTTCGAGGGCTGGGACCCGCGGCTGCGCCAGCTGGCCGCCGCGGCCACGCTGACGCGGCGCTGGGCGCTGTACGACCGCACGCCGCTGGCACGCTGGCACGACGGCCGCGTGGCGTTGCTGGGCGATGCCGCGCACGCCATGCTGCCCTTCTTCGCCCAGGGTGCGGCGCAGGCCCTGGAGGACGCGGCCGTGCTCGCCGCCTGCCTGCGCGGCACCGACGCGCGCACCGCCCCGCAGGCGCTGCAGCGCTACGACGCCATCCGCCGCCCGCGCGCCAGCCATGTGCAGCTGATGAGTCGCGGCCGCGAGACGCGCAACCACCTGGCCGACGGCCCCGAGCAGCGCCGGCGCGACGCCGAGCTCGGCGCCGGCAATCCCTTGCGCGACAGCGGCTGGCTCTACGGCCACGACCTCGACGCCGAACTGCGGCAGGCCAGCGCCCGCTGACCGCCGGGCGCGCCGCCGGCATCGGGACCGACCCCAACCTGGGGGAAACCTGGGTGCCTAACTAGCGTTCGACAGTTAAGACTGCGCACCCTGACCAACCCACAGCGGGAGCGTACGGTCCATGAAGGCAGCGGCACAGGTGCTGGACGATGCAGCCGAGGCCGGGCGGCGCCAGGCCATGCGGCCGGCGCGCGCGCCCGAGCCCGACACCACGGCCGAGCAGATCCTGGCCGCGGCCGCGCGGCTGTTCGGACGCCAGGGCTACCAGGCCACCACGCTGCGTCAGATCGCCAACGAGGCCGGCATCAAGGCCGGCAGCGTGTACTACCACTTCGACGGCAAGGAAGGCATCGCCGCGCGCGTGCTCGACGCCGGCATCGACGCGCTGACGGCGGCGGTGCGCAGCCACCTCGACGCCCTGCCGGCCGGCAGCGGCGCGCGGCAGCGGCTGGCGTCGGCCGTCGAGGGCCACCTGTGGGGCATGCTGCACCACGGCGACTTCACGGCGGCCCACATCCGCATCTACCGCAACGTGTCCGACGCCGCCAAGGCCCGCCACCAGCCGGTGCGCAGCGCCTATACGCGGCTGTGGGACGAGCTGCTGGCCGACTGCGCCGCTGCCGGCGTGCTGCGGCGCGACATCCCGGTGAGCATGGTCCGCCAGTTCCTGGTGGGGGCGCTCAACTGGCCGGTCGACTGGTACGACCCCCAGCGCGGCTCCTTCGAGCGCGTGGCGGCCCAGATCACCGCCCTGGTCTTCGACGGCATCGTCACCGAACCGGAGCTGGCGCATTGAACGCCCCGTCCCGCGATGAGCAGGTCGTGCTCGACGTGCGGCAGATCGAGCGCCGCTTCGGCGGCCTGGTGGCGCTGACCGGCGTCGACTTGGCAGTCCGCCGCGGCGAGATCTTCGGCCTCGTCGGCCCCAACGGCAGCGGCAAGACGACGATGACCAACGCCATCACCGGCTTCTACCCGCCGCAGAAGGGCCGCATCACGCTGGCCGGCCGCGACATCACCGGCATGCCGCCGCATGCGGTGGCGCGGCTGGGCGTGGCGCGCACCTTCCAGAACCTGGCGCTGTTCAACGGCATGACGGTGCTGGACAACATCCTGCTCGGGCGCCACGTGCACATGAAGCCGGGCGTGCTGCGCACCGCGCTCTATCCCTGGCTGGCGCGCAGCGACGAGATCGCGCACCGCCGCGTGGTCGAGGAGACCATCGACTTCATGCAGCTGCAGGGCGTGCGCGACGAGCTGGTCGACGCCATCCCCATCGGGCTGAAGAAGCGCGTCGAGCTGGCGCGTGCGCTGGTGGCCGAGCCCAGCTTCCTGATCCTGGACGAGCCCATGGCCGGCATGAACCAGGAGGAGAAGGAATACATGGCGCGCTTCGTGCTGGATGCGCGCGACGAACGCGGCGTGACGGTGATGCTGATCGAGCACCACATGGACATCATCACCGGCATCTGCGACCGCATGCTGGTGCTGAGCTACGGCGAGGTCATCGACACCGGCGTGCCGCGCGAGGTGGTGAAGAACCCGCGCGTCATCAAGGCCTACCTGGGAGGCGCCCGTGCCGAAGGCTGACCCGGTCGTCCAGGGCCCCTGGGACTTCTCGGCCGAGACCACGCTGCCGCGGCTGCTGGCCGCCAACGCAAAGGCGCTGGGCGGCACGGTGGCGCTGCGCGAGAAGGACCGCGGCATCTGGCAGCAGACGAGCTGGGCGCAGTGGCTGGAACTGACGCTGTGCTGCGCCGCCGGGCTCGAGGAACTGGGCTTTGCCCGCGGCGACGCGCTGATGGTGGTGGGCGACAACCGGCCGCACCTGTATACCGGCCAGCTGGCCGCCGGCATGCTGGCCGGCTTCGCGATGCCGGTCTACCCCGACGCCGCGCCCGACGAGGTGCGGCATGCCATCCAGATGTCGCAGGTGCGCTTCGTGCTGGCCGAGGACCAGGAGCAGGTCGACAAGATCCTCGACCTGCGCGAGACCTGCTCCAGCATCGCCCACGTGGTCTACGACGACCCGCGCGGCCTGGCCGCCTACCGGGCGCCGGGGCTGGTGTCGTGGCAGCGCCTGCTGGAGACCGGGGCGGCGCGGCTGCAGCGCGAGCCGGCCCTGCGCGACGCCCTGGTGGCGCGCGCCACGCCCGACGACCCGGCGGCCTTCATCCACTCGTCGGGCACCACCGGCCGGCCCAAG
>DDSQ01000021.1 GCA_002343845.1 Planctomycetes bacterium UBA2386 | reverse complement strand
GCGTACAGCTCGAGTCGCGGCGGGCCATCAACGACGTGGCCCTGCGCGGCTCCCCTCGGCTGATCCCGGCGTGCCCGGCATCCAGCCCGTACGGGCTGCGGGCCTACACGACCCGCCGGGACACGGCCCGGCGTCGGCTGCCGCGTCCGCCCAGGTGGCGATCGACGAGCCGTTCGGCCATCAGTCGACGGACCACCACCAGCGCCGGCGGCGGCGTGCGCCGCCTGAGCGTCACGAGGCCGAAGCGTGCCGNNTCGACCAGGTCGGGCGCGGCGGCGCGGATGGCCAGCAGCACGGCGTCGCTGTGGCGTGCGACCTCGACCAGGCTCGCGATCTCGTCGCAGCGCAGCGTCACGCAGGCGTCGGGGTGCGCCATGGGCCCGTAACGATCGACCAGCAGCCGCGCCACCTCGTCCGACAGCGGCGTGCTGGCCACGGGATAGCGCAGCACGTCGTCGATGCCCGTTCCCATGCGACGACGGCTGCCCGATCCGGCCTCGAGCAGCGGGTGGCCACGGCGCACCATGAACGCGCCGGCCATCTCGTGGACGAAGGCCATGTCGAGGTCCGGCGCCGGGCGCAGCGACCGCGCGTCGAGCACCAGCGCATCCAGCGCGCGGTCGCGNNCGCAGCGCCTGCACCAGCAGCGCCGTGTTGGCCCGCGTGACGTCCAGACGCACGCGCGGCCTCTCGCGGGCCATCGTCAGCAGCAGCGGCGTCATCAGCATGGCCCCGGGCCCCGAGCCCATGCCGATGCGCAGCACGCCTTCCTCGTCTTCGCCGGCCCGCCGGCCGCTGTCGCGCAGATCGTCGGCGGCCAGCACCAGTTCGCGCGTGCGTTCGAGCGCCTGGCGTCCGAACGGCGTGAGTTCGCTGACGCGCCCGATGCGGTCGAACAGCCGCTGGCCGAGCTCCTCTTCCAGCGCGGCGATGCTGCGGCTGAGCGCCGGCTGCGTCAGGTGCATCGCCGAGGCGGACCGGGCGAACGAGCCGGTCTGCGCCAGCGAGATGAAGTGCCTCAGCTGGACCAGGGTCATCGCGGGCCTCCTCCCAAGGCGTAACGTCGAACTCATCGTAATCGAACGAACAATGCATTGGACAGGCGGTTCGCGGCTGCCTACATTGCGGGCGCGTCCCACACCCGTCGCTCGACGAGCCCTCTCGAGGAGTCCACATGCCCAAGCTCGACATCCTTCGGACGCTGGCCTTGTCGGCCGGCCTGCTGATCGCCTCCGGCGCCGCGCTGGCGCAGGCCTATCCGGCCAAGCCGGTCAACCTGATGGTGCCGTACCCGGCCGGCGGGCCGTCGGATGCGATCGCCCGCATCTTCAACGCGCCGCTCGGCAAGGAGATGGGCCAGCAGGTGCTGGTGGAGAACCTGGGCGGCGTCAGCGGCGCGCTGGCGGCGCAGAAGGTCCTGGCTGCCCCCGCCGACGGCCACTACGTCTTCCAGGGCTCGCCGAACGAGGTGATCCTCTCGCCGCTGGCCAACGCGGCGGTCAAGCTGAAGACCGAGGACTTCCGCCTCGTGCATCCGGTGGCCGACGCGGTGATGGTGTTCGTCACGCGCAAGGACCTGCCGGTCAGCAGCGTCGACGAGCTGATCGCGCTGGCCCGCAAGTCGGCCGACAAGCCGCTGACCTACGGCAGCGTGGGCATCGGCTCGCTCTACCACCTGATCCTGGAGAACGTGCAGGCGCAGACCGGCATCAAGCTCGCGCACGTGCCGTACAAGGGCAACGCACCGCTGCTGCAGGACATCGGCGGCGGCCAGGTCGACTTCGCCGTGCTGGTCTACAGCGCCGCGATGGGCGCGCTGGCCGAGCAGGGCCGGGTCAAGGTCATCGGCCAGCTCGGCGCGCAGCGTTCCGAGCTGCTGAAGAACGTGCCGGCGGCCAACGAAGGCAAGGAGCTGAAGAACTTCGCCTACAAGATCTGGACCGGCTTCATGGTGCCGAAGAGCACCCCGGAGGACGTGGTCAAACGCCTGCACGCGGCCATCGGCAAGACGCTGCAGGACCCGGCCGTGCGCTCGCAGCTGGCCGCGCAGACGCAGGTCGCCTCGGCGCCGGTCAGCCTGGCCGAGGCCGCGCGGTTCTTCGAGGCCGAGACGGCGCGCTACCGCGCCATCGCCCGGCAGATCAACCTGCAGCCGCAGTGAACGACCCGCAGCCCGGCCGGCACGGGCAGCAGAAGACGTGACGGCCGGTCCGATGTCGCCAGCCGGTGCGCCGAGCGGAAGCGGCACGGCCCGCGCTGCGGTCAAGGAGGCCCTCGACGCGGCCGGCTGACACCGATCCCTGCAGGAGAGCGCCCCGGCTCGCGCGACAGGCGGACCGGGGCCACCGAAGGCGCAAACTCCCATGCACGCTCAGGTCCCGTACTGCACACCACCTTTCGCCGTCTGGAGAGTCGTCACCGACGTGACGCACCGAAGGAGCAAGGCCCGGGGCGGGAAGGCCCCCGGTTGAATCTCTCAGGTACCAAGGACAGGGGGAGCGGCAAGCGAACGACGCGCGTCGTTCGCCACCTCTGTTCCTGGAGATCCGTCATGAGAGTCACCATCCTCGGCGCCGGCCTGCTCGGCGTCACCTCGGCCTACTTCCTGCGCCAGCAGGGCCACGACGTCACCGTCGTCGACCGCCAGGCCTCGCCCGCGGCCGAGACCAGCTTCGCCAATGGCGGCCAGATCTCGGTGAGCCACGCCGAACCCTGGGCCAACCCGGGCGCGCCGCTGAAGGTGCTGAAGTGGCTGGGCCAGGAAGATGCGCCGCTGCTCTTCCGCATCCGCGCCGACATGCGGCAGTGGCTGTGGGGCCTGCAGTTCCTGCGCGAGTGCACGCCGGCGCGCACCCGGCACAACATCGAGCAGATCGTGCGCCTGGGCACCTACAGCCGCGACACGCTGCAGCAGCTGCGGCGCGACATCGGCATCCGCTACGAGGAGCGCACGCAGGGCATCCTGCACTTCTACACGAGCCAGAAGGAGTTCGACGGCGCCGAGGCCCCGGCGGCGCAGATGCGCGAGCTCGGCTGCGACCGCCGCGTGATCTCGGCCGACGAGGCGGTGGCGATCGAGCCGGCGCTGCGCCACATCCGTCCCGCGCTGGCCGGCGCCACCTTTACCGCCGAGGACGAGTCGGGCGACGCCAACCGCTTCGCGCGCGAGCTGGTCGAGCGCTGCCAGGCCGACGGCGTGCGGTTCCTGATGAGCCACACCGTCACCGCGCTGCGCGAGGCCGGCGGCGTCATCGACCACGTCGAGGCCACCGACAGCGAAGGCCGCTTCCAGCGCCTGCGTGCCGATGCCTACGTGCTGGCGATGGGCAGCCTGAGCCCGCTGTACGCGGCGCCACTGGGCATCCGGCTGCCGATCTACCCGGCCAAGGGCTACTCGGTGACGATGCCGGTGAAGGACGCGTCGATGGCCCACCAGGTGTCGCTGACCGACGACGAGTACAAGCTCGTGTTCTCGCGCCTGGGCGACCGGCTGCGCATCGCCGGCACGGCCGAGCTCAACGGCTACGACCGCGACCTGAACCGCGTGCGCTGCGAAGCCATCGTCCGCCGCGTCGAGGAGCTCTTCCCCGGCGCCGGCGACACGAGCCAGGCGCAGTTCTGGACCGGCCTGCGCCCCGCCACGCCGAGCAACGTGCCGATCATCGGACGCTCGAAGCTGCCCAACCTGTTCCTCAACACGGGGCACGGCACCCTGGGCTGGACCCACGCCTGCGGATCGGGCAAGAGCATCGCGCGCATCGTCGGCGGCCTGCAGCCCGAGGTCGACTTCGCATTCGTCGGGGCCGAGCCGCGTTCGGTCCGCGGCCGGCCCGCGGCGCAGCCCGTGCCGAACTGACGGTTGGGTCGCGGCTGCCGGCCCGTCAGCGGTGGCGCGCCGCCGGTCGTTCCCGCGCGAAGCCGGCGCCTTGCGCCGCCGCGCGTGAAGACCGCATCGGCTCCGGGCTCCAGGCCGGGGGACAGCGTCGCGCGGGCGATCAAGGGCGGCGAGGCGCGGCTGATGACTGCCGGTGGCGTCGTCGCGCCGGGTGGCCGTGCCGACGTTGATCACCGCGGCGGTGGACACGCCCGCCAGCAGCGTGCACAGCGCCAGCGGCAGCAGCACGAGGCGCAGCACCTGGCCGTCGCGCAGGCCCCCCGACGTTGGCGCCGAAGCCGTTCACCCGCGCCGGTAGCGCGACGGCGTCTGGTGGAAGCGCGCCGCGAAGGCGCGGTTGAAGTGGCTGAGGGTCGGGTAGCCGCAGTCGTGCGCGATCTCGGCCACCGGGCGGGTGCTGCCGCGCAGCCGCACCGCAGCCTCGCTGCAGCGCACGTCGTTCAGGTAGGTCGTCCAGGTCTTGCCCGTCTCGCGGCGGAAGAAGCGGCTGAACGCGGCCGGGCTGATGTGCGCCACCCGGGCCGCGTCCTCCACGTAGAGCGGCTCGGCCAGGTGCGCGTGGATCCAGCCGATCACGCGGTCGATCCGGGCCGTGCCGGCCCACTCGGCTTGGTCGGCCTGGTCGCCCCGTTCGTTCGCGGCGGCCCGGTCTACCCTGCCGGCCTTGTCGGCGCCCCAGCCCCCGCTCGAACTCGGCCCGCGCAGCACCGCGGCCGACAGCGGCTTCAGCGAGCGGCCATGCTGCATCAGCGCCCGCAGCACCAGCACGAACAGCGACAGGCGCTGCAGCGCATCGGCCGTGTCCATGGCCTGCAGCGCGGCCGCCACCGGCGCATGGGCCTGGCCCGCCACGCGCAGGCCGCGCCGCGCCCGCGCCATCAGCGGCCGGGCGGCGTGCAGCTCGGGCCACAGCGGGCTGGCCAGCAGCGCCTGCGGGAACTGCAGCACGCGCGCCTGGAACGGCGGCTCGTCGTCCCCCGCCTGGCCGGCCCACAGGTGCGGCACCTGCGGGCCGAGCAGCACCAGGTCGCCGTCGTGGAAGGGCTCGGCACTGTCACCCACGAAGCGCACGCCGCGGCCACGCAGCACCCAGGTCAGCTCGATCTGGTCGTGCCGGTGGCGCGGCCCGCCGAAGCTGCGCTGCTCGAGCGCCAGGAAGCGGAAGGCCGTATCCGGGTGGGTGACATGTTCTTCGCTGACCCGCATCTGCATCATTCTGCGCGCATCGGGTTGAAATAAGGTCATTCCGGGTCAGCGCCCAAGGTGGCGCGCGCACCGGCCCGCCCGCACACTGCGGCGCGTGACGAGCACTCCCCCGAACACCGACTGGTGGCGCGGCGCCACGCTGTACCAGGTCTACCCACGCAGCTTCGCCGACAGCGATGGCGACGGCATCGGCGACCTGCCCGGCATCACCGCGCGGCTGCCCTACATCGCCAGCCTGGGCGTCGACGGCGTGTGGATCTCGCCCTTCTTCCCGAGCCCGATGCGCGACTTCGGCTACGACGTGAGCGACCACCGCGCCGTCGACCCGATGTTCGGCACCCTGGCCGATGCCGACGCGCTGGTGGCCGAGGCACACCGGCTGGGCCTGAAGGTGCTGATCGACCAGGTGTGGAGCCACACCGCGGCCGAGCACCCCTGGTTCCAGGAGAGCCGCGCGAGCCGCGACAACCCCAAGGCCGACTGG
>DDSQ01000029.1:8648-11042 GCA_002343845.1 Planctomycetes bacterium UBA2386 | reverse complement strand
CAAGGACGAGTACGAGGTCGCCCGGCTGCACACCGACCCCGCGTTTGCGCAGCGCATCGCGTCGATGTTCGAGGGCGAGGTGCGCATCGTCCACCACCTCGCGCCACCGGCCCTGGCCAGGCGCGACGCGAAGGGCGAACTCGTCAAGCAGCCCTTCGGCCCGTGGATGCGCACCGCGTTGCGCGTGCTCGCGCGGCTCAAGGGCCTGCGCGGCACGGCGCTGGACCCGTTCGGCCACACCGCCGAGCGGCGCATGGAGCGCCAGCTGGTTGCCGACTACCGCGCAACGGTCGACGAACTGCTCGCGACGCTGTCGGCCGACAACGCCGCGCGCGCCGCCGAGATCGCCCGCATCCCGGACGAGATCCGCGGCTTCGGCCATGTCAAGGAGCGCCACGTGAAGGCCGCCCGGGCCAAGTGGGAAGCGCTGCTGGCGCAGTGGCGGGCCGCGGCGGTGACGGCGCGGCGCTGAGCGCCAGGCCGGGCTCGATGGCGGGGACGCCGACCCCCACGCGCTGGGGCGCGCTGACGGCAGCTCGCCGCCAGACCCACCCGAGGCTGCCATTCGTCGTCGACGACCGGCGCATCGGCAGTGTCGCGCGGCAGCATGCCGACGCGCTCGCGGCATGGCCGCAGTGGCTCGCGCGCGACCCGCAAGGCGTGCGGCTGATCGTGCCGCCGGCCCGGCGCACGCCAGTGCTGCAGACGATCAACGCGGAGCTGCGCGCCCAAGGCCTGATCCGGGGATGGCGCGACGAGACCTTCGGTCTGCTCGACCCGTCCAGCGGCGAGGCTGTGGCGACCGTCGAGCGCGCCTCGACGCGCTTCTGGGGCACGCTGACCCGCGGCGCCCACTGCAACGGCTACGTGGCCGACCGCAGCGGCCGTCCGGCGAAGATCTGGATCGCACGCCGTTCGCTGCACAAGGCCACCGATCCGGGTTTGCACGACAACCTCGTCGGCGGCGGCGTTCCCCACGGCCAGACTCCGCACGAGACCCTGCTGCGCGAAGGCTGGGAGGAGGCCGGGCTGAACGGCGCGCAGATGCAGGCGGCCAGACCGGGCCGGGTGATCCGCATCGACGCCGACGTGCCCGAAGGGCGGATGGTCGAGGACATCCACGCCTTCGACCTCGAGCTGCCCGAGGACCTCGTGCCGTGCAACCAGGACGGCGAAGTCGCCGAGATCCGCCTGATGAGCCTGCGCGAGGCCGCCGCCTGCGCGGCCGACGGCGCGATGACCGTCGACGCCGCACTGGTGACGCTGGACTTCCTGCTGCGCTGGCGGCTCCTCGCCGACGACGAGCACGAGACCCTCGGCCAGCGGCTGGACGCCTTGCGGGCGCCACGGCCGGGAGAGCCGTCAGCCGGGCTTTCGACGACCTGATCGGGCGATCACGGCCGCAACGGCCTGCCTATCCTCGCGGCCCATGAACCACAACCCGGGTGGTCCGGCGCGTGGCCTGCCGGCCGACGAGCCGGCCATGCTCGCGCCGCTCTTGGTCGGCCGAGTCGCGCTGCTGCAGTCGCTGTTGTCCGTCGTGGTCGGGCTGGACGAGCCCGCGGCGGCAGGGGCGCTGCTGGTCGGCGAGTGCGGCACCGGCAAATCCAGCCTGTTGCGCTCCGTCGGCACCAGCGTGCAGGGTCTCGTGTCGTCAGGCGCCCGGCCGGGCGATGCGTCGGTGCCGTATGCGTCGCTGTCGCGCTGGCTGCGCACGCTGCTGCCGCGCGCCGCAGGCGGCCTGGACGGCCCGACCCGCGAGGCCCTCGCCTCGCTGCTGCCCGAGCTGGCGGCGCCAGGCCCGGCCGCCGGCACCGGCCCGCCGCCGCCCGCGCTCGTCGCAAGATGGTTGCAGCGCGCCGCTGCCGACGTGGTCGCCTGGGCTGTCGACGACCTGCACCTGGCCGACGAGGCATCGGCCCGCTGGTGGCTGCGGCTGCTGCGCGGGCTCCCGCGCGAGGCTGCCCCCTTCCTGCTGGCCAGCGAGCCGCCACGGCCCGGCTCGGCCGTCGAGTCGCTGCTCGAGGGCGCCGCGGCCCTCGCGGGCGTCCGCACGCTGAACGTCGCACCGCTCGATCGATCGCAGGTCTTCGACTGGGTCCTCGAGGAGGGGGCGCCGGCCATCAGCGCCGCCCGCGCGGATGGCGTGGCCGGGCGGCTGATGCAGGTGAGCGGCGGCCTGCCACTCCACCTGGAGCTGCTGCTTCACGATCCGCAGCGCGGCGCGGGTTCGCTGCCCGAGGCGCTGTCGGTCGCCGATGCGCCCTCGCCGCTGGCGCTGCTGCCCTTGATCGGCGAGCGGCTCGCGCGCCTGGGGCCCTCGGCACTGGCCGTGGCCCGCGCCGCGGCCATCGCCGGCCAGGACCACAGCGACGAGGCCACGATGGACGTCAC
>DDSQ01000029.1:0-8528 GCA_002343845.1 Planctomycetes bacterium UBA2386 | reverse complement strand
TGGCTCGAAGCCCGTGGCGAGGCCGCCGCCGAACGTGTGGCCGCGCACTGGCTTTCGGCCGGGCAACCCGCGCGGGCCGTGCCCGCGCTGCGCCTGGCCGGCCGGCGGGCCCGCCAGCTCGGCGAGCGTGCTCACGCGATCGCGTGCCTGGTGCGCGCCGCGACCCTGGCCGAGGAGCACGGCGAACTCGACCTCGCCTTCGACTGCGCCTGCGAAGCCTTCGAGACGCACGCCGACGCGCTGCGCGACACCCAGGGTCCGTCGCTGCTCGCGCAACTCAGGCGCCTGGCGCGGTCGCCGCGGCAGCAGGCGCGCTCCACGCTGCACGCCGCCTGGCATACCATGGTCGGCGGCGAGCTCGAGGCCGCGCTGCCGCTGGCCGAGGAAGCCCTGCGACGGGCCGGGGCCGAGCGCGATGCATGGCTGCTCGCCCAGGCGCAGCAGGTGCTCGGCACGACCCTGGGCCTTGCCGGGCAGCTGAAGCGCGGGCTCGCCTTGCTCGAGGCCGCCGAGCCAGTGTTTCGGGAACACGCACCCGCCGACGAACGGGCCAGCCTGGCCGGCAACCTCGCGGCCGTGCTCGACAACCTGGGCCGCGCCGACGACGCCCGCCGTCGGCACCTCGCCGCGCTGGCACAGGTGCCGCGCGACGCCGATGCGCAGCGAGCGACGCTGCTCGCCAACTATGCCGCCGGCCGTCTCGAGGCGGGCGACCCGATCGGCGCGCGCGAGCTCGCGGGCAAGGCGCTGGACCTGGTGGCGGCCGGTTCCGACGGGCCGGCCGGACTGGTCGCCCTCGTGACGGGCGGCAGCGAACGCGCCCTGGGCCGCTACGCATCGGCGCTCGACTGGTGCGAGCGCGCCGAACCGTGGCTGGCCCGGCACGCGGCTCAGCGCATGCCGCTCGCGCAGCTGCTGCGCGCGCAGGTCTGGCTGGATCTCGGCGCACACGAGCGCGCGCTGCAGCTGCTCGACGGCGCTGGCCTGCCGCTGGGCCGCCAGCTGCCGGCGCGCCACACCGTGCGCTGGCTGCTGCTGCTCGCCCGCACCCGGCAACGGGCCGGTGGCGACGCGGTGGCGGTGCTCGACGAGGCCGAGCAACAGCTGCCTGCCGAAGGCTGGCCCGAGCTCGGCTGGCTGCTGCAGGTGGAGCGCGCCCTGGCACGGCCCGATGACCAGGCCGCGCGGCGCGTGCGCGAGATCGCCGAGGGCGCGGAGGCGGCCGGGCTGGCCAACGTCGCGCTCGGCGCCTGGCTGCACGCTGCCCTGCTCGCGGCGAACCAGCCCGACGAGGTCACCGGCGCGCGCGCCGCAGCCGACAGGGCGCTGGCGATCATGATGCAGGGGGTCGAGCCCATCCATGTCGAGCGGGCCCTGCGCTGGCTCGCGCCGGCACGCGCGCTGGCAGCCAGCGGCGAGCCCGTCCGGGCCCGCGGTCTGCTGCTGCGCGGCCAGCACTGGTTGGCCACGACCGCGGCGCAGCACGTTCCCCCGGCATGGCGCACAACCTTCCTCGAAGCCCAGCCGCTGAACCGGCTGCTGCGCGACAGCCCTGCCGGCGGGGCCTGAGCGCGGGCTCCCCCCGATCGCGTGCGAGCGGCCGGCGACGCCGCATCGGCGGCCCGCAAAGCGGTCGACAATCGCCGCGTGTCCGACCCTGCTGCCGATGCGCGACCAGCGGATGACCGAGTCCAGCCTCGATGGCCAGCTGCCGACGGCGCGCGTCCACCGGATCCGGGACGCGCGATGACGGTGCTGCACCGGGTCAGCCTGATCGGCTTCGGCACGTTCGAGCGCACGACCTTCGACCTGTTCTTCCGCATGTCGGAGCAACGCGCGCGGCGCGAGCCGCTGCCGCAGACCAACCGGCCCCGACGCGACCGGGGCTACCTGCAGGTGGCACCGGCGCACCACCCCGAGCTCGTGCTGGTCAACGGCGACCTGCCCGAGGCGGTGCGCCAGGCCTGGCGCTGGCCGGGGCGCTGCATCAGCATCGGCGCGCGGCCCTTCCCCGGGGCGATCGCCCATCTGCCGCGGCCCGTGCACATGACGACGCTGCTGGGCGTGCTCGACGATCTGACCCAGGGCGGTCGCAAGGCCGCGGCACGCGCGCCGGCCGCACCCGCCCCGGCCGTCGACGCCGCGGCGGCCGAACGGGTCCTCGTGGTCGACGACAACGAGAACACGCTGCGCTCGATGCGGCGCTACTTCCGCAGGCTCGGCGTGGCGGCGCTTTTCGTGCGCAGCGGCGAGGAGGCGCTGTACCGCGTCGCGCAAGGCCGCTTCGATCTGGTGCTCCTCGATTCGCGCATGCCGGGCATCAGCGGCTTCGTGACCTGCCGGCTGATCAAGACGCGCCCCTACGCCGCGGACCACCGGCCGCCGCGCGTCGTGCTGCTCGCGCGGCCCGAGGACGCTTTCGACGGGCTGCGCACCGTGCTGTCGCGCTGCGACGCCCGGCTGCGCAAGCCCTTGCGCAAGCAGGACCTGCTCGCGCACGTGCAGCCCTTCGTCACCGACAGCGGCGCGGGCGCGTCCTCGGGTCGCTCGGTGGCGGTCAGCAGCATCCTGGGGATGTGAGGGCGCGCATCACCCCCGGGCCCCGGACGCCGGCGTCCGCGGGATGCGCTTGCGGCCCGTGTCGTAGTCGGCCGGCACCTTGAACAGCGCGGGGTCGGGTTCTCCGCGGCGCAGGTTCTGCAGCCGGTAGTTGATCTCGCCGCTGCGCGGATCGACGTCGCGCGACGACAGCGTCAGCATCAGGTCCGGCGAGGTCCAGACCTCGCGCGTGATGACGATCGGCTTCTCGTTGCCGATGCGGCCGGCCTCGATGGTCCACGTCGTGCGTTCGCCGTTGGCGCGCACGCCGTCGATCTCGCGCGGCGGCAACGGGGTCACGCTGCCAGGACCTCGCGGCGCGAAGCGGGCTGCGTGGAGGCCGACGGCCGGGGGCGGCAGCGGCACCGCGCCGGCGGCCCCCGGCAGCGGCGGCGGGTCCTGCGGCAGGCGCAGCACGTGCACCTCGACGTCGCGCACGCGTCCCTGGGCATCGGTCGATTCGTGGCGCGTGACCACGACGGGCTCGGCGGCGGGAGTGGTCGCGGACGGCTCGGAGGACGGTGCGGCGCGGGGCGCCGGTGCCGGCGGAACAGCCGGCACCGGTGGCGCTGGTGGCGCGGACGACCCGGGCATGGCGGCCTCTCGCGCGCGCTCGGCCATCTGGCGCGCCCACTCGCGCAGGCGATGCGCATAGTCCCGCCAGGCGGCGCTGTCCCCGAACGGGCCGTCGCCGTCGCCAAGGCGGGCCGCCATCGCGCCCAGGCTGCGGCGCGCCGTCTTGTCCTGGGGGTCCAGCACCCACGACTCGCCGGCGACCGGATCGCGCAGGTAGATCGTCTGCCGGCCGTCGCGCGCCTTGACCTCCTGTCGCGTGCGGCCTTCGCCGTCACGGCACAGCCGGGTCGTGCGGCGCTCGACGATGCGGTTGCCGTCGGCCAGCGGCTGGATCGATTCGTGCACCGCGTCGGCGCAGTACGGCGCGCCCTTGACGATGCGCTCCTGGCCCATCTCGCGGCCGATCCAGCGGAAGGTGTCTTCGCCAAACCCGGCCACGGCCTGCAGAGCCTGCGCGAGGTCCATCGGCGGCACCGGCGTGCGGGCCGACGGCGGGGCCTGAGGGGCGTCGGTCGTCACCGCGCCCGCCGCGCCGGCCTGCCAGCTCAGGACGGCCAGCGCGGCAGCGCGCCAGGCCAGGGCGAGAGAAGGTTTCGGGAGTGTCATCGTGCGGGCTCCAGGGTCGAGGTCGATCGTGGCTGAGGCAGCCGTCCGGGTCTTCAGGGCGTGACGAGCCGCACCGCCAGCACGGCCCCGGAGCCGTGCAGCAGGAGTTCGGCGCGCACGGTCTCGGCGGCGCGCGCGGGGTCGTAGGGCAGCCCGAGCAGCCCCAGCCGCTCGCGCGGCAGCTCGGTGCTGACGACCCAGGCCGGCATCTCCGGCGTCGCAGCCAGGCGCAGCACCTCGGGGCCGGCCACCGGCACGAAGCCGCTGGACGGCGCGCCGCCGTGGGCCGCGCCGTCGCCCGTCGGGGTCGGCGGTGGCAGCGCCAGCGTCATGGCGACGGCCAGCGGCAGCGCGACCGCAACTGCCGCGGCGGCCGGCCAGTCCCAGGCGCCGGGGCCGCTGCGTCCCGGTGCGCCGCCGCGCACTGCGACGACGGCATCCGGCCGAGGCCGTCGCCCTTGCGCCGCGGCCGCCGCGCTCCGCACGCGCGCCTGCAGCGAGGCGGGCGGCAGCTCGCGCGCGAACGTGGCGCGCGCGGCGTCCAGCGCCTGCCGCAGCGTCATCTCGCGGGCGGCTGTCGACAGGGCGCCGTGCGTCGCGGCCTGTGCGTCCGGCGGCGGGGCCGGATGCCCCGCTCGGCCTGCGTGGGTGGTCATCGGTCGGGCCCTCCGAGCCATTGCGCGAGCCGCGCCCGTCCGCGGTGCAGCCGCGTGCGCAGCGTGTTGATCTCGATGCCGGCGATCCGCGCCGCGTCCTCGTAGCTGCGCTCCTGCAGGTCGACCAGCACGACGGCCTCGCGCTGGGCGAACGGCAACCGGCACACCGCGGCCCAGACCGCGGCTCCGCTCTGCACCTGCACGAGCAGCGTCTCCGGCGATGGCGACTGCGGATCGGCCGCCGGGGTGTCGTCGTCGGCCGTGTGCGGGTCGGGCCCTGGCCACGGCGACTCGGCGGCGCGCTGCCGCCACTGCGCGAGCAGGGCATGCCGCGCGACGCCGGCCAACCATGCGCCGAGGCTGCCGCGCCGCGCGTCGAAGCCGTCGGGCCGCGTCGCGAGCACGACGAAGGCGTCCTGCGTCGCGTCGGCCGCCCACGCGGGATTGCCGCACAGGCCCAGCGCGTAGCGATAGACGGCGGCGCCCTCGCGGCGATAGGCCTCGTCCAGGGCCTGTGGATCGCCCCGGGCGACGCGCAGCACGAGCGCGGCAGCATCGGCCTCGGCCGCGCCTGCCGTGCCCGATCGCGAGCCGGGCAGCGGCGCTCGGGAGCGGGGCGGGGCGAAGCGCAACATGGATCCACCGTCTACGGGTCGTTCGGACGGTATTGGGCCGCAGCCGGGGGAAAGTTCCGTCCCTGTTGTCCGCAGGGTCTCTGGACCTCCGGCGCCGGTTGCCCGGCCGGCGCATCGGGCCTGCCGCGGCCCGTCGGCCGCCGCTGCAGCCCATCCCGCGCCGGCAACGGCGCGTCGCGGCGACCGGGCCGGGCGCTCGGGCGCTGCGTACAGTGCAGGCCATCGCGTCCAGGCGGCCCACCATGTCCACGGTCACCCCTCCCCCCGCTGCGGCACCATCGTGGCGGCAGCGCATCGATCCGGCGCTGCAGACCTTCCTGCGCGGCTTCCACCGCTACGCGAGCTGGCTCGTCTCGATCACCTGGTGGCGGTTCATCCTGCTGGCGATCCTGCTGATGATCATCACCGGGATCACGCAGTCGCTGCCGCCCTTCCGGGTCAAGGTCACCGAGTGGGTCGACGAGCCGATCGAACTGCCCGAGCTGCCCAAGCCGCCGGAGCTGCCCAAGCCGCCGAAGGCCGGCACGGCCGATCGCCAGCCGGTGATCAAGATCGAGAAGCCGGCACCCGGCGCCAGCGGCGGCGAGGGCCTGGACATCTCGATCGACGAACGCGGCATCCGCATCCGTCCACGCAAGCCTGCCACCGCGGCGTCTGCCGCGTCAGCGGCGGCGCCGGGCAGCGCCGCATCGGCCGCCGCGGCCGACGGCGGCGTGACGATCCCGCTGCCGAACAGCGCGGCGCGCGACATCGCCCGCGAGGCGGTCGCCGAGGCCCGCCGGGCCGTGCAGGAAGCCACGGACGAGGCCGCCCAGGCACAGCGCGAGGCGCAGCAGGAGGCCCGGCGCGCCGTCGAGGAGGCCCAGCGCGAAGCCGAGCAGGCCACCCGAGAGGCCCACGAGGCCGCGCGCGAGGCCGTCGAGGAGGCACGCCGCGCGCTGAAGGAGGCGGGGCTGGCCGGCGCCACGCGGCGCGTGCAGAAGACCCGGACGGTGCACTGGGGCGACTTCCTGACCGACCTGGCGATGATCTGGATCCTCGCCTCGGCGATCATCAAGGCGACGTACAAGGGCCGGCTGCAGGCCGAGGTGAAGGCCGCCCGCGCCACCGAGACCGCCGAGGCCGAGTCGCTGAAGCGCCAGGTCGTCGAGGCGCGCATGGCCGCGATGCAGGCGCAGGTGGAGCCGCACTTCCTCTTCAACACGCTCGCCAGCATCGACCACCTGATCGAGGTCGACCCGCAGCGTGCCAGCCAGATGCAGAAGAACCTGATCGCGCTGCTGCGCGCGAGCATGCCGACGATGCGCGAGGCGCAGGACAGCGCCGCGCCGCGCGACCTGGCGCGCGAGCTCGCGGTGATCCGCCCGTACCTCGAGATCCTGAAGGTGCGCATGGAGGAACGGCTGAGCACCGAGATCGACGTCCCCGACGGGCTGCTGTCGGCCGAGTTCCCGCCGATGATGATCCAGACCCTCGTCGAGAACGCGATCAAGCACGGGCTCGAGCCGAAGCCGGACGGAGGCTCGCTGAAGGTCCGGGCCGAGATCGTCCACGGCAAGCTCGCGGTGAGCGTGGCCGACACCGGCCTGGGCTTCGGCAAGGCGCCGACCGCCGGCACCGGCGTGGGCCTGGCCAACATCCGCGAGCGGCTGCAGCTGATCTACGGGCCGAAGGCCTCGCTCTCGGTCACCGCCAACCCGGCCGGCGGCACGACCGTGACGATCACGGTGCCGTACCGTTCGCTCGACAGCGAGGGGGCGTGAGGCGCGCCGCGCCGCCACCGCTTGCGCGCAGCCGGGAGCCGCGATCGACATCCCGCCGAAGCCGCCTTCCGGCTTAGGATCGCGCGATGGACGAGCGCACCGCGACCCCCACCCCTCCCGCCGGCCCCGCGCCGCGCGCCGTGCTCGCCGACGACGAGCGGCTGATGCGCGACCAGTTGCGCACGCGGCTGGCCGAAGTCTGGCCCGATCTGCAGGTCGTGGGCGAGGCGCGCAACGGCATCGAGGCCGTGCAGCTCGTCGAGCAGCTGCGGCCGGACGTCGTCTTCCTCGACATCCGCATGCCGGGCCTGACCGGGGTCGAGGCCGCGCGGCAGATCGCGCAGCTGCCCGTGGGTGCCGACGACTACCTTCCCGAGATCGTCTTCATCACCGCCTACGACCAGTACGCGGTCGAGGCCTTCGAGCAGGGCGCCGCGGACTACGTGCTCAAGCCGGCCGAGGCGCAGCGCCTGAAGCTCACGACCGACCGCGTGCGCCAGCGCCTGGCCTCGCGGGGCACGCCGCAGGAGGTCGCCGCACCGCCGCTGCAGCAGCTGCTGCACCAGCTCAGCTCACGGCTGACGCCCGGGGCGCCGCCGGCCTACCTGCAGTGGATCCAGGCCAGCGTCGGCCCGTCGATCCAGATGATCCCGGTCGACGACATCCTGTTCTTCATCAGCGACGAGAAGTACACGCGCGTGCAGACCGCCCAGCTCGAGGCGCTGATCCGCAAGCCGATCAAGGAGCTCGTCGACGAGCTCGATCCCCAGCAGTTCTGGCAGATCCACCGCTCGACGCTGGTCAACGTGAAGGCCATCGCCGCGGTCACCCGCGACTTCCGCGGCCGGCAGATCGTCTCCGTCAAGGGCCACCGGGAGCAGCTCGAGGTCAGTCGCAGCTACACGGGGCTCTTCAAGGGCATGTGAGGCGGCACCGCGGCAGGCGGCGAGAGCCAGCTCGCGATCAGCCACTGGGCCGACCAGTAGGTGCCGAGGATCCACAGCCCCGACAGCGGCAGCGGCACAGCGAAGCGGTTGGTCGCCAGCAACGCGTCGGACAGCAGGAACAGCGCCCCGCCGAGCGCGAGCGACGCTCCGCGCGGCGATCCGCAGCGCCACAGCACCGCCGCCTGCGCGGCCATCGCCGCGAGGAAGACGACGTAGACCGCCACCGGCACGCGCAGCGCCGCGGGCACGCCGGGCCACAGCTGCGCGAGCACGACGCCGGCGACGAGCGCATAGGCCGCGAACGGCGCCGCTCGCGCAGCCAGGCGCCGCTCGCGTGTGAAGGCGACCAGGTAGGCCGCATGGGCCAGAAGGAAACTCAGGAGACCGGGCAGGAAACCCTGCTGCGGCCAGAGCAGCGCGATGTCGCCGGCCAGCGACAGCACCAGGCCGGCGAGCACCCAGCGCCGCACGCTCGGCCGGTCCTGGCCGCGACCCCAGGCGTGCGCGATGATCGCCACGGTCGCCAGCGGCTTGAAGACGAGGTTCAGCCACGGCTGCCCCAGGGCCCATGGCGCCGAGGCGATCGCCAGCACCGCGCAGGCCAAGGCGGCCAGGCCCAGGAGCGGCACGGCAGCTCGTCGCTCGTCGCTCACCGCGTCACCCCGCCGCCAGGTCGGCTGCCGAGGACGGGGCCTTGCCCGCCAGCTGCTCGCGCAGGCGGCGCAGCGCGTCGCGCGGGTTCTCCTT
>DDSQ01000199.1:3407-3554 GCA_002343845.1 Planctomycetes bacterium UBA2386 | reverse complement strand
ATGCTCGCCAAACGCATCATTCCCTGCCTGGACGTCACCGGCGGCCGGGTGGTCAAGGGAGTCAACTTCGTCGAGCTGCGCGACGCGGGCGACCCCGTCGAGATCGCGGCGCGTTACAACGAACAGGGCGCCGACGAGCTGACCTTC
>DDSQ01000199.1:0-3366 GCA_002343845.1 Planctomycetes bacterium UBA2386 | reverse complement strand
CAAGGTCAGCTTCAACTCGGCGGCCGTCGCGAACCCGCAGGTCATCCGCGACGCGTCGGCACGCTACGGCTCGCAGTGCATCGTCGTCGCGATCGACGCCAAGCGCCGAACAGGCGCCGACCTGGCCGCGCGCGGCCCGGGCTGGGACGTGTACACGCACGGCGGCCGCCGCAACGTCGGGCTCGACGCGGTGGCCTGGGCCCGGCAGATGGCCGAGCACGGCGCCGGCGAGATCCTGCTGACCAGCATGGACCGCGACGGCACGAAGATCGGCTTCGACCTCGAGCTGACGCGGGCGGTCAGTGACGCCGTGCCGGTGCCGGTGATCGCCTCGGGCGGCGTCGGCGCGCTCGAGCACCTGTCCGAAGGCATCCGCATCGGCGGCGCCGACGCGGTGCTGGCGGCGAGCATCTTCCACTACGGCACGTTCACGGTCGCGCAGGCCAAGGCGCTGCTCGCGCGCGACGGCATCCCGGTGCGGCAGTGAGCTCTGCCGGTTCCCGGCGGCCCGGAGCGGTGCGCATCGTCGGCGGGCGCTGGAAGCGAACGCGGCTCGAGGTGCCGGACCTGCCCGGGCTGCGGCCGACGCCCGACCGCGTGCGCGAGACCTTGTTCAACTGGCTCGGGCAGGACCTGCACGGCTGGCGCTGCCTGGACGCCTTCGCCGGGACGGGGGCGCTCGGCCTGGAGGCGGCATCGCGGGGTGCGGCGGCCGTGGTGATGGTCGAGCGTGATGCGCGGCTCCTGCGCGCGCTGCGCGCGACCTGCGAGCGGCTCGGCGCGCTCGACATCGTCTCGCCGCGCGCAGGCGACGGGCTCGCGGTGCTGCGCGGCGCGGCCGCCGGCTCGCTCGACCTGGTGTTCCTCGATCCGCCGTACGACAGCGGCCTGCTGCAACCGGCGCTCGAGGCCGCCGCCGCGGCGCTGGCCCCGGGCGGCCTGGTGTATGCCGAGGACCGGCAGCCTCTGTCCGCGTGGCCGGCCGCGCTCGAGCCTTGGCGCGCGACGAGGGCCGGTGCGGTGCATGCCCAGCTGCTGCGTCGCGTGGCCTGAGCGCGCCGCCGGATCGATGGCGCGCACCGGCATGTCCCGGCCAGCCCGCCGCATACACTGCCGCCGACGCCCGCCCGAGCCGCGCGGGTGGAGGAGCGTGCGACGTGAACAGCCAGAAACCCCTGATCGCGGTCTACCCGGGCACCTTCGACCCGATGACGCTGGGCCACACCGACCTGATGCGGCGCGCGGCCGGGCTGTTCGACCGCCTGGTGCTCGGGATCGCCGCGGGCCACCACAAGCGCACCATGTTCACCATCGCCGAGCGGCTGGAGATGGCGCGCGAGATCGCGCAGCCGTATCCGAACGTCGAGGTGATGGCCTTCCGGGGGCTGCTGCGCGATTTCGTCGTCGAGATCGGCGGCAAGGTGGTCGTGCGCGGGCTGCGCGCGGTGACCGACTTCGAGTACGAGTTCCAGATGGCGGGCATGAACCGCCAGCTGATGCCCGAGGTCGAGACGGTGTTCATGACGCCCAGCGACCAGTTCCAGTTCGTCAGCGGCACCTTCGTCCGCGAGATTGCCAGCCTCGGCGGCGATGTCTCCAAGTTCGTGGCACCCTCGGTGCTGACACGTCTCCAGGAGCGGGTGAACAACCCGGACGGCTAGATGGCCTTGTGGATCACCGACGAGTGCATCAACTGTGATGTCTGCGAGCCCGAGTGCCCGAACCAGGCGATCTCGATGGGCCCGGAGATCTACGAGATCGATCCGCAGCGCTGCACCGAGTGTGTCGGCCACTTCGACGAGCCGCAGTGCGTGCAGCTGTGTCCGGTGAGCTGCATCCCCGTCCATCCGCAGTACGTCGAGACGCGCGAGCAACTGCTCGCGAAGGCCGAGCGCCTGAAGGCGGCGGCGGCCGGCCAGGGCGCGGTCACGGGGCCGGCGCCCTCCGGAGGTCCCGACGCGGCGCAGCAGGCGCCGGCAGCTTGAGCTGGAAGGTCAGCCGCGGGTCTTGCGAGCCGGCGTGGCGGCGCGCCTTGCGATCCTGGGATGAGTGGGCATCTTCTTCAGTGTGAGTGCTTGCACGCTTTCCGGGCCCCTCACGCAACGGTTCCGGCGCTCGCATGCGGATTCCGGCGGGCCAGCGGCCCGTGGCGCTGCGTTCGCGTGACCGGCGTTCGTCGGCCAAGGTGTCTGCAAGTGTGCGCTCACGTTCTGCGATCGACCGCGCCGCCGAGATCCGCTCGGGTCCGGGCGGGTCGTCCGGCGTGAGCTTCCGGCCACCGGGGCAGGGCCGATCGGTGTAACTCGGGGCCTCGTCGCCGCAACGCCAGATGGTGGTCGCGGCCTGCGGGCTGGTGGCCGACAGCGCCAGCACCGCGAGGGTGGCCGCCAGTGCCCGCCAGGCCGACGGCGCGGCCGGGTGCGGTCCGGCCAGCGCTTGCACGCCCTCAGGCGCCGGCGCCGCACCGACCGTCGGCGACGCCGCGCAGCCCGGCGCTGTCCGGTCTCGCCGTTTCATGACCCGCTCCCCTCGGCGGGCTTCAGTGGCGTGCCCGTCGGTCCGGCGCCGGAGGTCGGCACTGCCGCCGCGCCTGCCGCGGGTGCGGCCGGCGCCGCCGGCTTCGGCCGCGGCGGCTTCGCGTGCAGCTTCATCATCGCGCGGTCCATCTCGCCGGCGGCGAGCTGGTCCAGTGCCAGCAGCGAGGCGTCGATCGCCTTCTCGATCGCCTCGCGCTCGCCAGCCGGTGGCCGGCGCAGTACGTAGTCGACGACCTCGGCCTTGACGCCCGGGTGGCCGATGCCCAGGCGCAGTCGCCAGTAGTCCGCGCTGCCGAGCTGGGCGTGAATGTCGCGCAGCCCGTTGTGGCCGGCGTGGCTGCCGCCCTGCTTGAGCTTGAGCTGGCCCGGCGGCAGGTCGAGCTCGTCATGGACGACGAGGATCTCCGGCGGCGTGATCTTGTAGAAACGCGCCAGCGCGGCCACCGAGCGCCCCGACAGGTTCATGTAGGTCTGCGGCTCGAGCAGCCACAGCGGCCCTTGAGGCCGGTTCACGCGGGCGACCAGGCCCGCGTAGCTGCGCTCGGCGACCAGCTTCGCGCCGAGCCGGCGCGCCGCCTCGTCGACCCACCAGAACCCGGCGTTGTGGCGCGTCGACTCGTATTCCGCGCCCGGGTTGCCCAGGCCGACGATGAGCTTGATCATGGTGGGCCGCATTATGGGAAGCCGCCAAAAGAAACGGCCCCATCACGATGGGGCCGTCGGAAGTCGCACCCTCCCGGGGGAGGGGCGTGGCACGGGGCCGGTCCCGGCGCCTGGGCGCCCGGATGGCCGCGCGGCCTCAGCGCTTGTTCTGCTTCTCGTCCTTCTT
>DDSQ01000099.1:5534-5889 GCA_002343845.1 Planctomycetes bacterium UBA2386 | reverse complement strand
CTCCTGGGCGCCGAGGCCGTCGTGCTCGGCGAGCGCGCGCACGCCCGGGGCGCGCGCTTCCACCGCAAGCAGGGCATGCAGCTCGCATCGAAGATGCGGTTCCTCGCCGCCCAGATCGAGGCGCTGCTCACGGAGGAGCTGTGGCTTCGCGTCGCGCGTCACGCCAACGCCGCGGCGCGACGCCTGGCCGACGGCGTCCGCGCGCTGCCGCACGTCGAGCTGGTCCACCCGGTCGAGACCAACGCCGTCTTCGCGCGCCTGCCCGCAGCCGTGGTCCACGGCCTGCGGGCCAAGGGATGGGGCTTCTACGAGTTCATCGGCGGCACGGCGCGTTTCATGTGCTCGTGGGCCACGA
>DDSQ01000099.1:0-5375 GCA_002343845.1 Planctomycetes bacterium UBA2386 | reverse complement strand
ACCAGTTCGCGGAACTCGGCGCGCAAGGCGGTGTCGAGTTTCGAGAACGGCTCGTCCAGCAGCAGGGCCTGGGGCTCGGCCAGCAGGGTGCGCAGCAGCGCGACGCGCGCCCGCTGCCCACCGCTGAGCGTCGCGGGGTCGCGCGCCGCGAAGCCTTCGAGCCCGGCGCTGCGCAGCGCCTCGTCGATGCGCCGCCGTCGTTCGGCGCGCCCCCTCACGGCGGCGGGCAGCGCGAAGCCCAGGTTGCCGCCGACCGTCAGGTGCGGGAACAGCAGGTCGTCCTGGAAGAGGATGCCCAGCCCGCGCCGTTCCGGCGGCAGGGCGTCGAGCACGCGTTCACCGAGCATGACGTGGCCGGTGGCCGTGAAGGCCGCGTCCAGCGTGCCCGAGATCCAGGCCAGCAGGCTGCTCTTGCCGCAGCCGCTCGGCCCCATGACCGTGAGGCACTCGCCCGGGGCGATGTCGGCCGACAGGCCGCTGACGAGCCGGCGCGGCCCGATCGACAGGCTGACCTGGCGCAGGCGCAGCGACCTCATCGCAGCCAGCGCCGCAGGGCACGGCGACCAAGCGGCCAGCCCACCGCCAGGCCGTAGACGGCCAGCGGGAAAGCCGCCTGCAGCATCGCCCAGGTGCCGATGACACGACGATCGGCACCGGAGGACAGCGTGACCGCCTCGGTCGTCAGCGTGGCCACGCGGCCGGCGCCGGCCATCAGCGTCGGCAGGTACTGGCCGGCGCTGACCGCGAAGCCCACCGCGGCACTGATCAGCACCGGGGGCAGCAGGATCGGCAGCTTGATGCGCCAGAACACCCGCCAGCGCGAGGCGCCCAGCGCCAGTGCGCTGCGCGTGTAGCGTTCGTCGTAGCCCCGCCAGGCGTCGGCCAGCGAGAGGAACAGGTAGGGCAGCACGAACACCAGGTGCGCCCAGAGCACGGCGCCGAAGCGGCCGTCCAGTTGCAGGCGCACCAGCAGCACCTGCAGCCCGAAGAGGAAGGCCACCTGCGGCACGAGCAGCGGCAGGTACAGCAGGGCCAGGCTGCGCGGCGCACGACGCCGCGACTGCGACTCGTTCTCCAGGCAGGCCAGCACCAGCAGCAGGGCCAGCCCGGTGGCGGCGACCGCCAGCGCCAGCGTGGTGCCGGCCGGTCCGCTCAGGCTGCCCGCCTGGCGCAGCCAGTGGTCGGCTGTGAATCCGGCCGGCCAGGCCGCCGGCCAGCGCCACTGCGTGGCCACCGACCACAGGGCCAGCGACAGGATCGCGGCAGCCGCCAGCGTGCCCAGGAAGCCCCCCGTGGCCGAGGCGGCGGCGGCCACCCACGCGACCCCCGGCTGCCGCCGTCCGCGCAACGCCCAGCGCACCAGGGCGGCCCGCAGGCCGACTTCCACCGCGCGCCAGGCCACGAGGCTGGCGATCACCATCGCCAGCAGCAGCGTGGCGGCCGCAGCTGCGGGAAAGAGCCAGCGCGGGTCCGGGTCACCGAGCCAGCGCACGACCATCACCGCCAGCGTCGGCGGGTTGCCGGGCCCGAGGATCATCGCGACGTCGACCACCGACAGCGAGAACGCCAGCACCGCCAACACCGGCAGCCGGACCTGCGCGAGCACCTGCGGCAGCACGGCCGCGAGCCAGGCCTGGGCCGGGCCGTAGCCGAGTGCCCGCGCGGCGCGAACCTGGTTTTCGGCCGGGATCTGGTTCAGCGCCCCCAGCGTCATCAGCACCAGGTAGGGCACTTCCTTCAGCACGAGGGCCAGCACCAGCGGCCAACCCGAGGCGTGTCCGACCGTGCCGACATCGGGCGGCAGCGTCCAGCCGGTGAGCCAGGGCGAGACCCCGCGCACCAGCCAGCCCGAGGGCAGCAGCACGAAAGCCAGGCCGATGGCCAAGGCCGAGTGCGGCATCGCCAGGACCGGGGCGATCCAGCCGCCGAGCCGGCGCCCGGCGGGCCTGTGGTGGAGGGCAGCCACGGTGCCGATGGCGATGCCGAGCGACAGCACGGTCGCGCTCCAGCCGGTGGCCAGCGTCAAGCCCACGGCGCTGCCCAGGCCTGGCGTGTCGAGCAGCGATTGCCAGGGTTGCAGCGACAGTCGGTCGCCGCCCAGGGCGGGCAGCCAGCCGAAAGCCGGCAGCAGGGTGCCGACCAGGCCGGCGGCAACGGGCAGCAGGAAGACCGCCAGCGTCAGCGCGGGCGCCAGCCGCAGCAGCGGGTGAGCCGCGGGCGGGCGCATCAGCGCACGGTGCGCCGGCTCCACTCGGCGGTGATGCGCGTCATCCAGCTCGCGTGCGGCTCGAGCTGGGGCGTGCCCAGTTCGCTTGCCGTCGGCAGTGCGGGGTGGGCGGGCAGCGACTCGAAGAGTCGCCGCTGCTGGGCGGAGAGCTGGTCCAGGTCGAGCACGCTGCGGTTGCCCATCTGGCGGATGTCCTGGGCCCGGGCCTGGCTGGCCGGCTCGAGCAGGAAGTTGGCCACCACGAGGGCGCCTTCCTTGTGGGCGGCGTTGAAGGGGATGGCGACGAAGCTTGTGTTCCCGATCGTCCCCTTGGCGAAAGTGAAGCTGCGCACCGTGTCCGGCAACAGCCCGGCCTGCACCGAGACGGCCGCCTCGGCCGGGTTGAACGAGATCGTGATGTCGATCTCGCCGTCGTTGAGCAGCTGGCGCTGGGCCGGCCCGTTGTCCGGGAACTGCCGACCCTGCCGCCACAGCTGCGGCCGCAGCCGCTCGTACCAGGCCCACAGCGGCGCGGTGGCGGCCTCGAAGCTGGCGTCGGAGGCGGCGCGCTGGAACACCTCCGGGTCCGGTGACAGGTCGATCAGCGCCTGCTTCAGGAAGGTCGAGCCGAGGAAGTTGCTGACGTTCGGGTGCGTCAGGCGGCCGGGGTTGCGGCGCGCCCACTCGAGCAGCGCCGCGGCCGAGCGCGGCAGCTCGGCGGCGCGGATGCGCGCCGAGTCGTAGACGAAGACGACCTGCGCCATGCGCCAGGGCACGGCCATGCCGTCCACCGGCGTGGTGAAGTCGATCACGTTGGAGCGCTTGCGCACGGTGTCGATCAGCCGGGCGTTCGGCAGCGCCTGCACCACCGGTCCGTACAGCAGCCCTAGCTGCTTCATGTTGAGGAAGTTCGGGCCGTTGATCCAGACGAGATCGACGCCGCCGCCGTCGACCCGGCCAGCGGCCTTCTCCGCGATCACCTTGGTCACCGCCTCGGCCGTGTCCTTCAGCCGCACGTGCTGCACGACGACACCGTGCTGCGATTTCAGCTGCTCGCCAACCCAGGCGATGAAGGCATTGGTCTTCTCGTCGCCGGCCCAGGCGTTCCAGTAGACGGTCTGTCCGCGCGCCCGGGCCAGCACCTCGGGCCACGCCGGCACGGCGGCGGCGTGCGTGGAACGCAACGGCCCGAGCAGCGGCCAGGCGGCGGCGGAGCTCAGCAGGTGTCGGCGACGGATCATGCGGCGGCTCCTCGCGGGCGGATCGACGGGTTCAGGCGGGGTGGCGAGCGGCCGGTGCGCCGGCCGCGGCCTGCCGCGCGGCGAGGCGACGGGCCTTCGCCGCGGCGAGCACCGGCCCGAGGTGCTCGCGGTGGAATCGGTCGCAGCCGATGCACAGGTTCTCGTAGGGCCGGCCGTCGGGCAGCGTCGTGCGCGAAGCCTCGATGAACCGCGCTTCGTCCCAGCCCTGGGCCAGGCCCATGCGCTCCGGATGGCCCATGGTGATCGCCTCGAACGCCGGCACGCCGACCAGGGACTCCAGGATCTCCAGCAGCGGCTCCTCGGTGAGATTGCCTAGTGGCAGCGCGGTCTTCACGCAGCACGGGTAGACGCTGCCGTCGGGCTCCACCGACACCTCGCTGCCGCTGTAGCGGTGGCGCAGGAAGTTCAGGCCGCCCGACCAGCGGTTGCAGAAGTTGTCGGCGACCGAGCCGCGCGGCAGGCTGTTGTCCCAGGCGCGCCCGCGCGGCCACAGCTTGCCGATCCAGCTGTCGGGCGTCGCGCCGAAGAAACCGAACAGCGGCCCGTCTTCCTCGTGCCAGCTGCGCGTGCTCGCCGAGACACCCGAGGCACGCAGGCCGTGGCGCTCGAACAGCGCGGTCAGGCCCTCGACGAAGGCCCGCTGCTTGTCGGCGCCCTCCAGGCCGACGTGGAAGTCGTCGATGCTGGCCACCGAGATCATGTAGACGCCGCGCTCGAGCAGCTCGGCGACGATGCGGTCGTCGAGCAGGTCGCCCGTGGTCTGCACGATGATCTTCACGCCGCCGGTGGCCCGGTAGCGCGCCTGCAGCCGTTCGATGACCGGGTAGGTGACGGCCTCGCGGATGCCGTCGAGCAGGGCCTCCCCGCCCGAGAGGATGATGCGGCCGACCTTCTCGGTGTGCTGGCCCGGCCCCTCGGCCAGGTCGATGTAGCCCATGCGCTCGGGGAAGTGGTCGACGATGCGCGGGAAGTTGCGCACGGCCTCGGCGACGACGTCGTCGAAGGCCTGCCGCACGTACGGGCGGAAGCGTTGCTCGTAGCAGTGCTTGCATCGCCGGTGGCAGGCCCAGGCCATCACGTAGTAGAGGGATTCCATCGGCAGTCGGTTCCTTCGGTTCGGTGTCGATCGATCGCACTCGCGAACGGGTTGCGAGGTGCCGGTGGCGGGTGTGTCCGACGGCACCCTCGCGGGCTCACGGAGGGGTCCCCGGGGATGTCGTGATGCCGAACGAGCCGGTCGCCGACAATTCTTGCCCGCTTTGCCCTTCCGTGATCCGGCACGCCCGACATGACCGAGACCACCCGCGCCCGGCCGTGGCCGTGCTATCGAGCCTGCGCGCTCGTCGTCGCAGCCTGCAACGGCCATCTATTCGACCGGCGGCCGGGCGTGGTTACACCGCCTGCGTCGAGCGCCGGCACGGTGCGCGATGGCCTGGACATCGGGAACCGGGCTGTAACCGGCGTGCCGGTTCCAGCGTATAGCCCTGCATCCGATGCCGAGGCCGCTGGCCCGACAGCGCCGAGGAACCTGCCGGGAGCGTGCCGATGACCCGTCCGTCCAGATCCGTGCTGTGGGCCGGTGCTGCCGCGCTGGCCCTCCTGGCCGTCTGGGCCTGGCGGCACCACGAGCTCGGCACGCTGCTCACGCTGGACAACCTGAAGGCCAGCCGCGACGCGCTGCAGGCGCGCGTGCAGGTCCAGCCGCTGGCCACCGCCGCCGGCTTCTTCGCGCTCTACGTGGCCGCGACCGCGCTGTCGATCCCGGGCGCGGTGATCCTGACCCTGGCCGCCGGCGCGATGTTCGGGCTGGGCTGGGGCCTGCTGCTGGTCAGCTTCGCCTCCAGCCTGGGCGCGCTGCTCGCGTTCCTCGTCGCGCGCTACCTGCTGCGCGACGCCATCCAGGCCCG
>DDSQ01000134.1:2043-59469 GCA_002343845.1 Planctomycetes bacterium UBA2386 | reverse complement strand
TGGTGATGGTGAACGTGCCGCCGGCCATGTCGGCGGGCTGCGTCTTGCCGTCCCGAGCGACCGCGGTCAGCTCGCCCAGCGCGCCGGCGAGGTCGAGCAGCGAGAGCTCGTGGGCGTCCTTGATGTTCGGCACCACGAGGCCGCGTGGCGTGGCGGCGGCGATCCCGAGGTTGACGTAGTGCTTGAGCACGACTTCCTGGGCGTCCTCGTCCCAGAACGAGTTGAGCTCCGGCGTACGGCGCATCGCGAGCATCACCGCGCGGGCCAGCACCAACAGCGGCGAGATCTTCACNNGACTTCAGTCGGTCCACGAACTCGACGGTGCGCGTCGCGTCGAGGGTGATCCACTCGGTGACGTGCGGGGCGGTGAACGCCGACTGCTTCATCGCGCCCGCCATCATCTTGCGCACGCCCTTGATCGGCTCACGGGTCTCGCGCGCTCCGCTGGTCGAGCTTGTCGNNCTGCGGAGGTCTCGACAGGCTCGACCGACGAGGCCGCCCGCTCGACGTCCTCACGCGAGATCGAACCCTGCGGTCCGCTCGCTTCGAGGGTCGCTAGGTCGACGCCGAGGTCCTTGGCGAGCTTGCGGACCGGGGGTTTGGCCAGCACACGTACGGCGGCCGGGTTGAGCGGCTCGGCCTGGGAGCGGTCGGGTACGGCGGGCTCGGGCTCGGCAGCCTCGACCATGGGCGCGGCACCCGACTCGAAGGCCGCCTGCGCCTGCATGCGGGTGGCTGCGGCACCGGAGGACACCTTGCGCGGACGCCGGGTCGGGCCGCGATCGGCCTTCATCCGCCCGACCAGGGACTCGCCTTCGCCGCCTCCCGAGGCGGCCGGGTTGGACAGGTCGATCTCCATCTCGACCGCCGGGGTCTCGGCGGGCTCGACCGACGGGGCCGCAGCGTCGCCTATCGCGATGATCGGCGTACCGACCGGGATGGTCTCCCCCTCCGGCGCGAGGATCGCCGAGACGACGCCGGCGAACGGCGAGGGCAGCTCGACGATCGACTTCGCGGTCTCGATCTCGCAGACGATGTCGTTGATCTCGACCGTGTCGCCGACCTTGACCTTCCAGCTGACGATCTCGCCCTCGGCGATGCCTTCGCCGATGTCGGGCAACTTGAATTCCTTGCGGGTCATGTTCGTTCGTTCCTGAATGCAGGGGTGGCTGGGTGCGATGAGCGCGCGCGGTGGGCGCTCACCAAGAGAACGTCTTCTCGATGCCGGCGAGCACGCGCTTCTCGTCGGGCATGTAGAGGTGTTCGAGCGTGTAGGGGAATGGCGTGTCGAAGCCGGCGACGCGCACGATCGGGCCTTCGAGCCACTCGATGCACTTCTCGGCGAGCAGCGCCGACAGTTCGGCGCCGTAGCCGCAGGTCTTGGGGGCTTCGTAGGCGATCACGCAGCGGCCGGTCTTCTTGACCGAGGCCAGCACGGTCGCTTCGTCGAGCGGCACCAGCGTGCGCAGGTCGACGACTTCGACGCTGCGGCCGGCTTGCGCGGCGGACTCGGCCGCGGCTTCGCAGACCGGGACCATGGCGCCGTAGCAGAGGATCGTGACGTCGGTGCCTTCGCGCGCGATGCGCGCCTTGCCGAGCGGCACCACGTGCTCGCCGAGCGGGACCTCGCCCTTGCCGTGCCGGTAGATGCGCTTGGGCTCGAGGAACATCACCGGGTCCTCGTCGCGGATCGACGCGATCAAGAGACCCTTCGCGTCGGCGGGCGTGCTCGGGATCACGACCTTGAGCCCGGGCGTGTGGCAGAAGTAGGCCTCGCTCGACTGGCTGTGGTAGTGGCCGCCGCGGATGCCGCCGCCGTACGGGCTGCGGATCACCATCGGGCAGGTGTACTCGCCGCCGCTGCGGTAGCGCATCTTCGCGGCTTCGCTGACGATCTGGTCGAACGCCGGGTAGATGAAGTCGAGGAACTGGATCTCGGCGATCGGGCGCATGCCGTAGACGGCCATGCCGATCGCGGTGCCGATGATGCCGCACTCGGACAGCGGCGTGTCGAAGCAGCGCTTCTCGCCGAACTCTTCGAACAGGCCCGCGGTGGCGCCGAACACGCCGCCCTTCTTGCCGACGTCCTCGCCGAACACGACCACGCGATCGTCGTTGCGCATCTCCAGGCGCATCGCGTCGGTGATCGCTTCGAGCAGCGTCATCACTTTGGTGCCGGTCTTGCCGTCGCCGGCCTTGGTCTGGGTCGCGGTCATGGGTGGTCTCGTGGTGTCGCTGCGATCAGAGTGGGAAGTGGCCGACCTGGGCGCCGACGCCGCCCTTCGCCATGAGGTCGTGCAGTTCCTGCCGCTGTTCCTTCAGCTGGGGCGTCAGGTTCATGTAGACGTCGTCGAACATCGTCTCGGGGCCGGGGTTGGGCAGCGCTTCGGCGGCCTTCACGGCCGCGCCGATCGCGGCCTTGGCGCCCTCGGCGCACTCCTGCTCGAACGCCTCGCTCCAGAGCTTCTTGTGCTTCAGGTAGAGCTGGAAGCGCGCGATCGGGTCCTTCTTCTTCCACGCCTCGAACTCCTTCTGGTCGCGGTAACGCGCGGCGTCGTCCGAGGAGCTGTGCGATGCGATGCGGTAGGTGACGGTCTCGACCAGCGTCGGGCCGTCGCCGCGGCGCGCGCGGTCGACCGCTTCCTTGCAGACGCGGTAGACGGCGAGCAGGTCGTTGCCGTCGACGCGCACGCCCGGCATGCCGTAGGCGTCGGCCTTGATCGCCATCGACTCGCTGCACGTCTGCTTGCTCGACGGCACCGAGATCGCCCAGCCGTTGTTCTCGCAGACGAACACGACCGGCGCCTTGTAGACGGCGGCGAAGTTCAGGCCGGTGTGGAAGTCGTTGCTGCTGGTGCCGCCGTCGCCGCAGAACGTCATGAACACGGTGTCGTCGCCGCGGATCCGCGCCGCCATGCCGGCACCGGCTGCCTGCGTGAGCTGCGTGCCGATCGGCGAACTGATCGAAACGAAGTTCGCCTGGCGGAAGCTGTAGTGCACCGGCATCTGGCGGCCCTTGCTGGTGTCGCCCGAGTTGCCGAACCACTCGGCGATGATCTTCTCGATCGGCACCTCGCGCAGCAGCAGGATGCCGGGCTGGCGGTAGGCCGGGAACAGCCAGTCGCTGTCCTTCAACGCGTAGGCGGCGCCGAGGTGCGAGGCTTCCTGGCCGGTCGACTGCAGGTAGAAGCCGATGCGGCCCTGGCGCTGCAGCGCCAGCCCGCGGTCGTCGAGCGCCCGCGTCGCCACCATCAACCGGTAGAGCCGCTGCAGTTCCTTGGCGGGCAGGTTCGGGTCCTTGCCCTTCTGCGCCTTGCCGTCGGGATCGAGGATCGTCAGCAGTTCGAGGCTCATGCGGTGGTCGAGGAGGGGTTGGCGGCACGCGCGGCGCCGTGTTCGCGGCGCTGGCGGATCATGCCCGCGAGATAGAACTCGGCGGCCTTGTAGCTGGAGCGGACGAGCGGACCGGCGGCGACGTAGAGGAAGCCCTTCGTCATCGCGCGCGCCTCGAGGGCCGCGAAACGCGCCGGCGTCACGTGTTCTCGCACCGGCAGGTGCAGCAGCGTCGGCCGCAGGTACTGGCCGAACGTCACCACGTCGACGCCGTACTCGCGCAGGTCGTCCATCGCCTGCTCGACTTCGCGTTCGCTCTCGCCGAGGCCGAGCATGATCGACGACTTGGTGACGATGCCGGGGTGCAGGACCTTGGCCGTGCGCAGCGTGCCGAGCGAGCGCGCGTAGCTGCAGCGGTGGTCGCGGACCCGCGGCGTCAACCGCAGCACGGTCTCGACGTTGTGCGCGTACACGTCCGGGTTGGCGTCGAGCACCGTCGCGATCATCTGCTCGGTGGTCACGTTCTGGCGTGGTCCGGCGAGCCAGTCGCCGACCAGCGCTTCGACCAGCATGTCCGGGCTGCGCTGCTTGATCGCGCGGATCGTCGCGGCGACGTGGGCGGCCCCGCCGTCGGGCAGGTCGTCGCGGTCGACCATCGTCAGCACGACGTACTTCAGGCCCATCGCGACGCAGGACTCGGCGACCTTCGCCGGCTCGTCGGGATCGACCGGCGTGCCCTGCGAGTGCGTCTTCACGGCGCAGAACCGGCAGCCGCGGGTGCAGGTGTCGCCGAGCACCATGAACGTCGCCGTGCCGCTGGCCCAGCACTCGCCCAGGTTGGGGCACTTCGCCTCTTCGCAGACCGTGTGGAGATTGCGGTCGCGCAGCACCTTGGTCAGGCCGGCGACGGTCGGCCCGGACGGCAGCGGCACCTTCAGCCAGTCCGGCTTCTGACCGGGCGTGATGCGCTTGTCGTGGATGGAGGGCATGCCGGTTCGGCTGCGCATCGCCCGCCGTCGTGGGGATGCGAATGAGGCGCGGAAGCCTAGGAATCGGCCGCCGGGAAGGCCAATTGGATACCAACTAGTATCTGACCAGCCGGCCAGCGGGTCGCTCGTCGCTGGCGCGGACATCCGCCCGTGCCATCGGGGGTTGCAGCCGGCGGCGGGTGCTCAGTTTCCGATCACCAGCAGCATCGCATCGCTGTGCCCGATCGGGACCGGGTAGGGGCCGATGGCCGGATCCCACACCACGGCCTGGACCGCGATCTCGGCCCCGCCGAACGCAGCGTTGGCTGGGATCGGGAACGGCACGAACGCGGCGCCGAACGGGTCGGATGTCGTGGTCGCCAGCGCGTCGGGCAGCACGTAGATCGAGGTGCACGGCGGCGAGTCCGGCACGTGGACGCCGACGGTGAGCGGGGGCCCGACCTTGGCGCTGAAGATCACCAGCGACCCGGGAGCGCTGTTGTCGGATCGCAGCTCGAACGTGGTGTTGCCCGCGACCGGCTCGCCGCCGCCGGTGCCGACGAACGGCGGGCCGAACGAGGTCGAGCACGGCGCGCCTGAGAAGGTGACGCTCGCGGGATGCCGCACGAACCGCACGCCGCGGATCGCGGTGTTGGCGGCGCCGGTGACGAGCGTGGTGAACGTGGACGCAGCACCCGCATCGAAGGTGGTCACCACCTGGTTGCCGGTCGTGGTCGCGAACAGGCGCGTCGCGCCGCCGCCGACGAACCCGGACAAGCCCCGACAGCCGACGGCCGCGCCCGGCGCCAGGGTGTACTGCAGCGTCCAGGTGCCGGCCGCGAGCGCCCACTTCTGGATGCCACCGGACCCGTTGGTGCGGTCGTCGGCGACGTAGAGCGTCGACGCGTTCGCGAACCAGAAGTCGTAGGGCGACGGTCCGGACGCCGTCGCCATCCCGGGCAGCAGCGTGATCGCCTCGTTGGTGCCCGTTGGCGCGCCCGTGCCCACCGTGCCGATGCCGAAGAACGAACCCGCCGCGGACGAGCAGTAGAGCTGGCCGGCGAAGAAGTCGACGCGGCGCACGTTCGTGATCGTCGCGTTGAGCTGCAGCGAACTGGTGGCGCCCACCGGCGTGGCGAACCGCACGCCGGGGTTGTTCCCGGCGGACGCGGTGCCCGCGGTCCAGAACTCGCCGCCGAAGAAGGTGGCGGCCGCGCGCGCGTTGTTGCCGCTGTAGGCGTCCGCGAGCGCTGTCGACGTGTCGATGGTCGCATCGAGCGCGATCCGCGCCATCACCCTCGGCACGACGCTGCTCGCGGTGCTCGCGATTCCCGCCGTTCCCGGCACCGCACCGTAGCCGGCCATCACCAGCCACTTCCCGTCGACGCTCTGCGTCAGCCCGCCCTCGGAGGTCGCCGTGCCCGAACACGCGAACGCGCGCTGCGCGCCGACCGTGGTGGTGGGCAGGGGGATCGACTGCACGAAGTTCCCGGCCTGGGTGTACTCGTCGAGGAACACCGCGGTCGCGGCGTTGCTCAACGCGGCACTGCCGGTGCCGACCCGGGCGACAACCAGGTTGCCCGGCGTGATCTGGGCGAGCAGCGGGGCTGCCAGCAGGACCAGGGAACAGGCGGCAGTCGGGGCGAGCGGACGGAAGGCGCGCATGCGGGAAACCGGGGCAGGGGCGGGCGTACGCGAGGACCGTCCAATCGTCGTCGATCCCCACCGCAGCCGGAAGCCCCGCCTTGCTCGCGGCCCCTCAACGTTCGTCGACGCGCTGCCATTGGCCCGACCGCAGCACCTCGTGCGGGCGGTAGTCGGCCTTGTAGTGCATCGACCGCGAACCCTCGACCCAGTAGCCGAGGTAGTACCACGGCACCCCGATCGAGCGCGCCCACTCGATCTCGGCGAGCACCGAGAACACGCCGAGGCTGCGGTCGCGGTGCGCGGGCTCGTAGAAGTGGTAGACCGCGGACACCGAGCGCGAACAGACGTCGACCAGACTGACTGCGACCGTTTCGCCGTGCAGCGAGTAGACGACTTCGCGCGTGTCGACGACGGCGCGGTAGTGCCTCTCGCGGAACTGCGCCGCATCCTCTTCCTTATCCTCGTCGCCGGCCCGTTCGGGGTAGCGGTGGGCGAGGTAGCGGCAATAGAGCTCGAAGGTCGAGGTCGAAAACCGCGGCGCACGCACCTGCACTTCGACGTCGCGGTTCTTGCGCAGGGTGCGGCGTTGGCTCCGGCTGGGCGCGAACTCCGCCACCGGCACGCGCAGCGGCGTGCACGCGCGGCAGGCCCCGCAGTCGGTGGCGTAGAACAGGTCGCCGCTGCGGCGGAAGCCGCGGTCCATCAGTTCGTGGTAGAGCTCGCCGTCGAGGCGCTCGGCGAGGAAGCCGCGCTCACGCGCGGCGCGATCCGGCAGGTAGGAGCACGGCCGCGCGGGCAGCCGCGGCAGGCCGTCGTCGTCGACCCACTGCAGCAGTGGATGCGGCTCGCCGTCGTCGTCGTTGGGCGATGCTCGGCTGGCCATGCCCGCATGGTAGCTCGCTATGGTGGGGCAGGTGAGCGACCTCGACCTGGGCGCGGCGATGATGGGCCTGCACGACGAACTGGCGCGCACCTGGTTCGCGCACCAGGTCGCCCTGCTCGATCGCGACTTCGCGCGAAGCGGCGCCGAGCTCGCGAAGTACCGCCGCGACCTGCTCGCCCACATCGCCGACGAGGAAACGCTGGTGCTGACGCGCTACCAGGAGCTCGGTGGCGACGCGACGGATGCGCCGACGCGGCTCTTCCTCGGCGAACATCGCAACCTGCGCACCTTCGTCGACGAGTTCGCGGGCCGCGTGGCCGCGCTGCAGGCACGACCCGACGACGCGGCGCTGCTCGAACTGCTCGACCGCGAGGCGACGTTCAAGAACCTGCTGCTGCACCACGATCTGCGCGAGCGGAACATGCTGTATCCGTTCCTGGCGACGCGGCTGTCGCCCGCGCAGCAGCGCGCGCTGCTGGCCATGCGGACGTTCGCGGGCGCTGGCGGACGGTGAGCGGGCCGCGGCGGCTCGCCGCCGGCTCGACGCGTCCATGCCGTCGGATGTCCCAAGCGGCGACCCTGGGATTGCCCGCGGGGCGGATTCGGGCATCCTCTGCGGTCGCCCCGTTGCTGCCCGCCATGCGCCACCCTGTTCCCGCCGCCGTGCTCGCCACCGTCGCCGTTGCCGCTGCCCAGCAGCAGTACCCGGAAGGCGTCGACATTCCGCGTTCGCTGACCCCCGCGGAGCAGACCTGGATCCTGCAGCATCCGCTCTCCGTCGCGACGGATGCGCCGACACCGCCACCGACCGGTCCGATCCGCTGTGCCGCCGAGTACGAACCGATGGACGGCCTGTGCCTGGCCTACGAGGGAACCAGCGCGCAGCTGACCGTGGTGCAGCAGATCGCGCGCTACGCGACGACGACCGGACAGGCCAAGGTCTACGTCTACTGCGACAGCGCCAGCGAGGTGACGACGGCAACGAACGCGCTCGCCGCCGCCGGGTGCAACATGGCGCGCGTGGTCCCCCTGGTCGCGACCACCGACACGATCTGGATCCGCGACTACGGGCCGCGCTACGTCTTCGAAGGCGACTGCCGCGCGATCGTCGACCACACCTACAACCGGCCGCGTCCGAACGACGACGTGATGCCCGACCACTTCGGCGCCTTCAAGAAGCACCGGGTCTATGGCATCCCGCTCGTGCACGGCGGCGGGAACTTCCACCTCGACGGGCTCGGCAGCGGGCACGCGACGGTCCTCATCCAGAACGAGAACCCGACGCTGACGGCCGCGCAGATCATCGGCCACTGGCAGAGCTACCAGAACCTGCAGACCACTCTGTGGAGCGCGTTCCCGACCTCGGTCGACGCCACGCAGCACATCGACATGTGGATGCAGATCTACGGCGATCGCAAGGCGATGATCAGCGACTGGCCGGCGCAGCCCGGCACGACGCAGGACGTCATCTGCGACGGCGCCGCCGCCACCCTGGCGGCGCAGGGATGGACGATCACGCGCATCCCGGCGCGGACCGTCAGCGGCGTTCACTACACGTACACCAACATGGTGTTGTGCAACGACGTCGCGATCGTGCCGACCTACACCAACACGACCGTGTCGCCGTACAACGCGACGGCGCTCGCGGCCTGGCAGGCGGCGCTGCCGGGCAAGACCGTGGTGCAGGTCAACTGCCAGGGGCTCGTCACCTCAGCCGGCGTCATGCACTGCATCGTCATGCACGTGCCGGCGCACCGCGGCGGCCTCGTGCCGACCGCCTACCTGAAGACGCAGAACGGCGGGCAAGTGCTGACGCCTGGCGCCAACGTCGGCATCGAGTGGCTGGCCGACGACGACGAAGCGGTCACGGGCATCGACCTGCAGATGTCGGCGAACGGCGGCGTCTCGTTCCCGTACGTGCTGGCGAGCAACCTGCCGCACACCGGTACCTGGAACTGGACCGTGCCGAACCTGCAGGCTGGGCAGGTCCGCCTGCGTGTCGTCGCGCGCGACGCGCAGGGGCGCACCGGCCACGACGACAGCGACGCGAACTTCACGATCGCGGGCACGTTCGGCCAGGCGGCGGCGATCCCGTACGGGGCCGGCAAGCCCGGCCAGTTCGGCGTGGCAACGCTCGCGGCGACGCCGCCGGTCGTCGGCGCGACGTTCACGCTGTCGCTGACGAACGCGCTGCCGCTGGCCGCCGGCCTGTTGCTCGTCGGCGACCAGCCGGGGGCCGTGCCGTTCGACGGCGCCACGATCCACGTGCTGCCGTTCGACATCCTGCCGCTGCCGACCGACGCCGCGGGCGCCTTCGTTGCGCCGATCGCGTTGCCCGACGATCCGCAGATCGTCGGCATCTCGCTCTACGCGCAGGCATGGCTCCCCAACGACCCCGGCGCTACCGGCCTCGGCTGGTCGTCGTCCAACGCCCTGCAGGTGCGCTTGGGGCACTGAGCCCTCGCATCGCCGCGCGAGGTTGCCGACCCGCGCGCGGCCCGGGCGGGTCAGCCCGCGCGCAGCAGGCGCAGGAACCGGATCGCCACCAGCAGGAGCCAGGCGCCGAGCACGCCGCCGAACACCGGCAGGACGAACCGGCTGCCGACGACCCAGTCGGGCGTCGATTCGCCGAGGTAACGATGCCAGCCGTGCGTCGCGCCCGCGGCGAGCAGCCAAGCGACCAACACTGCCAACACCCACGCGATCCAGCGGATGGAATGCCGCTGCAGGGCGCCGTCGAGTCGCGCCGACACCGCCTGGCCGCCCGCTTCGGCGATCAGCCAGCTCGCAGTGCCGAGCAACACCAGAGTGTCGATGCCGATCGTGGTGCCCATCGCGTGCGCGACGATCGCCTGCGTGCCGTGGATCACGCTGTTCCAGTTCGGCACCGAGATCACGATCGACAGCAGCAGCATCGCACCAGTCCACCACTTCGCGGCGACGAGCCAGCCAGCGCGGCCGCAGAAACGCTCGGGGCGGCCCTTCCGGACCATGCGGCCGAGGTCGAGCATCACCTTCCAGAGGATCACGACCTCGATCATCGACACGACGAACGCGATCCACTTCACCGTCGGCGTCTGCGGCAGATGGTAGGTGTGGTGCGCGTAGTTGGTGAACGAGTTGAGGCAGCCGACGCCGAACAGCCAGAACGCGGTCGGCGACTGCGCGTACTTGCGATCCCCCGACAGCTTCTCGCCGACGTAGGCGAGCGAGCCGTACATCAGGAAGTTGAACGAGCCGACCAGCGTGCCGCACGACTTCCACTGCAGCTGCAGGTCGCGCACCGGGTTCTCGAACACCGACGGCAGGAGCCAGGCGTGGCCTTCGACGAAGGTGAGGGCGAAGTACAGGGTGCCGATCGCCCAGAACCACAGGTAGATCGGCTGCGCCCAGAAGCCGTGCCGCAGCCGCTTGCAGAACGTCCACGCGAAGGCGCACCAGCCGGCCAGCAGCACGCCGCTGAAGATCGGGTGGAAGTCGATGTACTCGCGGCCCGAGAAGATGCCGGCGGCGAGCGTGACGAAGATCCCTCCGCCGGCGACGAGCCAGCAGGCGGTGTGGAACCAGAACCGGCGGCGATCGCCGCGGTCGAGTCCGCCGTGGTGCGTCGACAGCCAGTGGTACATCACGGCCAGCGACCCGCCGAAGATCCACAACGTCGCGAACGTCGTGTGCAGCGGCCGCATGCGCGTCAGCGTCACCGCTTGCGCGTTGAGCCACGTCGACACGCTCGGCAGGTAGTGAAGGGCCGCCAGCGCACCGCCGCCGACGGCGACGACGATGCACGCGAGCGCCATGCGCAGCTGGATCACGACGGTGCGATCGACGCGCTGGCCGGCGAGGGGCAGGATCGCCGGCGGCGCGTGGGCCGCAGGTGCGGCAGCCGGAGTCGCGGTGCTGCGGTCGGCGGTGCCGGTCATCGGAACTCCCACCACGGCAGGCCCTGCGCGGCACTGTCGCCGGGCACACGATCGCGGATCGGAGCACGTTCGTCGGCCAGCCAGTGCAACCACGCGATCAGTTCTTGGATCTTCGCGTCGCCGAGCGCCGGCCACGACGGCATGCCCTTCGGCACGCGGCCCGTCGCGATGACCTGCGCGATCGCCGCGTCGTCGAGGCGCGTCGTGACCGTGCTGAGGTCGGGGGCGGTGTTGACGCCGAGTGGCGTGCTCTGCAGCGGCACGTGGCAGGTCGCGCAGTGAGCGCGGAACGTCGCCAGCCCGGCCAACACCGGCGCCGGCGGCGCCTTCGCCTGCGCGTGCGCGTCGAGCGCCGCCCACACCGCGTCGGGCGGCAGCGGCACGTTCGCACGCGCCACGCCGACGCCGGTGGCGTTCATCTCGTGCAGGAACGTCTCGAGCGCGGTGATCTGGTCGCCATCGAGGTGGTACGCCGGCATCTGCGCATTGCCGATCGTCAGCACTTCGTCGAGGCGCGCGCGGGTCAGCCGCGGGGCGGCGTTCGTGAGGTCGGGGCCGAGGAAGCCGCCGAAGCCGTAGAGCTGGTGGCAGACCTGGCAGTTGAGTTCGTGCCACAGGCGGCGGCCGGTCACGCCTTCTTCGCTGAGGGCCATCTCGGGCGTCGCCGTGTCGTCGAGGTAGACGAGCGCAGTCTGGCCGACGTAGGACGCCAGCAGCGAGACCAGCAGGATCTTGCGAAGGCCGACTTGCACCAGGCCGCAGGCTACCTGCATCGCGAGGCCGCGCCACTGCCGGCACGCGTGGCGAGGATTGGGCGTCGTCGCGACCACGGCCCGCGACGCGCCGCTACCCTTGCCCGCCGGAGTCGGCTCCCGCCGATGCGATCGTCCATGCGCGTCCCTGCCTTCGTGTGGCTGCTGTTCGTCGCCGCCTTCGGAGCCTTTGCACGGGCCCAGTCCGGCTACCTCGTCGTCGCGGTCGACCTGGCGGCCGATGCGCCCGCGGCGGCCGGGTACCGCGCCGCTGCGGCCAGCGCCCGTGCGCATCACCGCGGAGCGATGGTGGAGTGGGACGGCCGCGACTTCGATGCGCTGACTGACGTCCTGCGCGAACGGCGACCCGCGAACGTGTTGTTCGTGCTGCAGCCGGCGACGCTCGATCTCGTGCTGCATCGGCGCATCCTGCTCACGGCGGCGCGCATCGACGACGATCCGCTCGTCGACTTCGCGTTCGGCTACCTCACCGCCGAGTCCGGCGAGCAGTGCACGCGGTTGTGGGAACGCATCGCTGCACTTCATGCGCGCGGCCCGGTCACGGGGCCGTGGTGGCAGGGCTCGGTGTGCACCGCCGAGAAGTCGTTCCGGATCGCCGACCACCAGTCCCCGATCCAGGCCGCCGCGGGTTTCCACGGGCCGCACCACTGGTTCGCGAACGCCGACCCCGAGCGCCTGCAGGCGGTCGAGCGCGCGCTGGCGGAGTTGCCGGCGGCGGCGGTCGCGGAGTTCACCGGCTGCGGCGACCCCCAGGGCATCTGGCTGTTCGACGACGACCGCAACCGGCAGCGCGACAAGCACTGGGAGTACGAAGCCGGCAAGGTCGGCCACGATCCCGCGGGGGAGATGCCGCGCCTGCTCGCGCAGCGCTTTCGCACTCTGAAGCTGGCCTCGCCGATCGTGTGGAGCGGCACGTGCCATTCCGGTGCCGTCGATCGCGTCTGGGTCGAAGGTGACATCGTCTCGACGTTCGGCCGCACCGACGTTGCTACGGTGCACCACCTCGCGGTCGAGGACAGCCTGGCGCTCGCGTGGCTGCACGCTGGTGCCGCGGCGCTGTGCGTTCCGTTGGGCGCGAACCACGGCCTCTCGGTGTCGATCGAAACCGACCATGCGCTCGAGCACGGCGCGAGCCTCGGCGAGACGCTCGTTGCGACGTACAACGACGTGATGCTGGCAGCGGGCGGTGCGCTCGTGCTCGACCTCCCGGTCGCCGGCGAGCCGCATCGCCACCGCGAGAAGGTCATGCAGGGTGGCGGCGCCAACCGCATCCTGATCGGTGATCCCGCCCTGCGGCCGTTCCAGGCCACGCCGCATCCGGCGGAGTCGACGCGCAGCGAACGCAACGCCGACGGTCTCACGGTGACGATCGCGCGAAAGCCCGGCTTCCTGGCGCGGGGCTGGGACATCTACGGCCACTCGAGCCCGGACGACTGGCGCATCGGCGCCCGCGTCGACCTCGCCGCGCTCGGCGTCGATGGCGCGTCGTTCACCGCCGAAGTGTCGGCGCGCGGCCCCGACGGGACCGTGCTGCCGTATCGCGTCACGCGCTGCGTGCTCGAGCTGCACCACGGCCGCCGCTTCCTGCACCTGCAGGCCAACGGCCGCCGCAACCTGGTCGAGAACCAGGCCGTCACCGCGGAGTTCACGGTGAAGAGCGCGCGCTGAACCGCGGAGGGGTCGCGGCCTGGCCGCGCGCGGCGAGGGCTCCCCTTCGTGCGCGCCGGGCGCTGCGCGAGCTTGCCAGGCGCTGTTCCGCCGCGTTCTCATGCGGCGATGTCCGCATCCGTTCCGGCCCCGCGGCGACGAAGCACGTGGCGCCGCAAGGTCGCCGTGGCCTGCGCTTCCGCGATCGCGACCGTCGCCCTGCTCGAAGGCGCGCTGTGGTTGTTCCATCCGTTGCCGGAAGTGCGCGACCCGCGTCTGCACCGGTTCCTGCCGTCCTGGTCGGCGATCGGTCCGGCGCCGCGCACCACGACCGTCGATCCGGGGCCGCTCGCCGGCGTCACGCCGGGCCTGGTCGAGAACGCGTTCAACGCGTTGGGCTACCTCTATCCCGCGGAACGGCAGCAGCGGCGCAGCGCCGAGGAACTGCGCGTTGCGGTGGTCGGCGGCTCGACCGTCGAGTGCAACATGCTGGACGCCGCCAAACGCTGGCCGGCGGTGCTCGAGCGCGAACTGCAGGCCGTGCTCGCGCGGCCGGTGACCGTGCTGAACCTCGGCATCTCCGCCCAGGACTCGCGCACGCACCTCGCCACGACGGCGCACGTCGTCACCGCTCTCGACACCGACGTCTGCGTGTTCCTGCTCGGCGCCAACGATCTCGGGACCATCGCGTCGGGGGATCATCCGATGTTGCGCTCCGACGCCTTCTACGCCGAGCCGCGATCGCTGCACGCGGCCCTGGCCGCGCTGCGCGGCACGCAGATCAGCCGGCACCTGCGCTGGCTCCGGGCGGCGTTGCGCGGCAATCGGTCGACTCCGTACTTCGCGGACGAAGCGGCATGGCAGGCGAAGCTGCCGGAGTGCCCCGAGCCGTTGCTGGCGTCGGCGCAGGGCCTCGATCACTACGTCCGCAACGTGCGATCCCTCGCGGGCCTGTGCCAGGCGCACGGCATCGTGCCGTTGTTCGCGACGCAGCCCTGCATGTTCGGGGCGGCGCCGACGGCGGCGGAACAGGCGGCGTACTGGGGTTGCAACACGGGAACGCACCGCATCGCGCCGGCCAACTTCCGCGACCTGATCGCTGCCGCGAACGCGAGCTTGATCGCGGCCTGCAAGCGGCACGGCTTCGCCTGCGTCGATCTCGCAGCGGCAGTGCCGACGGGCTTCGCCTCGTTCTACGACCAGGTGCACTTCAACGAAGCCGGGGCACGGTTCGTCGGCGCCGCATTGGTCGGACCGATTCGCGGCATGCTGCCGTGATCGTGCGTCGGGGTGTCGCGCGCGACGTGGCGGCCTGACTCGGGGTCCGGGCCACGCGGGTAGGATCTCGCGCCATGTCGTTCGCCCTGGTGCTCGCCTTGTGCTTGCCGCAGGAACCGCCGGCGGCCCCGCCGAAGCCGCCCGCGGCGGGTCTTGCCGCCCGCTACGTCGGCGACGCCGGCATCGCCGCCGATCCGGCGGTGCGCTTCGCCAGCGGCTTCGAGAACGGTCTCGACGGCTGGCAGGTGCGGCATCGCGGCATCTTCACCGTCGTCGACGACGCGGCGTTCGCACACGGCGGGAAGCGGTGCGCGCAGGCCACCGCGACCAAGGGCAAGGACCAGGGCGGAGAACTCGCGCTGCGCCTGCCGAAGGGCGAGGACCGGCTGTTCGTGCGTTTCTACTGCCGCTTCGCGCCGGACACCGTGTGGCCGCACCACTTCGTCAAGCTGCGCGCGCTCGCGCCGGGTTTCGACGGCCGCGCGGGAGCCGCGCCGCCCGGCGACCGTGGCTTCTGGACCGGCATCGAGCCGCTGCGCGGTCGTTGGCGGTTCTACGCCTACTGGCACGAGATGCGCGGCTGGAACAACCCGGGACCGGCGCCGGGCCGCAACGACGACGGCACCGAGACGACGAAGGAGAACGACTACTACGGCAACAGCTTCACGCCCGACGGCCAGGCAGAGGCGCCAAAGGACCGCTGGATCTGCGTCGAGGCGATGCTGCAGGCCAACACGGTCGGGCAGCACGACGGCGCGATGGCGTTCTGGATCGATGGCGTCGAAGTCGGCCGCTACGGGCCGGGCGTGCCGGTCGGCAGCTGGTCGCGCAACGTGTTCGTGACCTCGGGGCCGAAGAACACCGACCCGCAGCCGTTCCGCGGCTTCTCGTTCCGCACCGATGCGACCCTGCAGGTGAACGAAGTCGCGCTGCTGTGGTACGTGTCGGACGAGTACGCGGCCCTGGGCACGGCGACGCAGAACCGGGTGTGGTTCGACGATGTGGTGGTGGCGACCGAGTACATCGGGCCGCGCGTCGTGCCGAAGGCCGCCACGAAGTGAGCGTCGGCGTCGGCTCCGTTCGCCAGCGTCAGCGGGTTGCGACGCGGCGGCCGGCGAGCAGGTGCACGATCAGCAGTACGACGAACACCGCCGAGGCGACGAGATGCGCGGCGCACCACGCCGAGCGCCACGTGTCGTCGACCGAGACCTGCAGCAGGTAGCCGCTGCTGGCCATGGCGATCGCCGACGCCAGGACGGCGAGTCCCGAACGGCGGCGCGCCGGCGCCCTGGCCCGCAGGTTCGGAACGATGTGCGCGGGCCACAGGGCGCCGAACACCACGAGCCAGAGTGCGGCCGTGAGCACGTGCGCGTGCAGCGTCGCCGGCTGCCAGGGGTGGTTGACCGCGGCGAACGGGTCTGCGGGCGTCATTCCGTACGCCATCCATGCGAACACGCCGCCGGTAGCCACCACAGCCGCGGTCGTTGCCCACGTCCAGCGCCGCAGCGCCGGCGTCATCGCGCCACCGGCAAGACCGCGTGCGCGGCCAGCACCGTGCGCACGGCGGCGACCGCCGCTACCGCACTCATCGTCGCCCCGGCGATCGGCTTGATCGCGCGCCGCAGCCGCAGTTCGTCGTCCAGCGAACGCCCCACGAAGGCAGCGAAGAACTCGGCCCGCGGCCGGTAACGCTTCGGCTCGTCGAACGCGAGCAACTCGACGCGCCGCACGGTGCCCTTGGGATCGACGACGACGAGGAGCGTCTGGCCGTGCGTTCGCACCGTGCGCGAGTCGACCCAGGCGATGGCGACGACGGCGCCGTCCTTGGTCGCAACGTGACGCACGATCCGGGCCGGCGCCGCCTGTCCGGCCGCCGCGCCGACCGCGGTCCGCTGCGCAGTCGTCAGTTCGAGTTCCTCGCGCCGCCAGCAAGCGCCGGGGCACGCGAGCGCGAGCGCCTCGGCCTCGGTGATCGCCTGGGCGGCGAGCTCTGCGCCGAACGCGACGGCGAGCGCGCCGACGACCGCGAACAAGCGCCTAGAAGACATAGCCCATCGCCAGGTTCAGGCGGTCGAAGCTGTCGTCCCACGCTTCGAAGTCGACCTTGAACACGATCCGCTCGATCGGTCGCACGTGCAGGCCGAGAGTGAAGATGTTGCTGTCGTTCGCCGCGTTCGCCGCGATCCCCGCCGGCATGTCGGCCTGCGTGTCGATGCGCTCGTAACGGACGAACGGGATCACCGCCGCGGAACTGTCGCGGCACAACCACGGCGCCACGTCGAGGCCGATTTCGGCGTAGGCGCCGAACAGCCGTTCGGCGAGGTTCCGCCCGGTCGCGCCGGCGAACGCGCCAGCGTCATCGTTCCAGCCGCTCGCGACGAGGCCACGCACGATCCAGGGCCCCGGCCGCCAGTCGGCATGGGCTTCGGCGATCACGGTGTCGAGTTCGGGGATCGGCGTGGTGCCGCGCAACCCGTCCTGGCCGGCGCGCTGGTAGAAGCCCGACGCGCCCAACGTCAGCGCGTCGCACGGCTGCACGTCGAACCGCAGCGCGGTGGCGATGTCGTCGGCGGCGACGCGATTGCCCTTCTGGCGACCGCCGCGATAGCCGGACGCCGCGAACTCCTCGCCGTCGAGGCCGGTGCCAACGAACCACTTCGCCTCGCAGTCGCCGAACGTGGCGACCGCCTCGACGCCGAGTTCACGCCACGTCGTCGGCAGGATGCGGTTCTCGGTCTGGGCGCGCTGCGCGGGCAGGAACAGGGTCGGCTCGTGCTGCTCGTTCACGAGCCCGACCGGCACCAGGACCATGCCTGCGCGCAGGGCCAGGTTCTCGCACGCCTCGTACTCGAGGTAGCCGAACTCCAAGGACACCTCGCCGCCACTGCTGGTCGTGCCGGACGAGTCGGTCGTCGTGCCGTGCTCGAGTTCGATCTCGCTGTGGAACAGCCACCGCTCGTCGAACCGGTAGCCGAAGTAGAGCACCGTGCGCAGTGCGTCGGCGACGTCGGTGCGGCCGCTGTTCTGCGTGAACAGCAGCTCGCCATAGCCGGCCAATGACACGCCGTGGTCGGTCGCGTAGATCTTGCGGAAGCCGGGAGTGTCGTCGGGGACCGTCGAGGTGCCGGCGGCTGCGCCGAACGCGTCGACCCGGGCCTTCAGTTCGCGATTCTCGCGTTCGATCCGGTCGAGCCTCTGCTCGATCGTCTCTTGGGCGCCAAGGGATGCGCATACGGCTGCCAAGGCGGCGGCGCGCGCGAGGGAGAAACAGGGAGTCGCGTTCATGGGTGCGGGGAGGTGGGGCGCATGCCGAGGCCGGGTGTGGCGACGCAGCGGACGGTCGCGTCGGTGACGCGGACGACGAACAGGGCTTCGACGCCGAGTCGTGCGGCGAGCGCGGGTCCCGCCGCCGGGCCGGCGACGAACAGCGCCGTGGCCGCGGCATCCGCCAGCGCGGGATCCGTCGCCACCGCCGTGACGCTGCCGAAGTCGTCGGCGAAGGTGCCGGTGCGCGGATCGAGCAGATGACCGTGCGGCCGGCCATCGACGATCGCGCGACGTTCGCCGTTGCCCGACGTCGCCGCCGAACGACCGGGCAGCAACGCGATCGTCGCCACGACCTGGTCGCGGTGATCGGGATGCGCGACGGCGATCCACTCGGTGCTGCCGCCTTCGACGAGCCACTGCCCGCCGAAGTCGAGTCGGGCGGTTGCGCCGGCCGCGCGAACGGCCGCAGCCGCGTGCCGCAGCGCGATGCCCTTGGCGATGGCGTCGGTCGACAACCAGGCCGTGGGCGACGAGCGCACCAACGACTCGCCGTCCAGGGCGATCGCGCTCGCGGCCGACTGACCGCGCGCCGCCGCCAGCTCCGTCGGTCCTGGCCATCGGCGAGCGCCGCGCAGGCCGTAAGCGTCGATGAGCGCGCCGAGGCCCGGAGTGAACGTGCCCTCGGAGGCGCTGGCGAACCGAAGGGCCATGCGGACGTCGTCGGCGGTCGCCGGGCTGAGTGCGAACGGGGTCCGCGGCGGCGCCTGGTTGGCGAGCGACACCTCGCTGTCCGGCCGCCAGGTGGAGAGGCGCGCCTCGACGGCGGCAACGGCCTGCACGGCGGCCTCGCTCGCCGAGAGCGCGCTGGCGCGGTCCGCCGCCGACACGCGCAGGTCCAGCCACGTGCCCATCGCCGCGACGGTGCGTTCGACCGCGGCCTGGGCCGGGACGGCCGACACGGTGACGAGGGCAGCGAGGATGGTGCGCAGCATGAGGGCCACTACTACTATTGAGACGCAATCTCATATAGTGGGATGGCCGTTCCCGTGCAAGCCTGCGCTTGGCCGAACCTCCGCCGTGCTCGGCCGCGACCGCCGGACCACGCCTCGGCGGTAGTCCGCACGAGCGCGCGACGGCGGTCAGTCGGCAGCCGATCGTGTAGTGTCGCGCGGGGCTCGAAGGGGCACGAGCTGCGCGTTCGCCGGCAACGACCACCGGCGCGTGAACGCCAGCCTGCCGTTGCGCTGGCGCTGCCGGCGGTAGCCCAGCAGATGGAAGATCTCGGTGACGAACCACCGCGCCACCACCGGGTTCACGAGGATCGTCAGCGGGTCCTCGGGGTCGCGCCGCACCCCCGGCAACCAGTGCACGATGCGGAACAGCCGCGCCCGACGCAGCCAGCGCGCCACTTCGAGCCAGAACCGCCGCACCGGTCGCGCCAGGAAGTAGCCGTCGTCGCCCAGTGCCTGGTAGAGCGGCAACAGCATGTGGCAGTCCTGGTCGGCGTGGATCGCGCCGTTCCGGTCGTTCGCCAGCAGCGTGCCCTTCGCGATCCGCTGGAAGTTCACGAACCCCGGCATCATCACGAACTTGTCGGCTGGCGTGATCGCGTGCCGGTGGACGATCTCCACGATCGGCGGCACGCCGGCCGTCGCCCGCCGCAAGTGAGCGCGGCGCGCGTCCGCCTGCACGACCTGGTCCGGCGCCATGCGGAGGTGGCCGAGCAGCAGCCACAGCAGCGCTTCGTGGTTGCCGACGGTGTCCGGGTGCTGATGCCGGCCGCCCTCGGCCGCGATGGCGACGATGCCGCGCCCGGTGAACCACTCGAGCGACGCGCCGTCGATCGTCTCCTCGATGCCGAGGATGATCGGCACTCCGGTCGCCATCGCCAGGTCGCGGTTGTCGATGGTGTCGGCGAGGCACAGGAACGGCGGCCCGTCGGCCGAGCTGGTGTGCAGGTCGACGAACACGACCGGGCCTCGCGACGTCGCCACCGTGTGCTCGAACCGGCGCAGCAGGTCGCGCTGCTGGCCGTCTTCGGGCGAGTCCGCAACCGGGTCGCGCGCCGCCAACGAGGCCATGTCCTTCGGCATCCAGCCGCGATTGAGGTCGCGCGTGAGATACCGTCGCTCCTGCAGCAGCGCCGGCAGGTTGCCCGCCAAGGCCACGATCCGGCCACGCAGTTCGACGTCGTGTTGCTGCAGGGTGGCGAGCACGCGCTGCACCGCGAGCACGCCGGCCGGTTCGTTGCCGTGGATGCCCGCGAGCACCAGCAACGTCGGCCCGGCGCGGCCGGTGTCCCAGGTGCCGAGTTCGCGCTGCGTTCCGGGCACCTGCCGCGGCGAGGTGGGGGTGGTGGTGGTCATCGGGCTCGTGGCTCCAGCCGCTCTCGTTCGGGACTGATCCCTTGGCTGTGGTCGCGCAGAGGGCTGTGCTCGTGCAGAAGATTCTCGGGAGAAGTGTGACCGATGCAGATTTCGAGGCACGAATGCCCTGACGCGCCGGCTCGTCGCCGGCGTGCCACGCATCCAAGACGGTATCCCCAGGGCCGGGTGAGGAACGAGACTCGCGGTCGGGTCGCGGAACGGTGGGCCGTCGACCGGGCGAGCACAATCAAGGGATCAGTCCCGAACGGGTCGCTCGACGGGCTGCGCGTTCGGCGGCCTGCCTTGCCATGGCTCGTTGCACGCGAGAGGCCTGCGGTCGCCAGTGGGATCGGACGCAACGGCATGACCTGCGTGCAGAGAGCAACCCGGTAATGGCCCTCGGAATTGCATCCCGACATGGGGGCGGCCGTCGTTCCGCCGGGTGCGAGGCCGATCAGCGGCCAGCGGCCGGGAAGCCGTCGCGCAGCAGTCGCCACAGGCGGTCGTCGAGGCGTCGCAGCGTCCGCATCGGCTCGTGCGCCGTGTCGGCGAGTTCGACGTACTCGTGCGCGATGCCGAGCGCCTGCAGGTGGTCGTGGAAGGCGCGGTTCGCGGGCAGCGTCTCGTCGGCGGTGCCGATCGCTTGCAGGATGCGCAGGCTCTGTCGCCCAGCTGCGGCGTGCTGCTCGGCGAGTCGCCACGGGCTGCGCGCGACGAACTCCGCCATGTCGTCGCCGAAGACGTCGCGCATCACCTGGCGCCGGCGCGCCTCGTCGGCGCGCGGCGTCGCCACCAACTCGCGCTGCAGCGGGCCGCCGCCGAGCGAGGCGATGGTGCCTACCAGGTCGTGGTGCGCGAAGCCGAGCCGCAAGGCGCCGTAGCCGCCCATGCTGAAGCCGACGAACGCGCGCCCGTCGCGGGTCGCGACGGTGCGGAACAAACGATCGATGCGCGGCACGATCTCACCGATCAGGATCGACTCGACGGGCGTGCTGCCATCGACGTTGTCGCACCACATGCCGTTCGGCAGTCCGTTCGGCAACACCAGCAGCACCGGCGGCAGCGCGTTCCGCTCGATCGCGGCCGCGAACGCCGCAGCGACCGGCGCGATGCCGTTCTCGCCGCCGCCGCTGCCGTGCAGCCAGTAGACGACCGGGTAGCGCGCCTCCGCGCGATCGAGGTAGTCCGGCGGCAGCCACACGTGGTAGCCGACTTCGGTGCCGGCGCGCGCGCTCGCGTAGACGTGGTGCACGAGTCCGGGCCCGGGCACGACCGGCGGCACCCAGGGGTTGGGCCGCGGTGTTGCGCGGAAGAACGCGGCGATGGTGGCCGGTGCCGAGGCGAGGAACTCGTGGCCGCCGTCGTGGATGCAGGTGGCGACGTGGGCGCCGTTGCCGGCCCGGTGGCGGGTCGCGCCGGGTACCTCGGGCCAGACTTCGCCGGGACCCGCATCGTGCCGCTCGATCAGCGCGTCGATCGTGCGCTGCTGCTGTTCGAAGCGCACCACCTGGTCGGCCTTGCCGGCGATGTGCAGGATCGGCCGCGGCGGCTGGTCGCCGCGCAGCTTGCCGCCAGCGCCCGCGGACGACGGCGCGAACGAAGCGAACGACGCGCCGCGGCTGGCCCACAGCAGGTAGCAGAAGCCGCCGCCGTTGCTGTGGCCGGTGGCGTGGATGCGATTGGGGTCGACGCGCAGTTCCTGGCGCAGGCTCGCGAGCATCGCATCGACGAACAGCAAGTCGCGATCGCCCTCGGCATTGGCCGCCGGTTGCCAACCCGAACGTTCGCCGGCCGCGTCGCGCGCGGTCGTGGTCGGCAGGCCCTGCGGATAGACGACGATCGCCTCCGGCCATTCTTCGTGCAGGTGGAAGCTGCGCGCGGCGCGCTCCATGCGGCCACCGTGACCGTGAAACACCAGCACGAGCGGGCAGGGTTCCGTCGCGGCGTTGGCGGGCACGTGCACGAGCGCCTGCCGTTCGTCGCCGCCGACCTGCCAGGTGCGGCGCTGCAGCGCCCCGGCATCGGCGCCCGGTTGCTGGGGGGCACTGGCCGCGCCGATCGCGGCCAGCAGGAACGGGATGGTCAGGGGGTTCATCGTTCGAGGAGCCGGACAACGGCGGTGAGGCCTCGCAACCAACGCCAGATCGTCGGCGCGAAGCTGCAGGGGCGCAATTCGGCGCGTGGGCAGGCTTTCCACGAGGGTGGAAGTATCCGCGTGGATGTTCACGGCGCCTGGCGAGCCGCTGCGCGAGACCACGCGCAGCGAGAACGCGCGCCCCGGCGAAGTGCTGGTCGAGGTCGCCGGGTGCGGCATCTGCCACACCGACCTGGGCTTCTGCTTCGATGGGGTGCCGACGCGGCACGCGCTGCCGCTGGTGCTCGGTCACGAGATCAGTGGCACGGTGGTCGAAGCGGGGGCTGGCGCCGAGTCCTGGCTCGGCCGCACCGTGGTGGTGCCGGCGGTGATGCCCTGCGGCAACTGTGCTGCCTGCCGAGCCGGCCGGGGTTCGGTGTGTCCGAAGCAGATCTTCCCCGGCAACGATGTGCACGGCGGCTTCGGCAGCCATGTCAGGGTGCCCGCAGCGGGCCTGTGCCCCGTGCCCGATCTGCGCGACCGCAACGTGAACCGCGCCGGGCTCGACCTGGCGACGCTGGCGGTGCTGGCCGATGCAGTCACCACGCCCTACCAGGCGATCCACCGCGTGGGTCTTGGTCCGGGCGACCTCGCCGTCGTGGTCGGCGTCGGCGGCGTCGGCGGCTACGCGGTGCAGATCGCGCACGCGCTCGGTGCGTTGGTGGTCGCGATCGACGTCGACCCGGTGCGGCTGCAGATGTCGCTGGAGCACGGCGCCAAGCTCGGCCTGCGCGCCGACCAACTCGAGTTCAAGGCGCTGAAGCAGGCGGTGCGCGACCTGGCGAAGGCGAACGGTGTGCCGACCTTCCGCTGGCGCATCTTCGAGTGTTCGGGTTCGCCGGCGGGTCAGGGAACCGCGTTCTCGCTGCTCGAGCACGGCAGCCACCTGTCGGTGGTCGGCTTCACTGCCAAGAAGGTCGAACTGCGCCTGTCCAACCTGATGGCCTTCGATGCCACCGCTGCCGGCAACTGGGGCTGTCTGCCCGAGCTGTATCCGGCCGCCCTCGACCTGGTCCTCGCCGGCAAGGTCGCGCTGCAGCCGTTCACCGAGTTGCGCCCGCTGGCCTCGATCAACCAGAGCTTCGCCGACGTGCACGCGAACCGCGTGTCGCGCCGCCTCGTCCTCGTGCCGTGAGCGATGTCATGAACTTCAAGAACCACGATCTCGTCCCCGCCACCTCGCACCCCGGGATCCGCGTCGAGCAACTGCCCGTGCGCGATCCGGCCGGCAAGGTGGTCGCCGACCTGCACGCGACGCGGATCATGCTCGACAACCCGTCGCAGTACAACTCCTACACCACCGAGATGGTGAAGGGAGTCATCCTCGGCATGCGCGCGGCGTCGAACGACCGCGGCTGCGTCGCGGTGGTGTTCACCGGCAGCGGCGACAAGGCGTTCTGCACCGGCGGCAACACCGTCGAGTACGCCGAGTACTACGCCGGCCGTCCCGAGGAGTACCGCCAGTACATGCGGCTGTTCAACGACATGGTCACGGCGATCCTGCACTGCGACAAGCCGGTGATCTGCCGCGTGAACGGCATGCGCATCGCGGGCGGCCAGGAGATCGGCATGGCGTGCGACTTCTCGATCGCCAGCGACCTGGCGCGGTTCGGCCAGGCGGGCCCCAAGCACGGCAGCGCGCCGGACGGCGGCAGCACCGACTTCCTGCCGCTGTTCGTCGGCATGGAGAAGGCGATGGAGAGCTGCACGCTCTGCAACCACTGGAGCGCCCACAAGGCGCTGCGCATCGGTCTGCTCACCGATGTGGTGCCGGCCCTGAAGGTCGACGGCAAGTTCGTGGTCAACCCGACGGTGATCACGGACCGCTGGCTCGACGACAAGGGCCGCATCGTGCACGGCGAGTTCAAGACGGGAGCGGAAGCGAAGGCCGGCAAGGAACTGCTGGCGCGCGGCACGGTCGACCTGTCGCTGCTCGACCAGGCCGTCGACGGCATGGTCACGTCGCTCGCGATGACGATGCCGGGCTGTCTCAGCAAGACCGTCGAGAGCGTGCGCAAGCACAAGCTTGCGCACTGGGACAAGAACCGCGAGACCAACCGCGCCTGGCTCGGACTCAACATGATGACGGAGGGCCGCGCCGGCTTCCGCGCCTTCAACGAGGGCAACAAGGAGTGCCGCGAGCCCGACTTCCTGCTGCTGCGCCAATTGCAGGCGCGGGGCGACGCCTGGGGCGAGCCGCTGACCGAGGCGATCCTGTGGCGTGCGCACGGCAGGGCAACCGCCGAAGCGAAGCAGTGACCGGAGGCCTGCCGTGACCGAGCCCGTCCCGTCCCCGTTGCGGATCGAGAAGCGCAGCGAGCACCTCTGGTTGCTGCGCCTCGACCGACCGAAGGCCAACGTCGTCGATGCGGCGATGACGCAGGCGCTCGACGCCGCGTTCGCTGCGGCCCGCCGCGCGCCAGCACTGCGCGCCATCGTGCTCAGCCATGCCGGCCCGCACTTCTCGTTCGGCGCGTCGGTGCAGGAGCACCTGCCCGAACACGTCGCTGGCATGCTGCGCGCGTTCCACGGCCTGTTCCGCACCATCGCCGCGGCCGAAGTGCCGGTGTTGGCTGCCGTGCGCGGGCAATGCCTCGGTGGTGGCCTCGAACTGGTGACGTTCTGCCACCGCGTGTTCGCCGCGCCCGACGCCAAGCTCGGCCAGCCGGAGATCTCGCTCGGCGTGTTCGCGCCGGTTGCGTCGCTGCTGTTGGCCGCGCGCGCCGGGCGCGCCGCCGCCGAGGACCTGTGCTTGTCCGGCCGTTCACTCGGTGCCGAGGAGGCGCTGCGCGTCGGCGTCGTCGACCAGATCGCCGACGACCCCGAAGCCGCGGCGATCGCCTACGCCGAGCACCACCTGGGCCGGCATTCCGCCAGCAGCTTGCGCCATGCGGTGCGGGCGGTGCGAAGCCGGTTCCAGCGCGACTTCTTCGCCGACCTCGACGCGCTCGAACGCGCCTACCTGCAGGAGCTGATGGCCACCGCCGACGCCAACGAGGGCATCCAGGCATTCCTGCAGAAACGCGCCCCGCAATGGAGGCATGCATGACCCTCGACTCCCTGCTGCGACGCGCCGAGGATCTCTATCGCGACCTGCGGTTCACCGCCGTGCACGAATGGAAACGCCGCACCGGCGGGCTCGCGGTCGGCTTCCTGCCGGTCTACGTGCCGCGCGAGTTGCTGCACGCCATGGGGGTGTTGCCGGTCGGCGTGATGGGGGCGGGTGACGACCTCGAGATCATCCGCGGTGACGCCTACTACCAGAGCTACATCTGCCACCTGCCGCGCAGCGTCATCGAGCTCGGCCTGAACGGCGCCCTCGATTGCCTCGACGGCATGCTGTTCCCGGCCACCTGCGACGTGATCCGCAACTTGTCGGGCATGTGGATGATGCAGTTCCCGGGCAAGTACTCGCACTACCTCGATGTGCCGCAGGACTTCGCGCCGGACATCGGCGGCGCGTTCTACCGCCACGAGCTCGAGCAGATCGCCGAGGCGCTGACTGCCCGGGGCGCCCGCCCGCTGACCGCCGCGGCCCTGCGCGCGTCGATCGCCGCCTACAACACCCACCGCGAACTGGTCGAGGGTCTCTACACGCTCCGCCAGCAGCAGCCGTGGTTGGTGCCCACCGGCGAACTCTACCTGCTGCTGCGCGCCGGCTGCGTGCTGCCGGTCGAGGAGCACACCGCGATGCTGCGCGAGTATCGCGCCGCCGTCGCGGCCGCCGCCGACCGCCGGCCGATGGACCAGGCGCGCGTGCTGCTCACGGGTTCGTTCTGCGAACAGCCGCCGCTCGGTCTGATCAAGACGCTGGAACGCTCCGGCTGCTACATCGTCGACGACGACTTCGTGCAGGTGCATCGCTGGATCCGCGGGGCCGTGCGCGCCGATGGCGACGACCCGCTCGGCGACCTGGCGCTCGCCTACCTGCGCCAGGGCATGCCGAGCGCCATCCGCTACATCGACGACGGCAAGAAGGGCCAGGACCTGGTCGACCGCGTCGAGCACTCCGGCGCCGAGGGCGTCATCTTCTGCGCGCCGAGCTTCTGCGACCCGGCACTGCTCGACCAACCGATGGCGACCGCTGCCGTCGAGCGCGCGGGCATCCCGTGGACGGCGTTCAAGTACGCGGAGAACACGGGCCAATTCCAGGTGATCCGCGAACAGGCCGGCACCTTCGCCGACTCGATCAAGCTTTGGAGCGAATGACCATGAGCAATCCCGTCGTCGCCGCCAGCGCCGCCGCCGCCGCCAAGGACAAGAGCCAGGAGCGGCAGAAGGCGATGATCGCCGACCACTTCCACAAGCTCGCGATGGCCCCCGACCTGGGCCAGAAGTGCGCCTACACGTTCGTGCCCGGCAACCTGACCGAGCTGCTCGGCTCATTCGGCGTGCTGCCGGTGTTGCCGGAGATCAACGCCCTGCAGTCGGGCATGCGCGGCAAGTCGCGCGACTACATCGGGCTCGCCGAGAAGCTCGGCCACAGCGAGGACGTCTGCACCTACGTCAAGTGCGACATCGGCATGCTGAAGTCGGGCAACGTCGGGCCGACCGGCGAACGGCTGCCGAAGCCGGATCTGCTGCTGCTGTCGTACACGGGCTGCTTCACGTTCCTGAAGTGGTTCGAGCTGTTGGCGCAGGAGTACGACTGCCCGTGCGTGATGCTGCACGTGCCCTACCAGGGCGATGGCGTCATCACCGACTCGATGCGCCGCTACGTGGTCGACCAGCTGCGGAAGAAGGTGATCCCGGCGCTGGAGAGGATCTCCGGCCGCGCCTACGACGAGGACCTGCTGAAGCGGCAGCTGGCGCTGTCGGCGAAGGCCGAGGACGACCTGGTCTGGGTGCTGGAGAGCGGCAAGAGGCGGCCGTCGCCGATCGACGCCTACTTCGGCGGCGTCTACTACATCGGTCCGATCTTCACCGCCTTCCGGGGAACCCAGGAGGCGATCGACTACTACCAGGAACTGCGCGGCGAGATCGAAGACCGCATTCGCCAGGGCAAGGGGCCGATCATCCCGGACGGCGAGCTGCAGGAGGAGAAGTACCGCGTGGTCGTCGAGGGCCCGCCGAACTGGACCAGCTTCCGCCAGTTCTGGCAGATGTTCACCGACGAGGGCGCGGTGGTCGTGGCCTCGACCTACACCAAGGTCGGCGGTGTCTACGACAACGGCTTCCGCCACGACCCGAGCCGTCCGTTGGAGTCGCTCGCCGACTACTGCATGGGCTGCTACACGAACCTGAACCTGCCGACGCGTGTCGCCATGCTGGCGAAGTACGTGAAGGAGTACTCGGCCGACGGCTTCCTGATCAACTCGGTGAAGAGCTGCAATTCGTTCAGTGCCGGCCAACTGATGATCCTGCGCGAAGTCGAGCAGCGCACCGGCCGGCCGGGCGGGTTCATCGAGAGCGACCTGGTCGATCCGCGCTACTTCTCGGCGTCGAACATCAAGAACCGCCTCGAGTCCTACTTCCAGATGATCGCGCAGAAGCGTGCGGGAGGCAGCTGACATGCGCATCGAGTTCTGCGTCGGCATCGACCTCGGTTCGACCACCACCAAGGCGGTCGTGCTCGACCCGGACCGCAAGGTGCTCGGACGCGGCATCACCAACAGCCGCAGCAACTACGACGTCGCTTGCAGGGTGTCGCTCGGCGAAGCGCTGATCAACGCGCGCTTCGCGCTGATCGACGGCCGGCTGGCCGCGGCCGCCGTGGCGCCAGACGAACGCCAGCGGCTGCTGCAGGCCTTCGAGCTGCGTTTCCGCGAGCAGCAGTATCGCAGCCAGTTGCGCGCGCTGGGCGAGCGCCTGCACCACCATGCCCGCCAGCAGGCGCTCGGGACGAGCACCGGGAAGGCGCTCGACACGATCCTCGGCCGCATGACCGACGAAGCTGGCGAACTGTTCCAGGTCGGCAGCTCACGCAAGAGCGACTTCTTCCGCGACCTCGCCGGCAGCCGTTACGTCGGACTCGCCGAGGGCCTGGCCCGCGACGGGCAGCACGCCTTCGACCCGCTGGTCGGCTTGTTCGACAAGGCGATCCTCGAGACCGAGAACTCGACCGAAGCGGTCGGCACCTTTGCCGAGCATGCGCGGCAGGCGATGGTGGCGATGCGGGCGGGGGCGCTGCAGCAGGCCGTCGACGCGGTGGCGGCGATCGATCTCGTGCAGCGGCTGTGCGTCGGCACCGGCTATGGGCGACAGCGGTTGCCGTTCCCGGAGAAGCTGATCCGCAGCGAGATCCTCTGCCACGGGCTCGGCGCGCACACCATGTTCCCTCGTACGCGCACCGTGCTCGACATCGGCGGCCAGGACACGAAGGCGATCCAGATCGACGAGCAGGGCATCGTCACCAGCTTCCAGATGAACGATCGCTGCGCGGCTGGCTGTGGTCGTTACCTCGGCTACATCGCCGACGAGATGAACCTCGGCCTGCACGAACTCGGTCCGATGGCCGGCAAGGCGTGCCGCACGGTGCGCATCAACTCGACCTGCACCGTGTTCGCCGGCGCCGAGCTGCGCGAACGGCTGTCGCTCGGCGAGAAGCGCGAGGACATCCTGAGCGGTCTGCACCGCGCGATCGTCCTGCGGGCGATGTCGCTGTTGGCGCGTTCGGGCGGCGTGCACGACGAGTTCACCTTCACCGGCGGCGTGGCCAAGAACACCGCCGCCGTGAAGGCGCTGCGCGATCTCGTCGCCGAGAACTACGGCGCGCGCACACTCAACATCTCGCCGGATTCGATCTACACCGGGGCGCTGGGCGCGGCGACGTTCGCCTGGCGCGAGGTGCAGCGGCAACAGGAAGAAGCCGTGGAGGTGGCATCGTGAAGCCCGACGAACCGTTGTGGGCGGCCGGCATCGACGTCGGCAGTTCCTCGATCAAGGTGGCGATCCTGCAGGACCGTGGACCGGCGGGNNNNCTGCAGCAGGCGCTGCAGGCCGCCGGCCTGCGCCGCGGGCAAATCGACTACGTCGCCACGACCGGCGAAGGCGAGAAGGTCGAGGACCGCACCGGCCATTTCTACGGCATGACCACGCATGCGCGCGGCGGCCTGTTCCTGGACCCGGCGGTACGGGCGGTCGTCGACATCGGCGCCCTGCATGCGCGCGCGGTGCTGATGGACGACCGCGCCAAGGTGCTCGGCCACCGCATGACCAGCCAGTGCGCGTCGGGTTCGGGGCAGTTCCTCGAGAACATCTGCCGCTACCTCGGCGTCACCATCGACGAGATCGGGCCGCTGTCGCTGACCGCCGACAAGCCGGAGACGTGTTCGTCGATCTGCGCGGTGTTGGCCGAGACCGACGTCATCAACATGGTGTCGCGCGGCATCTCGATCCCGAACATCCTGAAGGGCATCCACCTGTCGATGGCTGGCCGCTACGTGAAGCTGCTGACGTCCGCCGGGGCTCGTGGGCCGGTGCTGGTCACCGGCGGTCTGTCGCGTGACCGCGGCCTGCTGCGGGCGATGACCGAGTCGGCGGCCGAACAGAAGGTCGCGATCGAAGTGCGGAGCCACGACGACTCGGTGCTGGCCGGCGCGATCGGCGCCGCGTTGTGGGGCGCGTTCCGCGCGCGCAAGCTCGCGGCGAAGGGCGTGCCGCTCACCACCGGAGTCGCCCGATGACGACCGCCGTGGCCTTGTCGCTGGCGGGCCGCACCGCGGTGGTCAGCGGCGGCAGCGGCGGCATCGGGCGCGCCGTCGTGACGCTGCTGCAGCAGGCCGGCGCCGCGGTGGTCAGCATCGACCGCGACGGCGCTCCGCCGGTGGGCGGCGCCATGAACCTCTGCGCCGACCTCGGTGACCCCGCGTCGGTCGCGGCCCTCGAGCCGCGACTACCGCCCGTCGTGCATGCGTTCGTCCATTGCGCGGGCATCACTCGCGACGGCGTCGCCTGGAAGTTGCCCGTGGCGGACTGGGAGACCGTTCTGCGCACCAACCTCGACAGCGCGTTCCACTTGACGCGCCTGCTGACGCCGCGCCTGCGTCGCACCGTCGACGGCAGCGTCGTGCTGCTGGCATCGATCAACGGCGAACGCGGCAAGTTCGGCCAGTCGAACTACGCCGCCAGCAAGGCCGGCTTGATCGGTTTCGGCCGCAGCCTCGCGCGCGAACTCGGCGCCTTCGGCATCCGCGTCAACAGCATCGCCCCGGGTTGGATCGAGACGCCGATGACGGCCACCTTGCCCGACGAACACCGCCAGCGCGCGCTGGCCGAGACCGCCCTCGGTCGCCTCGGCCGTCCCGAGGACGTCGCCGGCGCCGTGCTGTTCCTCTGCTCCCCGTTCGCCGCCCACGTGACCGGCCAGGTGCTGCGCGTGGACGGCGGCCAGCTCACCGCCTGACCAGGAAGGCCCATGGATCTCGAACACGACCCCGTGCTGGTGCGCAACCTGCGCCCCCGCGACCTCGACGCCGTGATCCTGCTCGACAGCAAGATCACCGGCCGCAAGCGAACCGAATACTTCAAGACCAAGCTCGCCCAGGCCCTGTCCGACACCGGCATCCAGGTCTCGCTGGCGGCCGAAGTCGACGGCCAGTTCGTCGGCTTCCTGTTGGCGCGCGTCTACTACGGCGAGTTCGGCGCCACCGAGCAGAGCGCGGTGCTCGACACGATCGGCGTCAACCCGAACGTGCGCGGCAAGGGCGTGGGCCGCGCCCTGCTCGATCAACTGCGCGGCAACCTGATCGGTCTCGGCATCCGCGCGCTGCAAACGGAAGTCGGTTGGCGGGACCTGGACCTGCTGGCGTTCTTCCAGCGCAGCGGCTTCCAGCCGTCCGGCCGCCTCTGCCTCGACCTGCCGTTGAGCTGACGAGGCGCCTCGCCGACGAAGCCAGCGCACCGCGTCGCTTGCGGCGGTGCACTGCGCGCAGGCTTCCCGGGACGGATCCCTTGGCTGTGCTCGGGCCGAGGACTCCCTGCGGTCGGGTCGTGGAACAGTGCGCCCTCGACCCGCCGAGCACAGTCAAGAGATCAGTCTCCAGGCCACCCGGTATCGCCAGGCGGCGCGAGCCAACCATGCGAACAGGACGGCGAAGTCCGCTGCCAGCAGCAACCCTGCGCCCGTGGTGAGGGTCGGCAGGAACGTCGCGGCAACCAGTGCCACGCCGGCCGCCAGGTGCAACCCGACCTGGGCATGGGCGATGCGGTCGGACAGGAAGTGCGCCATCGCGGGCACCTGGCCGGCCGGCTTGCCGGCGTGGACCGCCGCGCGTTGCAGGTGCAGGAAGGCCAGGAAGGGCACGATCTTGGTGAGCATGCCGATCAGGATCGTGCCGAGGCCACCGACGCCGAACAGCACGCCGACGGGCAGTTCGACGACGAACCACCAGCCGACGGTCGAGGCGCTGGGCCAGCCGGCTGCCACGGCCACGACCACCAGGGCGACGACGATCGCCGACAGCCCGCCCTGCCAGGCCAGCACCGCGGCATCGCGCCGGCGCCGGCGCCGGCGCCGCAGCAAGTCCAGACCGGCCAACGCGAACCCACCGGCAGCCAACGCCAGGATCACACAGCCGATGGCCGACCATGGTCGCGGCAACACCATCAGCACCAGCGCCAGCACGTGCAGCCTGGGCAGCCATTGCGCCACGCGAGCAGCGAACGGCGGCGTGACGTGGAACATCGGCAGCACCTGCTGGGCCACGCCGAAGATCAGCAGCAATCCGAGACCCGCGCCCGCCCAGGCCGCATGCACGTTGGTCCAGGTCCGGTACGCGAACTGCACCGCCGGCCAGGCGGACGCGGCCGCCATCCAGATCCCGAGCCCGATCCCGGCGACGCCGGCGAGCAAGGCGAGGCGAATCGGTCGCAGGGCCGGGGCGCGACTGCGCGCGACGCGCACGGCCACCGCGCTGCCCAAGAGCAGGCCGGCGACTCCGAGCAGCACGACGGCGCCCTGGAGCCAGTTCGGTGACTGGCTTCCGAGTCCGACTGCAAGGCACGCGGTGCCACCGGCCAACGCCGGATGCACCAGGTGCGCCAGGAGCCTGGCGCGCGGCAGGCCGCCACCACCGAGCACCGGCACGACCTGGAACAGGGCGCCCGCCATCACCATGCCCAACACGCCCAGGGTCATGAGGTGCGTCACGGCGAGGAACTGGGGCATCCACCGCGAGCTCACGGCCGGCGCCCCCGACCAGGCCAACAGCCCGCCGCCGACGACGCCGAACAAGGCGGCCGTCAGGAAGAAACGCAACGGCACCGAGAACGGCGGCAAGCCATCCGCACTCGGGCCACGCCCGACTCCCTCGAGCGCGACCGCGGCTGCCAACGGCAGGGGCATCATGGCGCCTGCCGCGGTCGCCGGCGGATCACGATCCGGAAGTCGCCTTCGAGCCGTTCGACGTGGTGGGTGAACCCGAGGTCGGCGAGAACGTCGTAGAGCGGGAAGGGCTCGCGACGATGCAGCAGCACCAGTTCGTCGTCGCCGCCGAGTTCGGCGATCGCCTGCAACGCAACCTCGAACGGACCCGGCGGGGCCAGTTCCCGGACATCGATCGTCTTCGTGCACACGCTACGCCGACGGCGCCAGCGCCGACTGCAGTCGCGGGCGCAGTTCGCCGTGCTCGGTGGCCAGTACCTGGTCGCACATGGGATAGAGGACCTGCTCTTCCTTCATATTGTGCTGCTGGATCAGCACCATCAGCGTGTCCGAGAGGTCCAGACAACGTGGGGAGTTCTTGGCGCGCACGGCCTCGGCCAGGGTATCGAGCAGACCGCGCATCTGGTCGTGTTCCATGCGCATCACCATGGTCGGACCACCGCGTTGGCCGGTTGCGCGTTCGAAGGCGGGGAACAGCACCTGCTCCTCGGCGAGCAGATGCGCCCGCACCGTTGCTGTGAACGTGTCGAGGGCATCGGTGGCCTCGGACCAACGTCCGTCCTGGGCTGCGGCCTCGAGAGCCGCCAGGTGCTCGTCGCAGCGCCGGTGATCGGCCGTCATGATTGCAGTCAGGGTCGGGTCGTGCATGGGGTCGCTCGGCGGTGGCGTCGCGATGGCTCGGGCGCGCGGTCGGGCCCCGAGGGCGCGTGCGCCTCCGGAGCAACGTCGGCGCGACATCGGGATTGCACCGCGGTTCCGACTATGGACGTGGCGGCACCGTGGCCGCGACTCCCGCGTGGCGCCGGCGCATCATCGCACGGGCGCGTGCCGCCTCGGCGGCTTCCCCGGTCGGCAGCAGACCGAGCAGGTGCAACGCCAGTTCGCGCATGCTGCAGCGGGCGTAGAGGACGTGCAGCGGGACGTCGTGTCCGAGCGTCGAGCGCACTTCCGCGAGCAGGTGGATCGCCTTCAGCGACGTGCCGCCGGCGTCGAAGAACCGGTCGGTGGCGGTGGCGCGGGATTCGCCGAGCACGCGGTGCAGGATCGCCATCAGGCGAGACTCCAACTCGGGGACCGCGTGACGGGCGGTGTCGTCGGTCGTCGCCGCGATCGGTTCCGCTGCATGCCGGTCCGGCTCGGCAGCGGTCTGCAGCACCTGGCCCGGTACGCCGACGATCGTCGCGCCGGCGGGAACGTCGGTGGCTACCAGCGTATTGGCGCCGACCGTGGCTCCGGCACCGATGCGCAGGTCGGGCAGCACCGATGCGTTGGACCCGACGTAGACCTCGTCCTCGATGGTGACGCGCGCGTTCAACACGGCGCCGGCCGCGATCACGCTGCCAGTGCCGACGCTGGCGCCGTGGCCGACCACCGCGCCCATGAACACGACCACGCCATCGGCGAGGCTCGTCTCGGGGGACAGGATTGCCTGCATGTAGACGAGCACGCCCTGGCCGAGCACGCAGTACCGGGCGTCGACGCCGGGGTGCACGAGCGTCGCGAACGGCACGCCGCTGGCCGCGATGCGCCGGTGCACGGCGGCTCGTCCGGCGGTCTTGCGTGCGACGAGGTTGACGGCGGAGGAGTCGGCGGGCGCCTCGGCCAGCAATCGCAGTGGACCGACGATCGGAATGCCGAGCAGGGCAGTGCCATGCTTTGTCGGGTCGTCGTCGAGCAACACGATGCGATCCCACTGGCGTCGCGCTTCATTGCACTCGAGTGCCAGGCGCACGCCCTCGGAGTTGCCGGCCCCGCACAGGTAGAGCGTGCTCATGGCTGGCCAGGGGCGTCGGGAACGGCCGGCCGGATGCGCTCGGCGCTGCCGACCATCCAGTCGCGGCACGTGTGGCAGCGCTTGGGCAGTTCGCGGAAACGGTGCTGCAGGTGGAGCTCGCGGTAGGCGCCGAGCCGCGCCCACAGGTCGGTGAGCGATTCGTGCCAGGCGTTGCCGACGCCCTCCTCGCCCTCGGTGTCGCCGGGGCAGCGCGGCACGCGCCCATCCCAGAACACGTGCATCATCGTCACTGCCCACGGGCAGGCGATGCGTTCTTCGTCCGGCACACACAAGGACGTGCCAAAGCGCCCGCCCCAACTCAGCATGTGCCGCGCCTTGACGGTGGCGCCGCGCGCATGCCAGTGCGCGCGGAAGGGCTCGAGTTCGCCTTCGTTCTCCGCCATCGAGATGAACTGCACCATGATCTCGGGGCCCGTGGTGCGCTGCTGTCGCGCCCGCAGCAGGTATTCCACGTTGCCGTAGACCACGTCGCGTTGCCCGCCGATGCGGATCTTCTCGTAGGTCTCGGGGCGGAAGGCGTCGAGCCCGATGACGAACTGGCTCAGCCCGGCGTCCAGCAGGGCATCGGCGATCGCGGGCGTCAGCAACATGCCGTTGGTGTTGAGGCACTGGGCCCGCAGCCCGACGGAGCGGCCGTAGGCGAGGCAGCGCAACAGCAGCTCGGGCTGCAGCAGCGGTTCGCCGCAGAACGAGAACCACACCTGCGTCTCGGGCGCCACCGCCGCCACTTCGTCGGCGCACTTCTGCCAGAGTGCGAACGGCAGCACGCCCTTGGGCCGCTGCATGGCCGGGTGGTGGCACATCGAGCAGCGCAGGTTGCAGTCGGCGCACAACTCGACCGCAAAGCGCGACGGGAAGGTGATCGGGCGCAAAGTGCGCTCGACACCAGGCAGATTGGGTTGCGAGAGCATCGGGAAATTCCTGGAGAACGGGTCTCCGCCACGTGACTCATCGCGGGGGCGCCGGCCGGAATTGCACGTCTGCCATGATTGCAGGAAATTTTCGAGACACGCATCGGGTTGCACCAAAGCCACGCATTTGCCCAATCACCCATGCGGCCGATCGCTCGCGTCCGTCCGGCCAATAGCGACACCGACCCGAATTCGCCGGGTGTCGAAACGGGACGGATCGTTGGCCGGTCCTGGCTCGCGTGCGCGGCGGGATTCGCTGCTGGCAGGTCGCCGGGCGAGCCGACGGGCTCCGCGAGCGACGCCGTGCTGGCGTGGAGTCCATCGCATCGCGTGGCCAAGACGAACCGGTCGGGGCGCAATCACCATCGCGCCGTGACACCGCCATGAAACACGCCTTCGACCCGCTGCTGCCCTTCTGGTGCGTGTTGCTGCTCGCTGCCGCCGCGTGGGCCCAGGTGCCGCGGCCACCGGCGGCGCTGTATGCGGCCAGCTGCGCTACGTGCCACGGTCAAGATGGGCTCGGTGGCCACCCATCCTGGGTCGAACCGACGCGTGGGGCGCCGCGCATCGCCTATGGCTTCGCCGCGCCGAACCCCTACTTGGAGAACCTCTTCAAGTTCACGGTCCGGAACGGCAGCTGGTACGGAGCTGGCTTCATGCCGGCGATGCCGGCGTTCGGCCGCGAGATCCTGAGCGACCAGGAGATGGACGCGCTCGTGCGCTGGCTGCTCTACGCTCCCCCGGTGGGCGGGGCCAACATGCAGACCGGCGTGCCGCCGCCGCCGCCGCCCGCGGGCCGCGAGATCGTGCTGGAGATCCTCGACGAGGCGCCCTGGTTCCGCGACGACGGCACCGACCTGGCGGACCCGTTCGGCGACCGCCGGCGCGTCGTGCTTGCGCCTGGCGAGTACGTGAAGGTCGTCAACCGCGGCAAGACCTGGCACACGGTCAGCAACCCGGCACTCGGCGTCGACACCGGCTTCCTCGGTTGGGCGGACAACATCCAGGGCCAGGCAACCGGGTACTGCTACATCGATCCTGCATCGTTGCCGCCCGGCGCCAACAAGTACTGGTGCAGCCTGCATCCCTACATGCAGTGCGAGATCGTCAGTCCCGGTGGCGCGGTTGCCGGGCTCACGCGTGTCAGCCGCCGGAGCATCCCCAGGCCTGGCGTGGCCGGCGTCGGCGAAGTCTGGGTCGGCCTGCAGACGAGGAAGAACCCCGGCGGCCCCGACGGCGCCGTCGAAGTCATCGATGCGGCGACCTGGACGACGACCTTGATTCCCGGCGTCGGCAACAACCCGCACAATGGCTGGATCGGTCGTGCGCACGATGGCACAGCGGTGCGCCAGATCGCGGTGTTCGCGAATTGGCACGACGTCACCGGCACCGTGATCGACGCCGTGACCAAGACCGTGATCGGCAACGTGCCGCTCGGTGCCGCCAACGCGCACGTCATGACGTCGCCGGGGCTCTCCTATTCGTCGGGGGCGAACCGCTGGTTCGTCACCGTGATGGGCAGCAACAAGGTCGCCGAGATCGATCCGTTCACCGACCTGGCGTTCGGTCGGGCGACGCTGCCGGCGATGTCGCAAAGCGACGGATCGAACGGCCGGCCTGCGTTCTCTCCGCACGGCCTGTGGTTCCTCGACAACGGCAGCCACTTCGTCACCGCCAACACCTACCCTGGGTCGTGTTCGCTGTGGTCGCTGACCCGACCGTGGTCGGATGCCGCAGGCAGGACCGGCATCGGGTGCGAGGTCGCCAGCAGCGGCACCGGCGGCTCGGCGCCGTTGGCGGCGTCGGTCTTCGGGTCGGTCGCGGGCCCCGGGCAGCCGTTCATCGTCTACACGAACAACGCCGGCACCCACGACATCAGCGTGTTCCGCGCCGACGCCACGCCCGGCGCCGAGTCGCTCACCAAGGTCGCCGTGCCGGCACCGCTCGGCAACGCCGCCGGCAACCTCGCCTTGACCGACATGATGGCGATGCCGGTGCGTTGGGCGCACATGCCGATCCAGTGCGCGGTCAGCCCGCGCAACGGCAACGCGCACCGCCGCTTCATGGTCGTCTGCAACAAGGCTTCCATGAACGTCAGCATCGCCGCGCTCGACGCCGGCGGCATGCCGACCGGCATCTACACGTTCCCGGCCGGGCTCGGCTGCCACGGCGTGACGTTCGGCCTGAAGAAGATGCCTCCCACGGCGCCGGGTCAGTTTCCACGCATCGCCTACCTCGCCTACGTGACCAACACGTTCGAGGACTACGTCAGCGTCTACGACCTCGAACTGCTCGAGCAGCTGCTGTTGCTCGATGCCATCGGTCAGGCGCCCGCTGCATTCCAACCCGGTGGCGCCCAAGAGACCGTGCTCGTCTCGGGCCATGCGCCGCTGACGTTGCTCGGCGTGCGTGCGATCGTGGTACCGTTGACGCTGTTCAGTCCCGATGCGCGTGGCCTCGTGCACGTCGGCGACGTGCCGCTCACCCCGCCCGTGGTCCCGGGCCCGTGGGCCTACTTGCACGAGCATGTCTGGATCGATGTGCCTGGCTTCGGCATGACGCCGCTGGCGATGGAACTCGGTACGGGCACTGGTGCCATGGGCATCGTCGCGACGCCTCTACCGCCGCCCTGGCGGTGAGTCGTGCCGCCCGGAGACGCGGCGTGTGCGCTGTGCGGCGGCGCGATGCGTCGCTGGTTGCAGGTTCCGTGTGATTGGCGGCGGCCCGGTCTGGCCGGCGCATGGAATCTGTGGTGGTGCGATGCCTGCGCCTTCGGCCAGGTCTGGCCGCGGCCGGCGCCGAGCGAGATCCCGGCCTTCTATGACCTGCGGCGGTACTACACGCATTCGACCGCCGAAACCGGTCGCGTCGAGGCGAGGCCGGGTTGGTCGGCGCGGCTGCTGATGGCGCTCGCCTGGCGGGCGGACCGGGGGGCGGAACCCGATGACAGCTGGTGGCACCAGCTGCCGCCGGTGGGGGCGCGGACGGCGTTGGAGATCGGTTGTGGTTCGGGTCAGAACCTGAAGCTGCTGGCGGCGCAAGGGCTCGAGGTCGTGGGCGTGGAACCCGACGTTGCCGCCTGCGCGGCGGCGCGCGGGCGTGGCCTGCAGGTGTGGGCCGGTGTGGCCGAAGCGCTCCCCGCTCCGATTGTCGCGCGGCACTTCGACCTCGTGCTGCTCGCGCACGTGCTCGAACACTGCCTCGATCCGGCCGGTGCTCTGGGGCAGGCGGCGGCGCGCGTGGCGCCCGGCGGGCGCCTCGTCGTCGAAGTGCCGAACAGTGCGTGTGCGGGCCTGGCCTCGGCAGGGGCGGCCTGGCATTGGCTCGACGTGCCGCGGCATCTCAACTTCTTCACCCGCGCCAGCCTCGAGGCGCTGGTGCGGCGCATCGGCCTGGTCGTGGAGCGCGTGGAGTGGTGGGGCTATGCACGCCAGTTCCATCCCGAGTGGATCGCGACCGAGGCCGAGGCCGAGGCGGTGTTCGCCGGCCTGGCAGCGGCGGATGCCGGGCGGGTGGCGCGGCACCGGCGGCGCGCCTGGCGCCTGCTGGCGCGCACGCTGTTTGCTCACGCCGCGCGGCGCTACGACTCGCTGCGGCTGATCCTGCGCGCGGGCCAGCGTGCTGCCGTGGGGTCGGTGATGCGGCGACTTTCGACTCGCGACTGAAAACCCGGTCGTGAGCCGGCGTTGCTCGGCGTGACGGTGGTGGTCCGCCCTCGGGCCGGGCTGCGCATCCGTGACTCGCTGGAGCGCCCTGCATGAGCCACCTCGCGCCTTCGGGTTCGTCTTCGTCCGCCCTGGATCGTCGCGGGTTCCTCGCCTTGATGATGACCGCCGGCGCTGGCTCGACCACGCTGGCGCAGTCCGCGGCGACGATGTCCGGCTTGCTCGATCCGGTGCAGATCGACAATCCGCTGGCGAAGTACCCCAATCGCGGGTGGGAGAAGGTCTACCGCGACCTCTACCACTTCGACTCCAAGTTCACGTTCCTGTGCGCGCCGAACGACACGCACAACTGCCTGCTGCACGGGTTCGTCAAGAACGGCGTCGTGACGCGGATCGCGCCCACCTACGCGTTCCACGAAGCCAAGGACCTCGATGGCACACCGGCCAGCCGCCGCTGGGAACCGCGCTGCTGCCAGAAGGGGCTGTCGCTGGTGCGTCGGTTCTACGGCGATCGCCGGGTCCGTGGACCGATGGTGCGGCAGGGTTTCCTGCAGTGGGCGAAGGCCGGGTTCCCGCGCGATGGGACCACCGGCGCCGTCGACCCGAAGTACCTGAATCGCGGGCGTGAACCGTTCGTGAAGGTGAGCTGGGACGAGGCCAACGAACTGACCGCGCGCGTGCTGCTCGACATCGCGACCACGTACTCCGGCGAGCAAGGGCAGCAGCGACTGCGGGCGCAGGGCTACGACGACGCGATGGTCGAGGCGACCAAGGGTGCCGGCACGCAGGTGCTGAAGATGCGCGGCGGCATGCCTGCGCTCGGCTTCACGCGCATCATGGGGCTCTACCGCTTCGCCAACCAACTGGCGCTGCTCGACGAGAAGATCCGCAAGGTCGACGCCGACCATGCGATGGGGAGCCGGTGTTGGGACAGCTACGCGTGGCACACCGACCTGCCGCCGGGCCACCCGATGGTGACCGGCCACCAGACCAACGACTTCGATCTGTGCAACGTCGAGCACGCGAAGCTGGTGCTGGTGTGGGGCATGAACTGGATCACGACCAAGATGCCCGACAGCCACTGGCTGACCGAGGCGCGGATGAAGGGCACTCGCGTCGTGGTCATCGCCTGCGAGTACAGCGCCACCGCGAGCAAGGGCGACGACGTGCTGATCGTGCGCCCCGGCACGACGCCGGCACTGGCGCTCGGGTTCGCCCAGGTGATCCTCGCCGAGAAGCTCTACGACGAGCAGTTCGTGCGGCGCTTCACCGACCTGCCGCTGCTGGTGCGGCTGGACACCGGCGAGAGGCTGCGCGCCGCCGACGTGTTCCCGGGCTACCAGAACGCCGAGCTGAAGAACCACATCGAGGTGCTGGCCGCGGGCGCGAAGCCGCCGAAAGCGCACCTGCAGGATCGGGAGTACGTCACGGCCGAGCAGCGTGCGGCCTGGGGCGACGCCGTGGGTTGGGACGCGGCGAAGAAGCAACCGGTCGCGATCACCCGCGACATGATCGGCGTGCACGCCGATGCGCTGCCCGACGGCCTCGGGCTCGAGGTCGACGTCGAGGTGACGCTGGCCGATGGCAAGACGGTGCGCTGCCAGAGCGTGTTCACCGCCACGAAGCAACTGCTCGACGACAGCTACACGCCCGCGCAGGTGTCGAAGCTGACCTGGGCGCCCGAGGACGCGATTCGCGAAGTGGCGCGCGCGATCGCTGCGAGCCGCGGCGAGACCCTGTTCGCGATGGGCATGGGGCCGAACCAGTTCTTCAACAACGACCTCAAGGACCGCGCCGTGTTCCTGGTCGCGGCGCTGACGGGCAGCGTCGGGCGCATCGGCGGCAACGTCGGCAGCTTCGCCGGCAACTACCGCTCGGCGTGGGCGTCCGGCATCCCGACGTTCACCACCGAGAACCCGTTCGACATCGAACTCGACCCCGCCAAGGCGCCGCGCACCCGCGTGTTCTACAAGGGCGAGAGCGCCCACTTCTGGAACAACGGCGATCGCCCGCTGCGCTACGGCAAGGCCCTGCTCACCGGCAAGTCCCACGTGCCGACGCCGACCAAGTGCGTCGTGGTGAGCAACGGCAACTCGCTGATCGGCAACGCCAAGTGGCACTACGACCTCGTCGTCAACACCCTGCCGAAGACCGAGTTCATCGGCGTCGCCGATTGGTGGTGGACGGGATCGTGCGAGTACGCGGACATCGTGTACGCGGTGGACTCGTGGGCCGAGATGAAGGTGCCGGATGTCACGATCTCGGTGACCAATCCGTTCCTCTACACCTATCCGCCGACGCCGTTGCCGCGCATCCACGATTCGCGGCACGACGCCGAGGTCATCGCCGGCATCGCCTCGGCGCTGGCGAAGCTGACGGGCGACCAGCGCCACGTCGACATGTGGCGGTTCGTGCCGGACGGCGGCATGCGGCCGTATCTGCAGCGCATCCTCGACCACTCGGCGGACATGCGCGGCTTCCGGATCGAGAATCTCGAGGCGGATGCGCGGCGCGGCGTGCCGGCGTTGGTGCAGACGCGCACGTATCCGGTGTGGAGTTCGTACGAATCCGTGCACGACAGCGTGCCGTGGTTCACCAAGACCGGCCGCCTCGAGTTCTACCGCGAGGAACGCGAGTTCCGCGACGCTGGCGAGAACCTGGTGATCCACCGCGAGCCGATCGACGCGACGTTCCACGAGCCGGCGGTGCTGATCGCCGACAAGCCGTCGCCGTTGCTGCGGCCGAAGACGCCGCAGGACTACGGCGCCGACGCGGCGGACCTGAGCCCCGACGCCCGCATGGGGCGCACCGTGGTCCGCACGGTCGATGAACTGATCGCGAGCAAGCACCCGCTGGCGAAGGACGGGTTCCGGTTCATCTTCCACACGCCGAAGTACCGCCACGGCGCCCACACCACGCCGGTCGATCTCGACATCCTGGCCGCCTGGTTCGGGCCGTTCGGCGACGCGCGTCGCCACGACAAACGCTCGCCGTTCGTCGGCGAGGGCTACGTCGACATCAACCCGCTCGACGCCAAGGAACTCGGCATCGAGGACGGCGACTACGTGTGGATCGACGCCGATCCGACCGATCGGCCGTATCGCGGCGCCAAACAGAACTCCGAACCGATGGGGTTCTCGCGGCTGATGAGCCGAGCGCGCTACTACCCAGGCACGCCGCGGGGCATCACGCGCATGTGGTACAACATGTATGGCGCGTCGTGGGGCAGCGTGCAGGGCCAGAAGACGCGGCCCGACGGGCTCGCCAAGTCGCCGCTCACCGGCTACCAGGGCATGTATCGCTGCGGCAGCCACCAGAGCGCGACGCGCGCCTGGCTCAAGCCGACCTGGCTCACCGACTCGCTGGTCGCCAAGAACATGTTCGGCCGCCAGATCGGCCAGGGCTTCCAGCTCGACATCCATGGCGCCACCGGTGCCCCGCGCGAATCGTTCGTGCGCATCGCCAAGGCCGAGCACGGCGGTCTGGGCGGCAAGGGGCTGTGGCGTGGTGCTGCGCTGGGACTGCGTCCCACCTACGCCACCGAAGCGATGCAGAAGCACATCGACGGCGCCTACGTGAAGAAGGCCTGATCCCACCTCTCCAACGACAGCACAGGACCACGACCATGGCTCGCGTCGAGAACCGGCAGATCGGCCGCCAGATGGACTACCCGTACGAAGCGCCGCCGCCCGAACGGCAAGTGGCCTACGTCTTCGACATCAACAAGTGCATCTCGTGCCAGACGTGCACGGTCGCCTGCAAGACGGCGTGGACGGCTGGCAAGGGCCAGGAGACGACGTTCTTCAACAACGTCGAGACCAAGCCGTGGGGCGGGTATCCGCTGGGTTGGGACGCGCGACTGCAGGAGAAGCACGGCGTCGCCGCGTGGGAAGGCGGCAAGCTGGCCTCGAAGACGGTGTTCGAGAACCTGGCGCCGGGGCAGCCGCCGCTGGGCCATCGTCCCACCGAGCCCGACTATGCGAGTCCCAACATCAGCGAAGACGACGTCGGCGGGGGCATGGCGGAAGGGGGCGCCTTCTTCTCGGGCCTGCACCCGATGTGGATGTTCTACCTCGCGCGGATCTGCAATCACTGCACGCTCCCGGCGTGTGTCGCGGCGTGCCCGCGCAAGGCCGTCTACAAGCGGCCCGAGGACGGCATCGTGCTCGTCGACCAGCAGCGGTGCCGCGGCTACCAGGAGTGCATCAAGGCCTGCCCCTACAAGAAGATCTTCTACAACATCATCGGCCGGGCCAGCGAGAAGTGCATCGGCTGCTATCCACGCGTCGAACAGGGCGAGGTGGCGCTGTGCGTCGAATCGTGCATCGGCAAGATCCGCATGCACGGGTTCCTGTCGACCAAGCAGCCGCCGCGCCAGGACAACCCGCTCGACTACCTGGTGCACTTCCGCAAGATCGCGCTGCCGCTGTATCCGCAGTTCGGGACGAGTCCGAACGTGTACTACATCCCGCCGGTGCACGTGCCCGACGCGTATCTCGAGCAGTTGTTCGGGCCGGGAGTCGATGCGGCGAAGGACCTCTACCGCAATCTGGCCAAGGACCGCGAGCTGCTGGGTTGCATGCTGCTCTTCGGATCCAGCAATCGGATCCTCACCCGCTTCGCGGTCACCGACCGCGAGGCGATCGGCTGGGACGTCGACGGCAAGGAAGTGACGCGCGTCCCCTTCACCGAGTCCACGTTCGTTCGCGAGGTGCACGATGTCCGACATGACGCCTTCCGCACCAACAGCCCCTGATCCCGGCCCTGGCGAAGCGCGGTGCCCACGCGGCCTCGCGACCCTGTTGATCGCCCTGATCGTCTCGCCAGTGCTCGTGGTCGCACTCGCACTGGGCATTCGTTGGTGGCAGACGCCGCCGGCAGTCCGCTCGTCGCTGCAGGGCGAGGGCGGGGTTCCCGACGACGCGGGCACGGCAGTGCCGACCATCGCCGTGCTGAAGATCGGCAGTGCCCTCGGCGCCCCCGATCCGGCCGCCTCCTTCTGGGCCGACGCCGTGCGCATGGATGTGATGATGATGCCGCAGAACATGACGATGCCGATGGTCGACACGCCCGGCGCCGAGGTGCTGGCGGTGGCGGCGGCGACCGACGGCGTCGATCTTGCCTGGCGGATCGAATGGGCGGACGCGACCCAGGACGCCACACCCGACGTCGACCGGTTCGGGGATGCGGTGGCGATCCAGTTCCCGCTGACGGAGGCCGCCTCGCCGATGATGGGCCTGGGCGGCAAGGTGCACATCCTGCATTGGAAGGCGATCTGGCAGACGGACATCGAGCAGGGGTTCCAGGACGATGGCGTGACGCATCCCAACACGTTCCATGCGCTCGCGTGGTTCGCGACGAGTGACGACCTGGCGACCGGCTACACCGACGAACGCTCGCGCGTGTGGCTGACCCATCACAGCGCCGGCAATCCGATGTCGAACTTCAGCCGCGAACAACCGGTGGAGGAGACCTTCGCCGCCGGGTTCGGCACGCTGACGAGCCGCTCGTTGTCGCTCACGAAGGCCCGCGGTCGTTGGGCCGACGGACGGTGGTCCGTCGTGATCCAGCGTCCGCTCGCGCCTGCCGACGATCCGGAGGGATTCCGGCTCGCCGCCGGCGGCAAGAGCATGGTGTCGTTCGCCGTCTGGGGCGGATCGCTGGGGCACGTCGGCGGCCGCAAGATGTGGGCGAACTGGGTTCCGTTCGAAGTGCCGCGCTGAAGTCTCGGGCCGCCCCTGACGCGGCCCTCGTCGAGGAGATCCCCGATGTCCAAGCTCGCCGATCCGCTGCAACTGGTCGCGCAAACCGACCTGCTGTTGCTGTTCTCCAGACTGTGCGCGCGACCCACTGCCACACCCTTGGCCCACGTGCCGACGGCCGCTGCAGACCTCGCGACCGTCGTGCGGTTGGCCGGGCTCGCGGAAGAAGCCCTGCCGGCGTTCACCGCCGCACTCGCGGCCGCCAGCAGCTTCGACCCCGTGGCCTGGCACTGTGACTACGAGACCACGTTCGGCCCGAACACGGTCTGTCCGGTCTACGAAGCCGCCTGGGTTCGGCGCGAACGCGGGCCGTTGATGGCGGACATCGCCGGCTTCGCCAACGCATTCGGTCTGCAACTGCGGTCGGCCAGCGGCGAACGCTACGACCATCTGGCGGCCGAACTGGAGATCGTGGCGCTGATCCAGTTGATGCGGGCGTTGGCGCTGCAGCGCGGCGATGTCGAATCGGCGGCGATCGCCGAAGACGCCGTCGACCGCTTCGTCGCGGACCATCTCGGCGACTGGTTGCCGGGCTTCTGCGCCGCCCTGGCGCGACTCGAACCGCATCCGATCTGGTCGCCGTTGGCGGCGGCATTGGCGTCGTTCTGGGATCGCTGCTGCGCGTTGCACGGCTGGACCCTGCAAGCGGTGATCGCCCCGCGCAACGTGCCGCCGGGCGAACGCGAGGCCGACGAACCAGCCTGTGGGATGTCGGGAGCTTGCGCCGTGGAGGCCTGAACCGCGCCGCGCGTGCCCGCGCGCCCGTCCCGCCCACTCGTGGATCCATCGGCCCGTCCGACGCAATGAAGACCATCATCGAGCCGTTCCGGATCAAGTCCGTCGAGCCGTTCCGCCTCACCACGCGCTCGCAGCGCGAGGCCGCGCTGCGGGACGCGCACCACAACCTGTTCTTGCTGCGGGCCGAGGACGTGATGATCGACCTGCTCACCGACTCCGGCACCGGCGCGATGAGCGCTCGGCAATGGGCGGCGCTGATGACGGGTGACGAGAGCTACGCCGGCTGCAGTTCGTTCTATGAACTGGAACAGGTGGTGCGCGACCTCACCGGCTATCGCCATGTGTTCCCGGTGCACCAGGGCCGCGCCGCCGAGCGGATCCTGTTCACACTCCTCGTCGATCGCACCAAGGCGGTCCCGAACAACTCGCACTTCGACACCACGCGCGCCAACATCGAGTACCTCGGCGGCAGCGCCCATGACTTCCCCGTGCCGCAGGCCCGCGACCTCGGCCGGCCAGCACCGTTCAAGGGCGACATGGACCTCGACGCCCTGCGCGCGTTCCTCGACGCCGCCACGCCCGGCAGCGTGCCGCTCGGCATGATGACGATCACGAACAACCGGATGGGCGGTCAGCCGGTGTCGCTGCAGAACCTGCGTGCCGTGGCCGCCGAGTACCACGGGCGCGGCATTCCGTTCTTCCTCGACGCGGCGCGCTTCGCCGAGAACGCGTGGCTGGTCCGGCAGCGCGAGGCAGGCCAGCAGCACCGGCCGCTGCGCGACATCGTGCGCGAAGTCTTCGAGCTGGCCGACGGCTGTCTGATCTCGGCCAAGAAGGACGGGCTGGTGAACATCGGCGGCATCCTGGCCCTCGACGACGATGCGCTGGCAGAACGTGCGCGCGAGTTGCTGATCCTGACCGAGGGCTTTCCGACCTACGGTGGTCTCGCCGGCCGCGATCTGGCGGCGCTGGCGCAAGGCCTGCGCGAGGTGCTGGACGAGAACTACCTGGCGTATCGCGAGGCGAGCGCGCGGTACCTGGCGGACGCGCTCGATCGGCTCGGCGTGCCGACCGTGCGGCCCTGCGGGCTGCACGCCGTCTACATCGACGCGCGGGCGATGCTGCCGCACATCCCGCCGTCGGAGCTTCCGGGGCAGGCGTTGTGCTGCGAGCTGTACCGCGTCGGCGGCATCCGGGCCGTGGAGATCGGCACGCTGATGTTCGGACGTACCGACCCGCGGACCGGGGCTGCCGTGCCTGCCGAGGCCGACCTCGTGCGGCTGTGTCTGCCGCGGCGGGTCTACACCCAGAGCCACGTCGACTGGGTAGTGGAGGCGTTCGCGGAGGTGATGGCCGGCCGCGAACGGCTGCGCGGGCTGCGGATCACGCACGAGCCGCGCTTCCTGCGCGCCTTCACCGCGCGGCTTGCGCCATTGGCCTGCGGCACGCCGGAGCCGGCGTCGTGAACGCGGCGGCCGGCGCCCCGCCGCGGGACTACGGTCGCTGGCGTGCCCTCGTACTCATCCTGGTCCATGTGCTGATCGGTCTGCACATCGCCCACTGGCTCGTCGCCGGTCGCACGCTGGCGCCGCTCGAGTTCAACGAGGTGATGCACACCCTGGAACTGGGCCTGGTCACCGCGGGGTTCCTGTTGATGGCGACGGCCGTTCTGGCCACGGCGGTGTTCGGGCGCTTCTTCTGCGGCTGGGCGTGCCACGTGTTGGCGTTGCAGGACCTCTGCGTCTGGCTGCTGAAACGCGCCGGCATCGCCGCCAAGCCCGTGCGCTCGCGCGCGCTGCGCGTGGCGCCCTTCGTCGTCATGGGCTACATGTTCGTGTGGCCGCAGTTGGTCCGCTGGTGGCACGGGGATCCGCTGCCAGCGCTGCACATCGCCGGCACCGAGCAGGCGTGGGCGTCGCTGGTGACGAACGACTTCTGGCGCAACCTGCCCGGACCGTGGATCGGGTCGCTGACGCTGGCGACGTGCGGCTTCGCGGTCGTCTACCTGCTCGGCTCGCGCGCCTTCTGCTTCGCGGGCTGTCCGTACGGCGCGGTCTTCGCCTTGGCCAGCCGGCTCGCGCCCGGCAGCATCCGCCTGCGCGGCGCGTGCAACGACTGTGGGCGCTGCACTGCGGCGTGCCAGTCGGGCATCTGGGTGCACGAGGAAGTGCGGCGGTTCGGGCAGATCGTCGACTCGAGGTGCCTGCGCGACCTGGACTGCGTCGCGGCGTGCCCGGAAGGGGCGCTGGCGTTCGGCCTCGGACGTCCCGCGGGATTGCGTTCGCTGGAGCGCGGCGGCAGCCGCCGGCCGCCGAACACCTGGACCTGGTTCGAGGACGTGCTGGCGGGCGCCACGATGCTGGCCGGCGTGCTGGTGTATCGAGGCCTCTACGGCGAAGTCCCGTTCCTGATGGCCGTCGGCATCGGCGCCTGCCTCGCCTGCCTCGCGGTGATGGCGCGACGCATGCTGGCGGGCGAGGACGTGCGGCTGCGCGGCCTGGAATTGGCGCGGTCCGGACGCCGCACCGGCATCGGCTGGATCGTCATCGCGTTGCTCGGTGCGGTCGCGGCGTTCACGGCGCATTCCGCAGTCGTTCGCTGGCACGAAGCCGCGGGGCTGGCGGCCTTCGAACGTGTGCGCGCGACTCTCGCCAGCGGCGGCAACCCGCGCGACGACCTGGCGGCGGCCCTGGACGCGCACGATGTGGTGGAGCGTTGGGGGCTGAGCAACCCCGTCGACCACAGCCGTCGCCTCGCTTCGCTGCACGCATGGTCCGGTGCGCCGACCCGCGCCGAGCCGCACCTGCGCGGGGTGTTGGCCCACGCCGCTTCGGATCACGAAGCGCGCATGCGACTCGCCGCGGTTCTTGCCGGTGCCGGTCGGACGGCGGAGAGCCTGGCGGAACTGCGCGAGTTGGCGCTGGCACACCGTCGCGAAGCACTGGCCGAGGGAGTCCGGGTCGGTGCGGTGCGCGTTGCCGAACGGCTGTCGATGATGGCGCAGCAACGGGGGTCGGCCGCCGACCACGAGGCGGCGCTCGCCGTGATCGGCGAGTTGGGCGCCCGCTGAACCGCGATCAGTTCGGCGCGGCGAACGCGACGACGTGGCCATCGAGGTCGGCGCAGTAGCCGGCGCGGTGCCCCCAGTCGCGCGCGCACACGGTGCTGAGCAGGCGGGCGCCCGCAGCGAGGGCCCGCTGCAGCGCCCGCTCCGGATCGTCGACGAGCAGGTAGAGCTCCGCCCGAGGTGGTGCTCCGGCCTGGGCCGGATCCACGATTGCCGCGCCGAGCAGGCGTCGGATGCCGGCGTTCGGCATCAGCCCGAGCACGGCGCCGGGCGCCAGTTCGAACTCGGTCATGCCGGGTACCTGCAAGCGCGGCGGGCGCTGCAGCACGGCCTGATAGAACGCCGTCGCGCGCCCCTGGTCGGCGACGAACCAGACGAAGTGAGCGGTGGCGACCATGCTCCACACGTAGCGCCTCGCCAGGGCGCGATCGAGCCGGTGCTGCCCATCCCGCGTCGGATCGCTCCCGCGGTGCTGGCCCCTTCGCCGCCGCGCGCGTTCTCGTTTACACCCTGGGCGTGCCGAGCGTCCTCGATCCCATGCGCACCCTGCTCGTCTGCGTCGTGTTCGGTTCGTGCCAGGTCGGCGAACGGGTCGAACGCCTCGCCGCGGGCGGTTGCGAGCACGAACTGGTCTGGATCGATCCGGGCGATGGCGTCGATCGCGGGTTCTGGATCGGGCGGTACGAAGTCACCAACGCGCAGTTCGCGGTGTTCGTCGCCGCCACCGGCTACGACGGCAGCGATCATCCGAGCTCGAAGCCGACGGAGCCGTTCCTGGCGCACTTCGAGAACGGACAGCCGCCGGCCGGCGAGGCGACGCATCCGGTCTGCAACGTCAACCTGCACCACGCGCGCGCGTACTGCGCGTGGTTGTCGCAGTCGACCGGGCGGCGCGTGCGGTTGCCCCGCGATGCCGAATGGCAGCTCGCGGCGACGGGCGGTCAGCAGCGCGTCTACCCATGGGGGGATGCGTGGGATCCGACGCGGTGCAACTGGGGCGCGCCGGACGACGGTTTCGTCGCGTCCGCGCCGGTGGGTTCGTTCCCGAGCGGAGTGTCCACGACCAACGTGCACGACCTGGCGGGCAACATCTGGGAATGGACGCAGGAAGGCCACCTGCGCGGCGGACCGTGGTGCATGGGTGCGGAGTCGGTGCGCGTCGCCGACATCGCCGACGAGGACGACGATCGCGCCGACGACAAGTTCGGATTGCGCATCGTGGTCGAACGCTGAGATCGCCGCGCCGGCGTGCGTGCCGACGACGAAGCGCGGGGCGAACGGCGAGTCGGGGCGACGCCGTCCAGCGGCGCCGATGCGGCGGCACGCCTCGCGGTGTTTGCGTGGCGAGCAGGCTCTGGCTAGGGTCGCCCGGCGCGCCCCGGAGGCCTCGCCATCGACGCCGAGCCCACTGCCTCTCCCGACTCTCGACTGCCGCGCCCGGCGGCGGCGCTGCGCGCGGCGCTGCGCGACGGCTACTCGTTCGCGGCCCTGCGCGGGGACGTGCTCGCCGGCCTCGTCGTCGGCATCGTCGCGCTACCGCTCAGCATGGCGCTCGCGATCGCGACCGGCATGCCGCCGCAGAACGGCCTGTGGACCGCGATCGTCGCCGGCGCCCTGATCGCGCTGCTCGGCGGCTCGCGCGTGCAGGTGTCCGGGCCGACCGCGGCGTTCGTCGTGATCCTGCTGCCGATCGTCAACCAGCACGGTCCGGCCGGGCTGATGCTGGCGACGATGATGGCGGGCGGACTGCTGTGCCTGATGGGGCTCGCCGGCCTCGGTCGCCTGATCCGCTTCATCCCGTACCCCGTGACGACCGGCTTCACCGCCGGCATCGCCGTCGTCATCGCGACCGGCCAGGTGAAGGACTTCCTCGGACTCACGGGCGTCGAGCGCCACGAGCACTTCCACGAAGTCGTCGCCGACCTGCTCGCGCACGTGCACACCGTGAACTGGAACGACGCCGCGATCGGCATCGGCACGATGGTCCTGCTGGTGTGGCTGCCACGGGTCCTGCCGCGCGTGCCAGCGCCGCTGCTCGCGATCGGCGGGGCTGCGGTCGCCGTAGCCCTGCTGCGCCACCTGATCCCCGGCTTCGACGTCGTCACCATCGCGCAGCGCTTCTCGTTCGTCGGTGCCGACGGCGCCCAGGTGCCCGGCATCCCGCCGTGGCCGCCGCAGTTCGCCTGGCCGTGGGAGGCGTCGGGACCGAACGGCCGGCCGCTGCACCTCGACTGGGACCTGGTGCGGCAACTGATGCCGAGTGCGATCGCGATCGCGCTGCTCGGCGCGATCGAGTCGTTGTTGTCGGCCGTCGCGTCCGACGCGATGTCGGGCCACAAGCACGATCCCGACGCCGAACTGCTCGCCCAGGGAACCGGCAACCTGGTGGCTCCGCTGTTCGGGGGCTTTGCGGCCACGGGCGCCATCGCGCGCACCGCGGCGAACGTGCGCGCTGGCGCGCGGTCGCCGATCGCGGCGGTCGTGCACGCTGCGTTCCTGCTCGTCGCGATGCTGACGCTGGCGCCGTGGCTCGGCCACCTGCCGCTGGCGGCGATGGCGGCACTGCTGCTGATGGTGGCGTGGCGCATGAGCGACCTGCGGCACTTCCGCCACGTGCTACAGACCGCGCCGCGCGCCGACGTGATGGTGCTGCTGACCTGCTTCCTGCTCACCGTCGCGTTCGACATGGTGATCGGCGTCATCGGCGGCTTCGTGCTCGCGTCGCTGCTGTTCCTGCAGCGCATCGCCGAGATGACCGGCACGCGGCTCGTGCGCGGCGAGCACCCGCAGCTGCGCACCACGATCCCGCCCGGCGTGCTGGTCTACGAGGTCGACGGGCCGCTGTTCTTCGGCGCCGCCGAGAAGGCGATGACGACGCTGCACACGATCCACCGCGAAGCGCGCGTCGTGGTGCTCGATCTCGAAGGCGTGCTCGTCGTCGACGCGACCGGCCTCGTCAACCTGCAGTCGGTGCTCGACCGGCTGAAGAAGAGCGCCATCCCGGTCGTGCTCACCGGCCTGCACCTCGAGGTGGGGCCGATGCTCGCGAAGGCGCACGTCGCCGAGGACGGCGCGACGCTGTTCTTCCGCAACGATCTGCAGGCCGGCGTGGAGTTCGCCGGCGAACTCGTGCGCAAGGCGAACGCCGGCCGCTGAGCGTTCCGTCGCTGCTCGTCGGTCGCTGGCGTGCCGAAGCAGCGGCGGGGCCGTAGCCTCTGCCGCGGCATGACCTCGACGCCGCCGCCTGCTGCCCGCCGCCCGCGGTTGTTCGCAGGGTCCGTCGCGATCGCGATGGCGCTGCTGGTGCCGGCGGTCGTCGGGTGGTGGTGGGGAACGACAGCGAGCGGCCCGCGGCAGGCACTGCTCGCCCACGTCCTCTACTGGCTCATGCCGCTGTATCTCGCGCTCGTCGCCGTCGCCGCCTGGCGCTGGTGGCGCCTGCACGGGTCGAACGGCCGAACGAACTGGCGGCGCGTCGGTGCGGCCGCCGCGTTCGCCGCGACCCTCGCGGCAGCGACGGTCGTGGTCGTCGAGCCGCGGCAGCGCATGCAGTGGGACGAGACCACGCTGCTCGGCACCGCGCAGGGCATGCATCTTCACCGTGCCGCGCTGCTCACCGGCAGCGCCGTGCCGTTCGCCGGTGATCTCGTGCCGCTCGAGCAGACGCTCGACAAGCGGCCGCCGCTGTTCCCGTTCCTGGTCAGCGTGCTGCACGACGTGACCGGCTACCGGCCGGCGAACGCGTTCGTCGTGAACGCCATCGCCCTCGGACTCGCGCTGCTCGTCCTGTCTGTTGCCGCCGGCTGGCACGGCGGGGTGATCGCCGCGGCGACGGCGCCGCTGCTGCTGCTGGCCACGCCGTTGACATCAATCGTCGCGACGTCGGGTGGGCTCGAGATGCTCGCCGGCGCGCTGCTGCTGCTGGTGCTGGCCCAGGCGCTCGCCGTCGTGCGCGAGCCGTTGGCGGTGCGCTTCGAGCTTCTGCTCGCCACGGGACTGTTGTTCGCTTCGGTGCGTTACGAGGCATTGCCTTTGCTCGGGCTCGTGCTCGGCCTCGTGGCCTGGCAGACGCGCGGGCGCTGGTGCTGCACGACGACCACCCGGTGGCTGTTGTTGCTGCTGCCGACGCTGCTGACGCCGCTCGTCCTGCTGCTGCTGCACGGGCGGCAGGACCGCTTCTACCCCGAGGCGAACGGCGAGCCGTTGCTCGCGTTCGCCCACTTCGCCGAGCACCTCGGGCCGTTGCTGCGCGGCATGTTCGTTTGGGGCCCCGAACGCGCCGAAGTCGCCGAACTCGCCGTGTTGCCCTGGCTTTGCGTCGTGGCGTGGGGGCATCGCCTGCTGCGCCGCCGGACGTCGGCCTGCGATCTGCTGGTCGTCGTGCCCATCGCAGCGGCGACCGTGCTGACGCTTGCGTGGTTCTACGGAGACGCGCGCGAGGCGACGGCACAACGCTTGTACCTGCCGCTCGTGTGGTTCTGCGCGCTGTCGCCGCTGCTGCTCCTCGCTGGGGCGTCGCGCGGCGTGCGTCTAGGCGGCTTCGTGGTCGCCGCGGTTCTGGCGGTGGTTCGCGTCGACCTGGTGCGCCGCGATGCGGAAAAGCTCGATCACCCGGTGGCCCGGCTCACCGAGGCCGTCGAGCGCGTGCTGCCGCAACTCGGCGCCGATCGAGGCAGGACGCTGTTCGTCTCGTCGATCGCGCAGCATCTCGTCGTGCACGGCTACGCGGCCATGACGCCGGTCGCGTTCTGCAATCGCCTGCACGAGGTCGAGGCGCTGCGACGGCAGGACAACGTGCGCGTGGTCTTCGTCATCGAGACGCCGCTCGATGCCGACCTGGATGCCAGCGTCCGCGCGCGGATCGGCGGCTTCCCCAGCGACGTGGTGCATGCGGCTTCGGCCGATTCTCCGCTGGTCGTGCGCCGCCTCCGGTTCTGAACGGCGGCACTGCGTTCGGCTTGCACGCGGTGCCCGACACCCTGCGTGGAACGAAGCCTCGTGGTGCGATGCGCGGTCGTTCGCGGCAGTCGAGTTACCGGGACTGGCGTCGGGCCTATCGGCGCTCATGTTCCAGCCCTCGGTGCAGATCCAGGCGGCGTGCCTGCTTGGCGCCCTGGTCCTCGTGGCGGCACCCCCGGTCGCGGCCCAGGATCTCGACGCCCTGAAGGCGCGGGTGCTCGAGGCCTGTGGTGGTGAGAAGCCGCTACCGAGCCGCGGTCGGATCCTGTCTGGAGACGTCGCGCGCGGCGACCTGGTCGTGATCCCGGCCCCCCTGGTACCGCTGCCCGTGCACGCGTGTCCCCTGTGCAAGCAGCCGATGGTGAACGTTCCGCTGTGGAAGGAACGCCCAGGCGTCGACTCGTCGGCCGAGTGGACGGCCCACGTCTGCGAACGCGACGAACTGTTCTTCGCCACGCAGCACGGCTTCCGATGCCACGCGGAGTGCGGACCGTTCGTGCTGCCGCGTCCCGGCGAGAAGGCCGCGCGCATCGCCTTGCCCTGGGGCGCGCTGCCCGAAACGCCGGTTGCGCCGAGGCCGAAGAGCACCTGGCCGGTGCCGGACGGTTCGATGTGGACCGAAGACGCGCCCGACGGCCGGCTCGTCGTGCGCAATGCCCAGCGCACGCTGTTCCACGAACCCGCCGATGCCGGGAACGTCGCGATGGGCATGTTCGGCGACGCGTGCAAGGTCTCGCCGAGCGCACGTCTCGTCGCGTTCGCCCGATCGCAGTCGCCGCTGATCGTCGGCGATCTCGGCACCGGGGCCGTGCGCGCGCGGTTGCCGATGCGCGGCAGCAACGTAGTCGTCGTGGCGATCGCGCCGGACGGCGACGAAGTCGTGTTCCTGGTCGCCGAAGCCGGACAGCAGACTCCGTCGTTGCGTCGACTCGACGTCGCCAGCGGCAAGGTGATCGAAGTGGCGCGTGGCATGGAGCACGGGCCGAGCGACATCCTGTTCGCCGACCGGGCGGAGCTGCTGATCACGGCCGCGCACTCGCATCACGGCGTCATCACCGCCTACGCCATGGGCGGCACGGCGCGACGTTGGCAGGTCACCGTCGATGGCACGTGGACCGGCTGGCGCAGCCACACGTTGTCGCCCGACCACAAGCGGCTGCTCGTGATCACGCGCGGCGGGCTGCACGCCGAACTACTCGACGTGGCGAACGGCGTCGTGGAACGAACCATCGACCTGAAGTCGATCGCGGGCCACAGCGGTGGTGCGGGCGCCGCCTTCACCGACGACAGCCGCCAATATGCGTGGATCACGAGCGATGGTCGGATCGTGCGCAGCAGCATCGCCACGCCCCGCGACATGCACGTGCACTTCGGCTGCGCCGGCCCGTTCGGATCGCTGCGCTGGGCCGACGAGGACCGCGGTCTGCTGACGACGGACGAGGAGGGCGCCCGGTTGTTCTGGCCGGTCGATCGCTTCCTGGCGCCGCAGTAACGACGTGGACGTGCGGCCGGGCGCGTGCGGTCGCCGGGGGATGACCGCGGGTCACGCTGCCGCCGTTCCCGCTGCGTCGGGGCTTGCCAGTTCGGTCCTGGCCCGCGACAACGCCGTGCCATGCGCATCGCCGCCTTCGCCTTGCTGCTGCTGTGCACCGCCTGTTGGAGCCCGAGCTACTTCGCGCCGCGCGAGCACGCCGACGCGACCGCGCCGGGCGGCATGCCGGCCGCCAACTACGCGGTGCCCACCGGCGCGTCCGATGCGCCGCCGACCGCCGAGCTGCGGGTGTGGTCGAACGGCGCCAAGGCTCGCTTCACCGACGACAACCGGGAAGTGGTCGAACTGCACGTCGGCTTCGAGCTCGAGAACAACAGCGCGATCCCGCTGCAACTCGACCTCGGCGCGATCGCCGTCGAGGAACTGGTGCTCGACGGCGTGCTGCAGAAGCCCCTCGTGCCGCTGCACATCGCCGGCGACGGCTTGTCGCTGCCGAAGACGACGGCGCGCGTCGATGCGATCTTCGAACCGGGAACGACCTATCCACGCCACATCGACGCGTTCGCGGTGCGTTTCCGCGTCACGGGCGACGGCCGCGAAATGCTGCACCAGGTGACGCCGTTCGGGCCGCACGTGCGGTCGTACGATCGGTACCACGACTCCGGGTGGGGTTGGGGCTGGGGCTTCGGCTTCGGTTTCGCGCACACACACTGGCACTGAACGGCGCGCGGGCCGGAAGCCGAGCGGGGTGCCGCCGCCGGCCGCGGTGTTGCACGAGCCTCGGAGTTCCGGCAGCAGGTTGCCGTCGTGCGGCGTTTTTCTTCGCCCTGGCAGCGGCCGACAGCAGCCGACGGCGAACGTCGTTCCGCAGCCGCTGGTTGCGCCGCGTATTGCCGCCGGCTAAGGGTTTCGCCCCGTTTTCGGCCGGCGCGCCCTGCGCGCGCGTCGCCGACCCTGACCGCCACCGAGAACCACCCCCTGCATCGATCCATGACCGACCGAGAGCCAATGATCGAGGCCGTCGACCTGAGCAAGCACTACGGGTCGTTCGTTGCCGTCGATCGTCTGACGTTCACGATCCGCCGCGGCGAAGTCGTCGCCTTCCTCGGGCCGAACGGCGCCGGCAAGTCGACGACGATGAAGGTGCTGACCGGCTACCTGTCGCCGTCGGGCGGCCAGGCGCGGCTGTGCGGCATCGACGTCGTGCAGGACCGCGTGCGCGCCGCGCAGAAGCTCGGCTACCTGCCGGAGAACGGGCCGCTCTATCCGGAGATGACGCCGCGCGAATTGCTGACGTTCTTCGGTGAGGCGCGCGGCATGAACCGCGCGCAGCTGACGGAGCGAATCGCCTTCGTCACCAAGGAGTGCGCGCTCGAGGAACTGCTCGACAAGCCGATCGGCACCTGCAGCAAGGGCCAGAAGCAGCGCGTCGGCATGGCGCAGGCCCTGCTGCACGATCCCGAAGTGCTGATCTTCGACGAACCGGCCAACGGTCTCGATCCGAAGGCTCGCGTCGAGATGCGCGAGTTGCTGCTCCGCCTGGCCGGCATGGGCAAGACGCTGATCGTCACCAGCCACATCCTGCCGGAGCTGGCGCGGATCTGCGATCGGGTCGCCATCCTCAGCGGCGGTGGACTCCGCGCCGCCGGCACGCTGGCCGAGATCATGAAGACGGTCACCCAGGCGCGCCTGCTCGAGATCCAGCTCAACTCGGCCGATCAGGTCGACGCGGCCGCCGCGATCCTCGGCGAGTTCGCCGGTCCGGGGTCCGAAGTCGTCCGCTCGGAATCGGAGCGGACGGTGCAGGTCCGAACGTCGCGCCGCGAGGACGAGTGGCACGAGCTGGCGTCGAAGCTGATCGGTGCCGGCGTCCGCTTCTCGCAGCTGCGCGAGATCCAGACCGATCTCGAAGACGCCTATCTGTCGGTGACCGAGCCGAGCTCCAAGGCGGATGCGAAACGGAGCGTGACTCATGTCTGAATCGGTTGCGAATCCGATCATCCAGCGCGAGCTGGTCGGTCTCGTCACGTCGCGCCGAGCACTCGGCGTGCAGATCGCCCTCGCCGCGACCTTCGTCGGGCTGGTGATGCTCCGCTGGCCGACCGATGCGCGCGTCGGCCTGAGCGGCGCCCGCTCGTTCGACGTCTTTCGCGTCTTCGGTTACGGTCTGCTGACGTCGCTGCTGCTGTTCGTCCCGGCATTTCCGGCGGCATCGATCGTCAAGGAGCGGAACAAGGGGACGCTCGCCCTGCTGTTCAATTCCCCGCTCTCGCCGCTGGCGATCTACATCGGCAAGTTCATCGGCGTCTTTACGTTCGTCTCGATGCTGCTGATCCTCAGCCTGCCGGCAGTCGCCGCCTGTTACGCGATGGGAGGCATCGGTCTCTGGAGCGAGATCGGTCGGCTCTATCTGGTCCTCCTGGCGATGCTCGCCCAGTACGTCGCGGTCGGTCTCTGGATCAGCGCCCGAACCGGCTCGCCCGACGCGGCGATGCGG